>CP005974.1:1285628-1607035 GCA_000940995.1 Photobacterium gaetbulicola Gung47
CGAGGGTACCGTAAGTGGCATTAAGCTCGCCTTTTTCCTGTAGCACCTTGATTGCAAATACCGTGCTGGAGAACGACAGGGCGAAGCCCAACAGGGCCAGCTGGGCGACCTCCAGATCGGCCATCATGCCAATGCCGAGCTGCTTGAGGATCAGCAAGGCGAGGGTAAATAGGCCGGTCGTGAGCAGATTGTGCAGGGTGGCGCCGCCCCATATTTCCTTGGCGAGCAGGGTTTTGACATCGAGCTTCAGGCCGATGGTAAATAGCAGTAGGGTGACCCCAAGATCCGCGAGGGTGGTCAGTACCGGGGTGGAGGTATAGCCTGCCGTGTTTAGGGCAAACCCTGCGACGAGGAAGCCCACCAGTGGGGGCAGTTTGCACCGCAGTGCGATAAAGCCGGCCAAGAAGGCGGCGATAATATAGATAAGTTCCATGCTAGGCTGACGTTCCTTACGGGTTCTTGGCCAGGCCCAAAGTAGATTTATTAGAGGTGTGGACTGGCTGCTTGCTGTGGCGTGCTGCAAGGTACAGGCCCTGCGAGTACGACTCAATGATTGATGGCGGAATATAACACAAAGGGCAGTCTCCTGTCTGGAGGCTGCCCTTAATATTTTGTAACAGGATGAATAACTTAGACAGCTATTCTGTGTGTTTCTTACTCTTCCAACAAGCGCTGCAGCAAGACACCGTTGAGCATCGCGCGCTTGATCATGGAGAACGCGCCAATCGTTGGCTGGGTATACAGCTCAGACTCGACAATTGGCAGGTCTTTGTTGAAGGTTGACAGCGACTGGGTCTCTACGCAGCGGCGAATCGCCGGGAAAACGACGTCTTTGGCTTGGGTTATATTACCCGCGACAATGATTTTCTGGGGATTAAACAAGTTAATCGTCATTGCCAAGGCCTTGCCAAGCTGGTTGCCGACTTTGATCAGGGCCTGGCTCGCCAATTCATCTCCCTTGTTTGCCGCATCGCAGATAGCCGGCATGGTAACTTCTTCCAGCTCCTGCAACGAGCTTGGGTAACCTTGCGTGAGTAGGCTCTTGACGTGGCGGATAATCGCCGGATCGGCTGCAACGGTTTCGAGGCAGCCAAAGTTACCGCACTGGCACTTGTCGCCGAGCGGGTCGATCTGGATGTGGCCAATTTCACCGACATTGCGGTTATAGCCTAGAAAAACCTGGCCATTGACGATGATCCCAGCCCCGGTTCCGTGATGGACACTGACAAGGATTGAATCCTTGCAGTCTTTACTTGCCCCGAAGTAGTGTTCGGCCAACGCCAAGCCGCGGATATCGTTGCCGACAAAGCAGGCAACGCCGTATTTGTCGGTAATGATTTCTGACAGCGGGAGATTGTCGACTTCGATGTGCGGCATGTACTCGACAACGCCGCTTTCCGGATCGATAAGACCTGGCAGGGTGATCCCGAAGGCGACCAGCTCACGCAGCACATTTTGGTTGTCGGCAATGAACTTGCGGATATGTTCGAGCAAGCCATCGATGAGCTCTTGCTGACTGGTGTAATGGAAAGGATGCGCGGTACCGACAATGTATTTACCGCTGAGATCGTAAATGGTTTGCTCGATGTAGTTTCGCCCAAGTCGAATGGCGATCGAGTGGAAAGGGGCTGACTCAGTAGTCAGCGAAATTGCACGCCGGCCTCCAGTGGAAGCCTGCTGCGCGACCTCTTTGATCAGGCCGCGCTCCAGCAGTTGGCGGGTGATTTTAGTAACACTTGCAGGTGCAAGCTGACTGACATCAGCTACCTGGATTCGCGATATAGGGCCTTGCAAGTCGATGAGCCGGTAAACAGCTGCACTATTTAGCTGCTTTACCAGATCAACATTACCAATTTGTCCGCCTGTCATAGTTAATTCTGCTCGTATTCACCGTTAACAACAGTCGCCCGAACCTTGTAGTCACGATCAAAAATAGCCAGGTTTGCTACCATGCCTTTTTTGATGGCTCCCAATTTCTGATCAACGCCAATCGCGCGAGCAGGATAGAGGGTTGCCATGCGAATCGCTTCGTCCAGGGCGATACCTGCATGCTCGACACTGTTCTGAACTGCTTCGATCATGGTTAGTGCCGAACCGCCAAGTGTGCCATTTTCATCAACACACTTGCCATCACGGTAATATACTTTCTTGCCGACAAAAATAAAGTGATCAATGTCTGCTCCTGCAGGTGCAGTTGCATCGGTGACCAAAACAAGTTTGTCGCCCTTCATGCGGTGTGCCATGCGAATGTTGGCATAATCGACGTGGAAACCGTCTGCAATCACCCCGGTATACACCTCTGGCGTGTCGTAGATAGCCCCGACCATCCCCGGCTCACGGCCAGCAATCGGCGTCATGGCATTGAACAGGTGGGTGGCGAAGGTGATGCCTGACGCAAAGCCTTTGCGAGCTTCTACGTAAGTCGCATTGGTGTGGCCGGCCGATACCACGATACCAGCTTCGACCAGTTGCTCGATATGGCTATGATCATTTTGTTCCGGCGCCAAGGTTACCTTGGTGACCACATCGGCGTTTTCGCAGATGGTGTTGATCATCTCGTTATCTGAGCGACGGATATGGTCAACCGAATGGATACCTTTTTTCATCACATTGAGGTATGGCCCTTCCAAGTGCAAGCCCAGTGAATGGTTCTGGTATTTGCTTTGGTATTCTCGCTCGGCAGCAATAGCGGCTTTCATGTCTTCGTCAGAAGAGGTGATAAGCGTCGGAAGGAAGCTGGTGCAGCCTGATTTCAGGTTGGCACGGTGCATGGTGTGGATGGTGTCGGCATTGACTTCGTCGTTGAGCATGACGCCGCCACAACCATTGAGTTGAAGGTCGATGAAGCCTGGGGTGAGATTGGCACCATCGAGATCACGGACTTCGATATCCGTTGGAAGTTCTGAGACTGGGCAGACCGCGTGAATGTTCACGCCGTCAATAATGACGGCGTGGTTATTCAGCACATCGCTACCGGTGAAGATACGGCAATTGGTTAGCGCGTACATGAATAACTCCTTTATTACAGGTGCTTGATGTTTTCAGCTTCTAGCTCTTGGAAGTACTTAACCGTCTTCACTTTCAGCTCTTGGGTTGATGGTTCATCACAAACAATCAGTGACTTAGGATGAAGCTGAAGCGCTGATACTGTCCATAGGTGATTCACAGAACCTTCAACGGCGGCCTGCAGGGCAAGCGCTTTGTTGTGGCCCGTTACTAGGATCATGATTTCCGCGGAATCTAGCAGCGTACCTACACCAATAGTTAGCGCGTATTTAGGTACCTGGTTGATATCACCATCGAAGAAACGGGAGTTCGCGATGCGGGTATCTTCCGTCAGGGTTTTGATGCGGGTACGAGACGCTAGTGAAGATGCCGGCTCGTTGAATGCGATGTGGCCGTCGTTGCCCACGCCACCCATGAACAGGTTGATTTTGCCGTAAGACTTGATTTTGTCTTCGTAACGCTGGCATTCCGCTTCGTGATCTTCCGTATTGCCGTTCAGCAAGTTGATATTTTCTTCTTGAATATCAATGTGATTGAAGAAGTTGTTGTACATGAAGCTACGGTATGACTCTGGGTGGTCAGCCGGAATACCAATGTATTCGTCCATGTTGAAGGTGACGACATGCTTGAAACTTACTTCACCGGCTTGATAAAGCTCGATAAGGCGCTTGTAAGTTGCTAGCGGGGTGCCACCAGTTGGTAGGCCCAGGACAAAAGGACGTTCCGCTGTTGGCTTAAATTTGTTAATACGATCAGCAATATAGCGAGCAGACCACAAACCTACATCTTTAGCTTCATTCAGTGGGATTAGTCTCACAGTGACACCTCATTCCATATATAAATTACAATTTAATCATAGCGTGTTATCGCATTTGTTTTGCATGATAAAATAAGTTTTATGATCGAGCTAGCAAAATCGCCCGTTAATTACCCTTACTGGTGACTGAGATCACAAATGATGACGTTTTAATTTGCGGGGCGAAATAAAATTCTTAAACTGCAAGTAACTTAATCGGGTAACTAAAATAAGTTATCCAACATCGAATCTAAGAAAACCATAGGGGGAACTAAGGGTGAATATTCTTGGATATTTTCAAAAAGTAGGTAAAGCGTTGATGGTGCCAGTTGCCACGCTGCCTGCAGCTGCAATTCTAATGGGTATTGGTTACTGGATTGATCCGAACGGCTGGGGTGCCAACAGTGCACTGGCTGCCTTCTTGATCAAAGCGGGCTCCGCAATCATCGATAACATGTCTGTACTGTTTGCTATCGGTGTTGCTTACGGTATGTCCAAAGACAAGGACGGTGCGGCGGCACTATCCGGTTTCGTTGGTTTCCTTGTTGTGACCACGCTACTTGCTCCAGGAACAGTAGCAAACATCCAAGGTATCGACGCAAGTGCAGTACCTGCGGCTTTTGGTAAGATCAATAACCAGTTTGTTGGTATCCTAGTGGGTATCGTTGCTGCCGAGATCTACAACCGTTTCTCGCATGTTGAGCTGCATAAAGCTTTGGCATTCTTCTCGGGTAAGCGCCTGGTTCCAATCTTGATGTCGATTGCCGGTATCTTTATTGCCTTTGTACTGATGTTCATCTGGCCTGCGGTATACAACTCGCTAGTAAGCTTTGGTGAAGGTATCCAGGGGCTTGGTGAGTTCGGTGCTGGTATCTACGCCTTCTTCAACCGTCTATTGATCCCTGTGGGTCTACACCACGCACTGAACTCGGTATTCTGGTTCGACGTAGCGGGTATCAACGACCTTCCTAACTTCCTTGGTGGTCAGGGCTCTATTGATGCAGGTGTTGCTGTTCCGGGTGTTACGGG
This sequence comes from Photobacterium gaetbulicola Gung47, assembly GCA_000940995.1. Lineage (NCBI taxonomy): Bacteria > Pseudomonadati > Pseudomonadota > Gammaproteobacteria > Vibrionales > Vibrionaceae > Photobacterium > Photobacterium gaetbulicola. The sequence continues at coordinate 1,290,460 of CP005974.1, forward strand.
TATCTACATGGGTGGTTTCTTCCCAATCATGATGTTCGGTCTACCAGGTGCAGCGTTGGCGATGTACCACACAGCTAAGCCGGAGAACAAAGAGAAAGTTGCTTCAATCATGATTGCTGCTGGTTTCGCTTCTTTCTTCACCGGTGTGACTGAGCCACTAGAATTTGCATTCATGTTCCTAGCACCAGGCCTATATGTACTGCACGCACTACTAACAGGTATCTCTGTGTACATCGCAGCGTCAATGCAGTGGATTTCAGGCTTCGGCTTCTCTGCAGGTCTGGTAGATATGGTGCTTCAGAGCCGTAACCCGCTAGCAACTAACTGGTATATGCTGGTTGTTCAAGGTCTGGTATTCTTCGGCCTATACTACGCAATCTTCCGTACGGTTATTATCAAGTTCAACCTGAAGACTCCTGGTCGTGAAGACGAAGATGAAACAGCTTCTGATGCCACTGGTTCTCAGGAAACGGGTGAACTTGCTAAGCAATACATCGTTGCGCTAGGTGGTGTATCTAACCTAGAAAACATCGATGCATGTATCACTCGTCTACGTCTAACTCTGAAAGACAGCAGCCTTGCTGATGAGAAAACGTTGAAAGCACTAGGCGCAATGGGTGTGGTTAAGCTTGGTTCGAACAACCTACAGGTTATCCTAGGCCCACTAGCTGAAATCGTTGCTGGCGAGATGAAAAAAGTATCGCCAAACGAAGACCTATCAGCGGTAAAACTTCCTTAATGACTTAGCCCTAAGTCATAGCTAACGACCCTATCGGCCTCCATTCGGAGGCCGATATTGATTCAGACTCAGCAATCACCTGTTACCTCGCACTGTATTAACCAAGATTTCCTTGCAGGCTCGTGCCTTTTTTAGCAAGGACGATACGTGGTGCCTGCGGTTTCAGATCATTGTTATGTTTGTTTGCCCAGAGGGGTACCAATGGTTGGTACTGCCCTGGTGATCGGGAAGGAGTTACTCGTGAGAACATTCAATTTAAGTCTACTTGCTTCTGTAGTCGCCTTGGCGACAGCAGGTTGTGCGCCTCAATCAACAGCGACTTCGGAACAGCAACTGGTCGATATGCTAGCTGAGAATTTGGGGGTCAACTACCAGGTTGTGACCAACCACGGTGCCAACGAGGGGCTTAACTGTCGCAAGCTGGCCGCAGAGTGGGCGTCATGTGATTTGATCAACCTGACACTGACTAATAACGGCCCGGCGCTGACCAATACTGATTGGAAAATTTACTTCCACAGTATCCGCATGATTCTGGATGTTCAGAACGAACAGTTCAAAGTAACGCATATCACCGGCGATCTGCATACGTTAGAGCCAACGGACAAGTTCCAGGGCTTCGCGGCAGGTGAGAGCGTGGTGATCCCGTATATCGGTGAATACTGGACGTTGTTCGAAAATGACTATATGCCGCGCGCCTATGTGGTAGCAGGTGACTCTGAACCGCGTACGCTGGCCAGCATGGATCACGATGATCCGGCCGCTTACCTCTCGCCAATCGATGGCGAGAACTGGAAGCGCGTACCGACCGACAGCAATATCCTGGCGACGGCGCAATCCCGCTTTGACAAGAACAGCGATGTGGCGCTGATTGCCGAGGAAGAGCTGGCGGGGACTATCATCCCGACCCCGCTGGAAACGCGCCTGACCGGCAGCGCGGTGTCACTTGCTAACGGGATCCGGATTGATAACCAGGCAATGCCAACCCCAATGCTGGAAGCAGCAATTGAGCGCATGGCAACCTTGGGAGTGAACAGCCAGGGCCAGTATCCGGTTAAGCTGGTGTTAGACCCGCAGAGTTTTGACCTGGCCAATAAGATCTCTGGTGCCTACCAGCTCGAAATCAACAATGGCCAAACGGTCATTACCGGTTATGACTATCAAGGTGCATTCTATGGCTTGCAGTCACTGATGTCGCTGATGGGAACCGGTACCGAGCAGATAATTCCAACCTTGGAAGTCACGGATGCGCCTCGCTTTGACTACCGTGGGGTGATGGTCGATGTCGGCCGTAACTTCCACTCGAAAAAGGCGATATTGCGTACGCTTGACCAGATGGCGGCGTACAAGCTGAACAAGTTCCATTTCCACCTGACAGACGATGAAGGCTGGCGTATCGAGATCCCGGGCTTGCCTGAGCTAACGGACATCGGTGGCCAGCGCTGCCATGACTTGTCAGAAACCTCTTGTCTGTTGCCGCAGCTGGGCTCGGGACCGGATAGCAATAACTTCGGTTCGGGTTTCTATAGCAAGCAGGACTATCTTGAGATCTTGGAATATGCCAAAGCGCGCGGTATTGAGGTGATCCCGGAAATTGATATGCCGGCCCACTCACGCGCAGCGGTTGTTGCGATGGAAGCGCGCTACCAGCGCCTGGCGGCAGAGGGCAATTTGGCGGCGGCTAACCAGTACCGTCTGATGGATCCGCAAGATACCTCCAATGTCACCACGGTGCAGTTCTACGACAAGCGCAGCTTCATCAACCCATGTATGGATTCTTCGCTGAACTTTGTCGACAAGGTGATCACTGAAATGGCGGCGATGCACCAGCAAGCGGGCATGCCGTTGAACACTTGGCATTTCGGCGGTGACGAAGCCAAGAACATCAAACTAGGAGCCGGTTTCCAGGATATCAATGCGACCGACAAGGTCGAGTGGAAAGGCGATTTGGACTTGTCAAAGCAAGACCAGCCGTTTGCCAAATCGCCAATGTGCCAGCAGGCCATTGCCGATGGTGTGGTGTCGGATTACGCGCACCTGCCAAGCTATTTTGCCGAGAAGGTCAGCAAGGTGGTGGCAGGGAAGGGCATTGCGAACTTCCAGGCCTGGCAGGATGGCCTGAAGTATTCTGAGGACGCCAATGCGTTTGCCACCGATAATGTCCGAGTCAACTTCTGGGATGTACTTTACTGGGGCGGCGGTGCTTCGGCTTACGACTGGGCTGCGAAGGGCTATGATCTGATTGTTTCGAACCCGGATTATGTCTACATGGATATGCCTTACGAAGTGGATCCGCAAGAGCGGGGCTACTACTGGGCAACCCGGGCAACTGATACCCGCAAGATGTTCGGCTTTGCGCCGGAAAACTTGCCGCAGAATGCCGAAACCTCGGTGGATCGCGACGGTAATGGCTTTGCCAGCAAGGGGACAGCCAAGTTTGATGGCTTCCATGGCATGTCTGCCCAGCTATGGAGTGAAACAGTTCGCACCGACGAGCAGTATGAATACATGGTTTTCCCACGGCTGCTGGCGGCGGCAGAGCGTGCTTGGCACCGGGCCAGCTGGGAGCGTGACTACCAGCCGGGTGTGGAGTACAGTCAGGCGACTCAGTATGTCGACAAGGTCTCACGGCATCGCGATTGGGCACGTTTTGCCAACCTGCTGGGGCAGCGCGAGCTTGCCAAGCTTGATGCGGCAGGGATCCAGTACCGGGTACCGGTACCGGGAGCCAAGGTCGAGGCGGGTGTGCTGCATATGAACGTCAGCATGCCGGGCCTGGTACTGCAGTATTCGACCGATTCGGGCGCGACGTGGCAGGCCTATGATGCCAATCGTAAGCCGGCCGTGGCTGGTGCTGTCGAGGTCCGTGCGATCAGCGCTGACGGCCAGCGTTTTAGCCGCTCTGTAACACTGTAGTGAATATTGGCGGGGGAGCCCCCGCCTGTTTCGGCCGATTTTCTCTGATACCCCGCGCGATTGCGGGGTTTTTTTATTCATATCGACAAACAATGTACACTATTTGTTGAGTCGGCCCCTATATTTATGGATCATAGGGGACTTAAAAAATCCTGTAAGCACACGAGGTGTAATTGATGAGTGAATCTGAAGCTCGTCCAACTAACTTTATCCGCCAGATCATTGATGCGGATTTAGCAAGTGGCAAACATACAAGCGTACATACCCGATTCCCGCCGGAGCCTAATGGCTACCTGCACATCGGCCATGCGAAATCTATTTGTTTGAACTTCGGTATTGCTCAGGACTACCAGGGCCAATGTAATCTTCGCTTCGATGATACTAACCCTGAGAAAGAAGACATCGAATACGTTGAGTCTATTAAGAACGATGTTAACTGGTTGGGCTTTGAGTGGAGCGGTGAGATTTGTTACTCGTCGAACTACTTCGATAAGCTATACGGGTTTGCTATTGAATTGATTAATAAAGGCTTAGCGTATGTTGATGAGCTAAGTCCAGAGCAGATGCGCGAATACCGTGGCACCCTTACCGAAGCCGGTAAGCACAGCCCATACCGTGATCGCAGCGTAGAAGAAAACCTTGAGCTGTTCGAAAAAATGAAGAACGGCGAGGTGGAAGAAGGCAAGATGTGTCTTCGTGCTAAAATCGATATGTCTTCACCATTTATGGTGATGCGTGATCCGGTCATCTACCGTGTCCGTTTTGCGACTCACCACCAGACCGGTGACAAGTGGTGCATCTACCCGATGTACGATTTCACCCACTGTATTTCCGATGCGCTGGAGGGCATTACGCACTCTATCTGTACGTTGGAGTTCATGGACAACCGCCGTCTGTACGACTGGGTACTGGATAACATCACGATTGATTGCCAGCCGCGCCAGTACGAGTTCAGCCGCCTGAACCTGGAATACACGGTGATGTCCAAGCGCAAGCTTAACCAGCTGGTGACCGAGAACTTGGTTAACGGTTGGGATGACCCACGTATGCCGACTATCTCTGGCCTACGTCGCCGTGGCTTCACGCCGGCATCAATCCGTGAGTTCTGTAAGCGTATCGGTGTCACCAAGCAAGACAACACCATCGAGATGAGCTCGCTGGAATCTTGCATTCGTGATGATCTGAACGAGAACGCACCACGAGCGATGGCTGTGCTGGATCCGGTCAAGGTTGTGATCGAAAACTTCGATGGCGATGCTGAAATGCTGGACGTGGCAAACCACCCGAACAAGCCAGAGATGGGCAGCCGCCAAGTACCGTTCACCCGTGAACTGTACATCGAGTGCGAGGACTTCCGCGAAGAAGCGAACAAGAAGTACAAGCGTCTGGTACTGGGTAAAGAAGTCCGTTTGCGTGGCGCATACGTGATCAAGGCTGAACGTATCGAGAAAGACGAAGACGGTAATATTACGACTATCTTCTGTACTTACGATAACGAAACCCTAGGCAAGAACCCTGCCGATGGCCGCAAGGTAAAAGGCGTGATCCACTGGGTATCTGCCGAGCAGGGTGTTCCGGCTGAAATCCGTTTGTACGACCGTCTATTCACGGTGCCAAACCCTGGCGCAGCCGATGATTTCGTTTCTGTTATTAACCCTGAATCACTGACTGTGATGAATGGGGTTGTTGAGCCTTCATTGGTTAACGCCGAAGCGGAGAAAGCGTTCCAGTTTGAGCGTATGGGTTACTTTTGTGCGGACAGCAAAGACTCCTCGAAAGAGAAGCTGGTCTTTAACCGCACCGTTGGTCTGCGCGATACTTGGGCAAAAATTGGCGACTAAGCCGGTATTAGCCCGATATGAAAAAACCAGCCTGCGGGCTGGTTTTTTTATGTTGTCCAACAAGAACAGATAGGCTGATTGAGTGGCCAAGTGTTGAGCTCCTGGCCTTATTGTTTTTTACTTGGGCCTAATTATTTTTTGTCGTGCAAGGTGTCGTCTTCTTGGCAGTTGCCTTCCATACAGTGACCATATAGGTACAGGCTGTGGTTGGTTAGGCGAACGTTGAAGCTAGAAGCGATTTCTTTTTGACGTTCTTCGATAATTTCGTCAGAGAACTCAATAACTTTGCCACAGTCAAGGCAAACCAAGTGATCATGGTGATGCTGTGTCGCGAGTTCGAACACAGACTTACCACCTTCAAAATGGTGGCGCGTTACAATGCCGGCATCGTCGAATTGGTTCAAAACGCGGTATACCGTCGCCAAGCCAATTTCTTCACCGATATCGATCAGCTTCTTGTACAAATCTTCAGCACTGATATGCTGGCAATCCGGCTGTTGTAGCACTTCCAGAATCTTAAGGCGTGGAAGGGTTACTTTCAGGCCAGCTTGTTTTAGTGCGTGATTGTTATCTGACATTGGAGTTTCCTATTGGCTACCCGCACCCTCATGATACGGTAGTCTTTCTCTTCTTACCTCATTATAAGTGACCACAAGGTAACAATAAACCTTAAAACGGGTCAATCTTGCTGATATCTAACTTTTCTTTTTGTTGCCTGGATGTTGTCAAAATGTACGGTGGCGAGTTAGGATTGACTCATCGTACCTGCCATGAGGGAATATTGCCGTGTATCGATTCTTCCGGCCGCCAATCGTCAAGTTTGCCCTGAATATGTGGCCTCCTTTTTGGGGGGCGGGAATACGTATTGTCCGTATTTCTGAGGATTTTCGCCAAGTGAGGATCCAGCTAAAGTTAAAATGGTGGAATAAAAATGCTAATCGTACTCAATACGGAGGGAGCATTTTTTCGCTGACCGATCCGGTGTATGCATTGATGCTGATAGGGATCCTCGGAAAAGAATATTTTATCTGGGATAAGCAGGCCGAAATTCACTATCTCAAGCCCGGCAATACGGATCTGTTTGCCGACTTTTTGATCAGCGAAGATCAGCTCGGACAGATCATGGCTGCGACGGCTTGTGGGGACAAATACTTCCCTGAGTTTGTGGTACAGGTGAAAAATACCCAAGGGGAAGTGGTGTCACAGGTGAAGCGGGTATTGTATGTCCGTAAAAAGCCACAGTATCGTGCAACTTGCGAGGATGGTGACAAGGATACGCTTGAGGGCGCGCGGGCGATAACCTAACTAATAATAAATAAAAAATGCCGGGCATAAAGCCCGGCATGTCGGTTTCTCACTGTTGGGATGATCAGTCATCTAGCTCGGCTAGGCACATTTCATCATACACCTGGTTAACCCACTTCTGAACTCGCTCTTCTGTCAGTTCAGGCTGGCGGTCTTCGTCGACACACAGGCCAACAAAGTGATTGTCATCGACTAGGGCTTTTGACGCTTCGAATTCAAAGCCTTCGGTAGAGAAGTGGCCAACGATTGTCGCGCCACGGCCTTCGACGATTTCACGTACCGTGCCCATTGCGTCACAGAAATACTCAGCGTAGTCTTCCTGATCACCACAACCAAAGATAGCAACCAGTTTGGTGGAGAAGTCGATTTGCTCCAGCTCAGGGAAGAAGTCATCCCAGTCACACTGTGCTTCACCGTAGTACCAAGTTGGGATACCTAGCAACAGTAGGTCAAAGTTATCGATATCTTCTTTGCTACATTTCGCGATATCTTTGACTTCAACTAGCTTTTTGCCCAGTTGTTTCTGGATCATTTTAGCGACCGCTTCTGTGTTACCAGTGTCGCTACCAAAGAAGAGTCCTACACTTGCCATAGTAGAAATTACCCGTTATTAATGTTGACCGTTAGCCTACTTGCCAACGATAGAAATAGCCTTGTCAGGAGTATACCCTGACGGTCGGTGATCGCGGAAGGTAAAGTCAGCTTACGGCTGCTTTTGGCAATCACAAACAGTATTCGTTCAGTTTTAGCCGATGCCTGCGCCTTCCCAGCTGATTTGGATTAGGCCTTTGGTGATAAATCCGGCACATCCAAGGAAAAGTACCAGCCAGACGATTTTTCGGCCGAAAGGTGGAACATCACCTTGTTTTAGCACATCTTTGATGGCCATGCCGATAAAGAAAAATATCGCGGCAAAGAGCAAATCCAGCCCAATAGATTCAAGCAAATCCATATGCTCGTACAACATTAGTGTCTCCTTTCCACATTATCGTCATTTTTGAGCTAGACGCGCACTATACCATAGACGAGGCCTGCCTGTTAACGCTCAGCAGCTAGCAGGAAGTTCAAAATGATGCGATTGACCGTTTCAGGTTTTTCTGCATGCAACCAATGCCCAGTATTGGCGACCAGATGGGCCTTGGCATTGGGGAACTGCTGCCCGATCGCACTGCGGTGCTCGGGCAGGATATATTCTGAGTTCTGGCCTTTGATGAACAAGGTTTTGCCGGTAAACGGGGAGATATCCTGCCAGCCCATGATGGTATCGTAATTGGCGATCAGCCCTTCGACATTAAAGCGCCAGTCGAATTGCCCGTTGTCTTGCTTGGCGAAAGATTTTAGCAGGAACTGGCGTACGCCGGGCTCGAGCACGTGTTTGGCCAGCAGTGGCTCGGCGTCGCTGCGCTTGCTGACGGTGTGGCGGGAGACTTCGCGCAGGCCGTTGAAGACATTCTGGTGGCGGTGGACATGATAATGGACCGGGGCCATATCCAATACCAGTAGGTGGTTGATACGGGCAGCGGCGAGCTCGGTTGCTGCCATTGCCACCTTGCCGCCCATAGAATGACCAATTAGCGAGAAGCGTTCGATGTCGAGCTGGTCGACAACCGCAAGGACATCTTGCGCCATTTCGCGATAGGTAAAGTGAGCACTGTGCGGGGAGCGGCCATGGTTGCGCAGATCGACGCTGATCACTTTATATTTATCTTTCAATGATCTGGCCATCAGGCCAAGGTTGTCGGCACTGCCGAACAGGCCGTGGATCAAGACGATCGCATCGCCCTGGCCATCGACTTGGTAATGAAGATTCACTGACTATTTTCTCTTGTAGTTAACGCTTTACCGTAGAGTATAACCTCGGATCACGTTATAATCCCTCGGTGATTTTTAAACGGAACGATAATGAACACTACGATGAAGACTATTGAGGTAGACGAAGAGCTATATCGTTATATCGCGAGCCAGACCCAGCACATTGGTGAAAGTGCTTCGGACATCCTGCGCCGCTTGCTGATGATGCCTGATCAATCTGTAGCTACCTTGCAGCATGAGGTGGTGATGCCGGTACGTCCGAAAGGCGTAGTGGTGAGCAAAGATGCGGGCAACGTGGTCCCAAATACCGATCGCGTAAAAGAAATGCGCTCATTGTTGATTTCTGACGAGTTTGCTGCCCAGGAAAAAGCGATTGGCCGATTTATGCTGGTATTAACCTCGCTTTATCGTATTGATCCTCAAGGTTTCTCTGAAGCGGCTGCTATTAAGGGGCGTACCCGCATTTACTTCGCCGACACTGAAGAGAAACTGCTGGCTAGTGGCAAGACGACCAAGCCTAAGCAGATTCCGAATACGCCTTTCTGGGTGATCACGAACACGAATACTGATCGTAAACGCCAGATGGTTGAGCAGCTGATGGTCAAGATGAGCTTTGGCGCCGATATCATTGAAAAAGTTTGCGGTGAAATTTAACCGGCATATGCCAAATTAGTTTTTACAAGGATACGTTAATGGCTATTCATCCTCGTGCGGGGCAGCGCGCCCAGCAAGAAGATATGCACAATATTCCAGCGTTGGTGGCAAATTATTTCCTGATTGAGCCAAGTGCTCAAAACCCGCAGCAGAAGGTTGCTTTCGGCACCTCTGGTCACCGCGGAACCGCCGACAAAGGGACGTTTAACCAGCACCATATCTGGGCGATTGCCCAGGCCGTGGCTGAAGTTCGAGCTGCCAATGGCGTAACTGGCCCACTTTTCCTGGGTAAAGATACCCATGCCCTGTCGGAGCCGGCGTTCACTTCGACGCTTGAAGTCTTAGTGGCGAATGGTGTTCAGGTCGTGATCCAGCAGGATCGTGGCTATACCCCAACACCGGGTGTATCGCATGCAATTTTGTGCCACAACAAAGCGCATGATGCTAAGGCTGACGGCATTGTTATCACGCCGTCGCACAACCCACCGCAAGACGGCGGGATCAAGTACAACCCGGTCCACGGCGGCCCGGCGGAAGGTGCGCTCACTACTGCGATTGAAACTCGCGCTAATGAGATCATTGCTGCGGGTATGGCGGGCGTTAAGCGCGTTTCAATTGAAGAGGCTTTTGCGAGCGACTTAGTTGAAGAGCGTGAATTGGTTGCACCGTATGTTGACGATCTGGTTAATGTCATCGATATGGCAGCTATCCAGAAAGCCAACCTGAAAATTGGTGTCGATCCGCTGGGTGGTTCTGGTATCGAGTACTGGCGTCAGATCGCCGCCCATTACGGCCTGGATCTAACGCTGGTGGATGAGTCTATCGACCCGTCCTTCCGTTTTATGTCGCTGGACAAAGACGGTGTGGTTCGTATGGACTGCTCGTCGCCTTACGCGATGGCTGGCCTGCTGGCGCACAAAGACAAGTACGACTTGGCTTTCGGTAACGACCCAGATTACGACCGTCACGGTATCGTAACGCCTGCGGGTTTGATGAACCCGAACCACTTCCTAGCGGTATGTATTGATTACCTATATCGCCACCGTCCAGATTGGGCACAGCAAGTGGCAGTAGGTAAGACTCTGGTATCTAGCGCGCTGATTGACCGTGTTGTTGCTGATCTGGGCCGTGAACTGTGTGAAGTACCGGTTGGTTTCAAATGGTTTGTTGATGGTCTTTACAGCGGTGAGCTTGGCTTCGGCGGTGAAGAAAGTGCAGGCGCTTCTTTCCTCCGCATGGACGGTACGCCTTGGTCAACTGACAAAGACGGTATCCTGCTTTGCCTCGTGGCTGCTGAAATCACAGCAGTAACGGGTAAAAACCCACAGCAGTACTACGAAGAGCTGGCTGCTAAGCACGGTGCTTCTGAGTACAACCGCCTACAAGCAGTGGCTAACGGTGAGCAGAAAGCAGTACTTAGCAAGCTGTCTCCTGAGATGGTGGCAGCTGAAACGCTGGCTGGTGATGCGATCACTGCACGCTTGACCCATGCGCCGGGCAACGGTGCTGCGATCGGTGGCCTGAAAGTAACCACGGAAAACGGTTGGTTTGCTGCGCGTCCATCGGGCACAGAAGATATCTACAAGATCTACTGCGAGAGCTTCAAGGGTAAAGAGCATTTGGCCTTGATTGAGAAAGAAGCACAGGAAATTGTCAGCAAGGTATTTGCCGACGCTGGCCTGTAGCCTCTCGAGATTGATTGTGAAAACGCCCGCTTATAACAGCGGGCGTTTTTTTATGGCTTTTTCATCGAAGAATGAGGCCAGTGTTCGGGCATGACAAACCATACTTTGTCATCGGGAGCGATGGCCATCGTCGGGTTGCTGACCGTCGTGAGGGCTGGCTCTTCGGCAATTTGTCGATAGCGGGGTGGGGCAATCCACTCGGGCTTGGCGATAGACCTCAAGTTGAGCCTAGCGACTTGCTCTGAATAGCACCACAAGCCTTGGGCGGCCTCTTGAGCAAGTTGGATACCCGAACCGGAATAATCGCTAAAGGCGGGATAAAATAATCGCCCCTGCATAATAAGCCGCCGCTGACTTATCGGGCCAAATTGTGCTTGGTACTGGTCAATAAAGGCCGGATGATCAGACAGCATCAGCTGGTGGGTTAACATCTTGTTGGCTTTTGTATCCAGATCGTCACGGGCATTGGGACCAGGCCACCTTAGCTCAAACGCCAGGTAAAACTTGATCGCTACTTCCCAGTGTTCTACTTCCCCCGTACGCAAGTCTTTAACCAGGAAATCGACCGCGCCGAGCGTACGTTTGTCGACACTGAGCTGGATTTCTTCGGCAAGTAGCTCATAGCACGGATGGTGCACGATCAGTTGCTGCCATAGCCATTGATAAAAAAAGCCTAAACGGCGCCCACCTTGGTACTCGATGCCTTTTGGGGGAATGGCGTTACTGGCAAATTCATTCAGCCAGCGCTGGTTAGCAATGAACGGGTGGCCATTTAACAGAGGTGGGAGGGCAAGTATAGCGTTGAAGCTGTTATTAGCATGTTCACTAGGCGTAGTTTTATTGTAATGAATAGACATTTCGCTATAAGACCTTTCTTTTTATAATGATATTGACTATTAAACAGCCTTTTTTAGAGTGTTGACTCTAGGTTATTTCAATAGATTAGAACAATAAGACCAGTCTGTTGTTTTGCTTGGCCAAGGAGGCGTTATGTACACTCGCTACTCTCCATTGCGTATCTTCGTTCGCCGTGCGTTTGTTGTCACCGTTGGTATCGTGACCTTTCCCGTCATGATGTTCACCGCAATGGAAACACGCTCGCGGCTGTATAGCTATTTGCATCGGGTCTGGCTGAAAACCAGCACCAAACCGGTTTGGCTAATCCAGACGGAGCGAGCGGCCCAGCACCTCTATTAGGCGTCTCTTCTATTACCTTAATGACCTTACTCGATAAAGCTGCCGTTCGGCAGCTTTTTTTGTTGGTGCGCCGAGCATGGCGTTGTTCTAGGAGGTGAAAGTCCTCTACGGGCTCAGTCGAGCGAGAACCGTTAGCCTATGCAAGGGTGTCCACCGTGAGGTGGGATCTGAAGGAAGCAAACGGCAAAACTTGGTTGTGACGAACAGAAATCTGATAGTAGGCCAGTACAACTTGGGTAACCTAGCCATATATAGAATAGCCCAATGCCTCGACGGGAAGTGTGTACGGGTAAATCAGGCACAACCAAGTGAAAGAACAACGTCTTACCTCGGGAGATCTTATTAGCTGTCTCGGACGAGACTAGTGCAGCAGTGATGCTGCGTGACGGTTAATAAGAAGTCAGCAGAAGGCATAGTACCTTGGGGAAGTACAACCCAAGGGAAGGCCGGAACTGAATATATCAAGAAGCAGTCACTAGACACTCAATCATGTGGAGTCATAGCAAGATGAACAATATCTCTACGTACCAATGGGCAACACCGCAAGTGACGCTCATGGCTACGAAGAATGACAAGCATGTTTGGCGTAGACAGGAGGACGAGTCTTGGTGACCTCAACTCAGTTGATGGAGCAGATCTGTTCATCAACGAATCTGAACCAAGCCCTGAGAAGAGTAAAGAAGAACAAGGGATGTGCTGGGGTTGATAAACTCGACATAGCAGCCACTATCTCGGTGCTTCGGCAGTCTTCCAATGGGCAAGCGCTCCGCCAGAGCCTTCTGGACGGTAGCTATCAACCCCAACCCGTCTTGGGTGTAGAAATCCCTAAACCTAGTGGGGGAGTGAGGCAGCTAGGTATCCCAACGGTACTTGGATTAGGGATTTGTCCCAAACAGGCCATCACATCAGTCCTGACAGATATCTACGAACCTAAGTTCTCCAACAGCAGTTACGGGTTCAGGCCCAACCGTAGTGCCCACCATGCTCTGGCGGCAGCAAGCCACTACATCAGGGAGGGGCGGGGTTATGTAGTCGATGTTGACCTAGCGAAATACTTCGATACCGTGAACCACGATAGGCTGATGCACAGGCTATCGAAAGATATCACAGATAAACGGGTACTGAAGCTGATCAGGTCATACCTACAGGCAGGCATAATGCGAAACGGGTTAGTCGAGCAGAGGCAACGAGGGACACCACAGGGTGGCCCATTATCTCCGCTGCTATCAAATATCGTATTAGATGAGTTGGATAAAGAGCTTGAACGAAGAGGGCATAAGTTCTGCCGATATGCAGACGACTGCCAAATCTACGTACACAGTGAGGAAGCCGCAAATCGAGTAAAAGCCTCGATAACGGAGTTCTTGGAGCAGAAACTGAAACTCACGGTCAACCGGGAGAAGAGTGCGGCAACAAGAGTGACAGAGCGGACTTACTTAGGCCATCGCTTCCAACGAGATGGAAGTATCCATATCTCGAAGACAGCACAAACTCACATGAAGAAGCGAGTGCGTCAAATAACGAAGCGGAATCGAGGACGAGAGTTGAAGACAGTAATAGTCGAACTAACTCAATATCTAAGAGGTTGGCAACACTACTTCAAGCTCGCCATGCGGAAAAGCGCGATGCAGCGCTTGGATGAATGGATAAGACGGCGCTTACGGTGCTACCGACTCAAGCAGCGAAAACGCAGACACAGCATAGCGACATGGTTACGCCAAGAAGGCGTAAACGAGCGCAATGCTTGGAAGCTAGCGATGTCAGAGAAAGGATGGTGGCATCTGGCTTTATCGCCGCAGCTCAATCAGGCCATGCCAACGAAACGGTTCAAGGAGATGGGCATGTACTCATTGAGAGATGGGTATGAGTCACTGAAAATATATTCGGAACCGCCGTATGCGACCCACGCTTGTACGGTGGTGTGAGAGGACGGAGGCCGTGAGGCCTCCTCCTACTCGATTAATCTCCAAGCATCTTGAAGTTACTTGGGGGTTAGATTTCTAAACAGTTCTGGTGATAGGCACAGGAAAAGGTCAACAGCGACTGGATATTGGGTATAGAATATCGCTATCGAGGAGAAGGAAATAGACGATGAACAATATCCAATTAGAATCAGTGCTCAATGAGTTGCTTAGCCCGCACCTAATCAAAGATTACTGCCCGAACGGTTTGCAGGTTGAAGGTAAGTCTGAGGTCAAGAAAATCATTACAGGGGTAACGGCCTGCCAGGCATTGATTGACCGGGCAATCGAAGAGCAAGCCGATGCGCTGCTGGTTCATCATGGTTTTTTCTGGAAGGGCGAGGCAGCAGAAATTCGCGGCATGAAATATCGTCGTATCAAGGCCCTTATTGAGAGTGGTATCAATTTGTATGCCTACCACCTGCCATTGGATGTCCATCCAACATTAGGTAATAACGCCAAGCTGGCTGAGTTACTCGATATTGAAGTGCTTGGTGGTTTAGAAGAGGGTAACCCGAACTCTGTCGCCATTTATGGCCAATTGGCCCAGCCATTGAGTGGTGAGGAGCTGGCCGCGAGGCTTTCCATTGCCTTACACCGTGAGCCGTTGCATATTGGCGATCATGCGCCAAAAGAAATTAAAACCTTGGGATGGTGTACTGGTGGAGGCCAGGACTTTATAGAATTAGCAGCAAATAAAGGTTTGGATGCATTTATTTCTGGAGAAATTTCCGAAAGAACAGTTCATATTTCCCGAGAATTAGGTATTCATTATTTTAGTGCAGGCCACCATGCGACCGAGCGTTATGGAATTAAATCTTTAGGCGAGTATTTGGCCGATAAACATAATTTTGATGTTATGTTTATTGATGTAGATAACCCGGTTTAACGCGTTTTTAACCAAAATAATGGCAATAAAAGGCTTAATGTTAGCGCATTAAGCCTTTTATTTTGTGTTGTAAAATTTCATAATTCGATATTTCGGAGGTATTGTTTCTGTTAGATCTGGGTCTAATTCACACTTTGTTTCAACTTTTTGCTGGGATATCGGCCACATTCGGTTTGGATTTTGATAATTGTCAAAGATTCATCCTGAATCTTGGTGCGGCCTAGCGAAATATAATTACAACCAACCAATTTATCGGTTAATTTAAATTTACTCGTTGTAATGAACTCGAATACTTTATTCAGAAAGTATTCAGGGATGTGACAAAAATTAATTGGCATGATGCCTTTAATAACGAGTTTTAAATTACTTTGACCTATTCAGCGAATGCTTTTTATCAGTTTGAAATTGTACTGATGTCGACTGAATGTATTTAATTGGAGATTCCCCCATGACTAAAAAGTGGTTTACCGAAACGGTTGCCAGTACTGTGTCCAATTTGGGTACGTCAACCGAGAATGGTTTATCTTCTGAAGAAGTGAAAAAGCGTCAGGAGCAGTTTGGCTCTAATGAGCTGCAGGAGCAGGCCGGCAAAACGGTACTGGAACTGCTGGCGCATCAGTTCAAGAATCCATTGATCTTCATCCTAGGGATTGGTGCGATTGTTTCCTTCTTCACTGGTCACTTGATTGATGCCGTAGCTATCGGTGTCATCATTGTCATCAACGTGGTGATCGCTTTCTGGCAGGAATTCAAAGCCCAGAAAGGGATGGAAGCATTGCGCGACATGGCTGCCCCTATGGCGCAGGTCCGTCGTAATGGTGAATGGGTAGATATCCCAGCGCGTGAGATTGTACCGGGTGATGTGCTTAAAATAAGCACTGGTGACATTCTTGCTGCTGATGTGCGTATCATTGAAGCGAACCGTCTGTCTATCGATGAAGCCGCTCTGACCGGTGAGTCTGAGCCGGTTAACAAGAAAGCCGATGCCCTGGAAGATGGGCACATCGGTCTTGGCGATCAGAAGAACATGGGCTTTATGACCACCATGGTCACTTCAGGTACAGGCCTGGGTATCGTTGTCGGTACCGGTATGCAGACCGAAGTGGGCCACATTGCCGACATGATGGCAAACACCGAAGAAACCAAGACCCCGATGCAAGAGCGTATGGACCTGATCGCCAAATCGCTCATGGTTGTCGCGTTGGGCGTAGTAGCGGTAGTTTGTGTGATCGGCCTTTACCACGGTATGCCGTGGCTTGAAATTCTGAATACGGGTATTTCACTGTCTGTGGCGGCAATTCCTGAAGGTCTGCCTACGGTTGTGACTATCGTTTTGACCATGGGTTCAACCCGCATGGTTAAGAGTAACGCACTGGCTAAGCAGCTAGCGGCGATTGAAACACTCGGTTCAACAACGGTGATCTGCTCAGATAAGACAGGTACCCTAACCCAGAACCAGATGCAGGTGATGAAAGCTTACGATGCGTCTGGCCGTTACTGGGAAGTGAGCGGTAAAGGTTTCTCTCCTGAGGGCGAGTTCAAGCCGCTATCGCACAGCACTGACGCTAAAGACAGCCCAGAGATGATGAAAGGCCTGGTTGTTGCGACGCTGTGTAATGATTCTGAATACATCCAGGACGGTGACAAGTCGACAGTACGCGGTAACCCAACCGAAGGCGCATTGATTGTTGCTGCAGCGAAAGCAGGGCTACAGCAGGCTGAAATGCTGTCAAGCGGCGGCTACTCAATCGTTGAGAAGTTCCCGTTCGATTCTGGACGCAAGATGGCCTCGGTTATCGTGAAAGACCTACAGGGTAAGCACTTCCTTGCTATCAAGGGTGCACCAGATGTGGTTCTGCGCAATGCGTCAGGCTTCATGGTTAACGGTGAAGTTGTTGCTCACCAGCCAACCTCAATGGAAGGTAACCTTGCGGTAGCGGCCAACCCAGCAGAAGAGATGGTTGTTAGCTACGAAGCGGCTATTCAGGATTTCGCCGAGCAGGCACTACGTACCCTAGCAGTCGGTTTCCGTGAGCTGTCTGAGGACGACCTCAAGCGTGACCACACCGAACTTGAGCAGGATGTGACGATCCTTGGCTTGTACGGCATCATGGATCCACCGCGCCCTGAAGTACGCGCAGCGGTAGATAGCTGTTACGATGCGGGTGTTCGTACGGTCATGATCACCGGTGACCACGCACTAACGGCAGCAGCTATCGCTCGTGACATCGGTATTATCCGTAGCGAGGAAGACCTCGTAGTTACGGGTAGCCAGCTAGATGACATGGACGATGAAGAACTGCGTCGTATCTGTCCGAACGTTGCCGTATTTGCCCGTGTAACGCCAGAGCATAAGCTACGTATCGTACAGGCTCAGCAGTACAACAACGAAGTCGCTGCAATGACAGGTGACGGGGTGAACGATGCACCAGCACTTCGCCGTGCAGACATCGGTGTGGCGATGGGTATCACTGGTACTTCTGTTGCTAAAGATTCAGGTGATCTGATCCTGCTGGATGACAACTTCAGCACGATTGTTAAAGCGGTACGCCAGGGGCGTCAGATCTTCGATAACCTGCGTAAGTTCATCCGCCAGGCCCTGACTGCCAACGTCGGTGAAGTATCGGTAATCCTGTTTGCTTTCCTGTTCATGGGTCCAGAAGTTGCCCTGCCGCTGACACCACTAATGATTCTATGGATCAACCTGGTATCAGATGGTCTGCCTGCACTGGCGCTGGGTGTTGACCCAGAAGAGAAAGACCTGATGGAGCGTAAACCGCGCAAGCGTAACGAGAGCTTCTTCAGCGACCACCTAGGTACCCGTATCGTTATCCGTGGTCTAGCACAGGGGGGAATGAGCTTCCTGGCATTCAACTGGGCGATGAACGCAGGCCTAAGTGCTAACTACGCACAGACAATGGCCTTTGCAATGCTAGTGTTCTGTCAGCTATGGCACATCTTTGATTCACGCTCGTTCAGCACGCTGTTCCGCAAGAACCCATTCACCAACAAATCACTGTTGGGTGCGGTAGCGCTGTCTGCAACGCTGTCTCTGGGGGTGATTTACACCGGCGTTGGCCAGTTCATCTTCAGCACAGAAGGTCTGTCTGGTAGCCACCTAATCACGGTGTTCTTGGCCGCATCACTGCCAACGCTGGTTCTATCTGGCTTGAAAGAAGTAACCAAGATCAAGTTTGTTTAATTACAAACAGCTGATAAATAGAAAATAAAAAGGGCCTTCGGGCCCTTTTGTTGTTTAAAGCAGAGACGAGATTAAGAGCGATCCTCGTTCCTAGGAAAAGATTAAAAGCGGAAAGCTAAAATACAGTGCGCTAGTCCTTAGATTTAATCTTTAGAGTCTAGCTTTTGCTCTTTGCTCTTTGCTCTTTGCTCTTTGTTCTTTCTAGGAACTAGGATCCAGTTACTAGGTCCCGTTGTTTAAAACAAAAAGGGCCCGAAGGCCCTTTCATTTAACGAACTGTGATTATTCGCGTTCATGCAGCGGTTTGAACTCGCGCTGGTTGTAACCGGTGTACAACTGACGAGGGCGGCCGATACGGTTGCCCGGATCGTTGTGCATTTCGTTCCAGTGGGCAATCCAACCGATGGTACGGGACATAGCGAAAATAACCGTAAACATAGAAACCGGGATACCGATAGCCTTCAGGATGATACCTGAGTAGAAATCGACATTCGGGTACAGTTTCTTCTCGATAAAGTACTCATCAGATAGGGCAATACGTTCCAGCTCCATCGCAACATCCAGCAGCGGATCCTGAATGTTCAGTTCCTGAAGTACCTCGTGGCAAGCTTCGCGCATTACTGTCGCACGCGGGTCGTAGTTCTTGTAGACACGGTGGCCAAAGCCCATCAGACGGAATGGATCATCCTTGTCTTTCGCACGCTCAACGTACTCTGGGATCTTATCAACACTGCCAATCTCTTCCAGCATCTTCAAGCAGGCTTCGTTAGCACCACCGTGTGCAGGGCCCCACAGTGACGCGATACCTGCCGCAATACAGGCAAATGGATTAGCGCCTGATGAACCGGCTAGACGTACAGTCGAGGTCGACGCATTTTGCTCGTGGTCAGCGTGCAGGGTGAAAATCTTGTCCATGGCACGGGCAACCACAGGGCTGACGTCGTACTCTTCACACGGCGTTGCAAACATCATATGCAAGAAGTTCTCTGCATAGTCCAGATCATTGCGTGGGAAGATAAATGGCTGACCGATAGAGTACTTGTAACACATTGCTGCTAGTGTCGGCATTTTCGACAATAGGCGGAACGCAGTGATCTCACGGTGGGTATCATTATTGATATCCAGTGAATCATGGTAGAACGCAGCAAGTGCACCTACCACGCCACACATAACAGCCATTGGGTGAGCATCACGGCGGAAGCCGTGGAAGAAGCTTGAGATCTGCTCATGCACCATGGTATGACGAGTGACTGTGGTACGGAATGTTTCGTACTGCTCGCGGGTCGGAACCTCACCGTAAAGAAGGATGTAACACACTTCCAAATAGTCGGCATTATTGGCCAATTGGTCAATCGGGTATCCGCGGTGAAGCAGAATACCTTTATCACCATCAATGTAAGTAATTTGAGATTCACAAGATGCAGTGGCTAGAAAACCAGGGTCGAATGTAAAATAACCGTTAGCTCCAAGCTTACGTACATCAATTACTTCAGGCCCTTCAGTGCCCCCGATAATCGGCAGTTCGACGGGTGCTTTCCCTTCAATGTGAAGAGTAGCTTTCTTGTCTGCCATAACAATCTCCTTTGTTTTTTATAATCCTAATCCAAGGCGGATGTACATTTGTTGTACCGATCAGAAGCCCAAATGTCAATTTTTGTGCTTGCTTGTGTGCGCTTGTTAATAAGTTTAGGTAAAAAGATGCAAATTTCTAAAAGCGTGTTAGAGGCCATGTAACCGGGTTTGTAATTGATTGTTGCGCGGCGTATACTCGCGGCAGGTCTCTGGTTCTGCCGCCGCCAGACGCAAATGCCAAAGTTATCAATAATTAGAGTAAGTTAGGGAAGGCACTGTTTTACATTTGCATGTAGAACATAATTGCAACCTCGAGTTACAGTTATGTTAACGCGCGTGTTCGGCGTCAGTAGAAGCAGGGAGTGATAACAATAACATTGCTTCAATGGAGCTGAGTGGGCAATCACCGTGAAAGTAAATAAGCCAAGACCTGTCAACCTCGACCTACAGACGATTCGCTTTCCCCTTACTGCGATAGCGTCTATCTTGCATCGCGTCTCTGGCGTGATCACCTTTGTTGCTGTGGCTATCCTGCTATGGCTACTGGGCCTTTCCCTGTCATCCCCTGAAGGTTTTGCGAACGCTGCTGCGATCGTAGACAGCTTCTTCGTGAAACTGGTGCTGTGGGGCATTTTGACGGCGCTGTTCTACCACATTGTGGTGGGGATCCGTCATTTGCTAATGGATATGGGATATTTTGAAGAAATGGAAACCGGGATCAAAAGTGCCAAAGTGAGCTTTGTCATTGTCGGTGTTCTGTCTCTGCTTGCAGGAGGCCTGGTATGGTAAATAATGTCTCAACAGTCGGCCGTAATGGAATTCATGACTTTATCCTGATCCGTGCTACCGCCATCATTCTTACGCTTTACACCCTTTATATGGTGGGCTTCTTTGCCTTTGGCCCGGAACTGACCTTCGAAACCTGGACGGCTTTTTTTGGCCAGCTCAGTACTAAGGTCTTCACGATGTTGGCACTGCTGTCGATCCTCATTCATGCCTGGATTGGCTTGTGGCAAGTGCTGACCGACTACATCAAGCCTGCCGCACTTCGAGCGGGTATCCAATTTGGTGTTGTTGCGGTTCTTTTTGTTTACCTGTTTTCAGGCTTCTTTATTGTGTGGGGTGCGTAAGTGAGCATTGCAGTTCGTGAATTTGATGCGGTAGTGATTGGTGCAGGCGGTGCAGGTATGCGTGCGGCACTACAAATTTCTGAGCAGGGTCTAAAGTGTGCGCTGCTCTCCAAAGTTTTTCCAACTCGTTCCCACACGGTGTCGGCACAGGGCGGGATCACCGTTGCACTGGGTAACTCTCACCCAGATAACTGGCAGTGGCACATGTACGACACCGTAAAGGGGTCTGATTATATCGGTGACCAAGATGCCATCGAGTATATGTGTAAAAATGGCCCTAAATCAGTGATTGAACTGGAGAAGATGGGCTTGCCGTTTTCGCGTTTCGATAACGGGACTATCTATCAGCGCCCGTTCGGCGGCCAGTCGAAAGAGTTCGGTGGCGAACAGGCGGCGCGTACCGCGGCGGCGGCAGACCGTACCGGTCATGCCTTGCTGCATACGCTTTACCAGCAAAACGTGAAGCACAAAACCACGATTTTCTCCGAGTGGTATGCGCTGGACTTGGTGAAGAACCAGGATGGTGCGATCTTGGGGTGTACCGCGCTTTGCATGGAAACCGGTGAGATCTGCTATTTCAAAGCGAAAGCGACCATCCTTGCCACCGGTGGTGCCGGCCGCATTTACGCGTCCACCACCAATGCCCACATCAATACTGGGGACGGTGTGGGGATGGCACTGCGTGCCGGTGTACCGATGCAGGATATGGAAATGTGGCAGTTCCACCCAACCGGTATTGCCGGTGCCGGGGTACTGGTAACCGAAGGCTGTCGTGGTGAAGGGGGCTACCTGCTTAACAAAGACGGTGAGCGCTTTATGGAGCGCTATGCGCCCAATGCCAAAGACTTGGCAGGCCGTGACGTCGTTGCCCGTTCTATGATGGTTGAGATCCGTGAGGGCCGCGGCTGTGACGGTCCATGGGGGCCGCATATCAAGCTGAAGATGGATCATCTGGGTAAGGATGTGCTCGAGTCACGTCTGCCGGGTATCTGTGAATTGTCCCGTACCTTTGCCCATGTTGATCCGGTCAAAGAGCCAATCCCGGTTATTCCGACTTGTCACTATATGATGGGCGGTGTACCGACGCAGGTATCTGGCCAGGCTATCAAGCAGACTTCTGCGGGGGCTGACGTTGAAGTACAGGGCTTGTTTGCCTGTGGTGAGATTGCCTCGGTGTCTGTCCACGGTGCTAACCGCCTTGGCGGTAACTCACTGCTTGACTTAGTGGTATTCGGCCGTGCGACCGGCCTGCACTTGGGCGAAACTCTGCTGGCGCAAGCTGAAGCGCGCCCAGCAACCGATTCAGATATCGAAGCGTCTTTGGCTCGTGTGAACCGTTGGAACAACACCCAGAAAGGCGAAGACCCGGTTGAGATCCGTAAAGATCTGCAAACTTGTATGCAGAATAACTTCTCGGTATTCCGTGAAGGCGAAGCAATGGCCACTGGGTTGGAAGAGCTCAAAGTGATCCGTGAGCGCCTCAAAGATGCCCGCCTTGACGACACCTCGACAGAATTCAATACCCAGCGTATTGAATGTCTGGAGCTAGAGAACTTGATGGAAACGGCCTATGCCACGGCGGTGGCGGCAAACTACCGTACCGAAAGCCGCGGTGCCCATGCCCGTTTCGACTTCCCTGAGCGCGATGATGAACAATGGCTATGTCACTCGATCTACAACCCTGAGACCGAAGAGATGTCCAAGCGTGATGTCAACATGACACCAATTCATCGTGAGGCATTTCCGCCGAAAGCGCGTACATACTAAGGGGAGGATAGAACCATGAAACTGAATTTCTCGATTTACCGCTACAACCCTGATGTAGACAACGCGCCGCACATGAAGGGCTACACCCTAGAGGTGCCCGAAGGCTCCGACATGATGGTGCTCGATGCGCTTATTTTGCTGAAAGAACAAGATCCGACCTTGGCGTTCCGCCGCTCCTGCCGTGAAGGGGTCTGTGGCTCCGACGGTATCAATATGAACGGTAAGAATGGCCTGGCCTGTATCACGCCGCTCTCGGCTTTGACCGATCAGAGCACCATAGTGATCCGCCCGCTGCCGGGCCTGCCGGTGATCCGTGACTTGATTATCGATATGGAGCAGTTCTACACCAACTACGCCAAAGTGAAGCCTTTCCTGATTGATGAGGGTGCTCAACCACCAGCGCGCGAGAACCTGCAGCTGCCGGAGGAGCGAGCTCACCTTGATGGATTGTATGAATGCATTATGTGCGCCTGTTGTTCAACCTCTTGTCCGTCATTCTGGTGGAACCCGGATAAATTCATCGGACCTGCTGGCCTGCTAGCGGCTTACCGCTGGCTAATTGACAGCCGCGACACAGCAACAGACGAACGTTTATCCGATCTGGACGACGCTTTTAGCGTTTTTCGTTGCCATGGCATCATGAACTGTGTAAATGTTTGTCCTAAAGGGTTAAATCCGACGAAAGCAATTGGACACATTAAGTCGATGTTGTTAAAACGTGCGGTATAAATAATAGAATTATCGATATGCTGGCTTCATGATTCGCTCTCTGGAGTCAGCCTCAATTCCGGTGAGCAAGACCGGGAAAATGGCGATAACTAGTGGTTAAGGGAAAACAATGCAGAACGGCGTTATGAAGGCTTGGCTTGAGTCTTCACACCTGGCTGGCGCCAATGCAACTTATGTAGAGGAACTCTACGAGTTGTATCTTAGCGACCCAGAATTAGTAGATGAAGAGTGGCGTCACGTGTTCAGTGATTTGCCTGTCGTGAATGAGACGGTTGTCGAACAGCCTCATTCGCGTGTTCGCGACTATTTCCGGCGTCTAGCGAAGGAAACAACCCATCTAAGTGCGACCGTCAGCGATCCAGATGTTGATGCTAAGCAGGTTAAGGTATTGCAGTTGATTAACGCATACCGTTTCCGCGGGCACCAGCATGCAAACTTAGATCCGTTGGGGCTATGGCAGCAGGAGCGGGTATCCGATCTCGATCCTGAGTTCCATAACCTGACCGTCGATGACTTCAACGAGACATTCAATGTCGGCTCTTTTGCCATCGGGCAGGAGACCATGAAGTTGTCAGAACTTTACGATGCGCTGAAAAAGACCTATTGCGGTTCCATCGGTGCAGAATACATGCATATCACCAATACAGACGAAAAGCGTTGGCTTCAGCAGCGCCTTGAGTCTGTGGTTGGGCGCGGCACTTTCACCCAGGAAGAAAAACTGACCTTTTTGGATGAGCTTACCGCTGCGGAAGGGCTTGAACGCTACCTGGGCGCGAAATTTCCGGGTGCCAAGCGCTTCTCGCTGGAAGGGGGGGATGCTCTTATCCCGATGGTCAAAGAGCTGATCCGCTATGCCGGTACCAATGGTGCCCGTGAAGTGGTTGTTGGCATGGCTCACCGTGGCCGACTCAATATGCTGGTCAACGTGCTGGGTAAAAAACCGCAGGACTTGTTCGATGAGTTTGCCGGTAAGCATGATGAAACCTGGGGCACAGGTGATGTGAAATATCACCAGGGGTTCTCGGCCGATTTTGCGACGCCGGGTGGTGATGTGCACCTCGTGTTGGCATTTAACCCTTCCCACCTTGAGATCGTCAACCCGGTTGTAGTCGGTTCGGTACGGGCCAGACAAGACCGTTTAGGCGATAGAGATGGCTCGCAGGTTTTACCGATCACCATCCACGGGGACTCGGCAATTGCCGGCCAGGGTGTAGTTGCGGAAACATTCAATATGTCCCAGTCGCGTGGTTACCAGGTAGGGGGAACGGTGCG
The DNA here is from genome assembly GCA_000940995.1 of Photobacterium gaetbulicola Gung47. Taxonomy (NCBI): domain Bacteria; kingdom Pseudomonadati; phylum Pseudomonadota; class Gammaproteobacteria; order Vibrionales; family Vibrionaceae; genus Photobacterium; species Photobacterium gaetbulicola. The sequence continues at coordinate 1,315,128 of CP005974.1, forward strand.
TATCGTGGTGAATAACCAGATCGGCTTTACGACCTCTAACCCGCATGATACCCGCTCGACCCAGTACTGTACCGATATCGCCAAAATGGTACAGGCACCGATTTTCCATGTTAACGCCGACGATCCAGAAGCGGTGGCCTTCGTCACCCGTATTGCCCTGGATTTCCGCAATACCTTCAAGCGCGATGTAGTGATTGATTTGGTCTGCTACCGCCGCCATGGTCACAATGAAGCGGATGAGCCCAATGCGACTCAGCCGTTGATGTACCAGAAGATTAAGAAGCACCCAACCCCGCGTAAGATCTATGCCGATGCATTGACCGACGAAGGGACGGTTGATCTGGAAACCGCGACGTCACTGATCAACGAGTACCGCGATGCACTTGACCGCGGCGAGTGTGTGGTCAAAGAGTGGCGCCCGATGAAACTTCACTCGGTTGACTGGGAACCGTATATCGGTCATGACTGGACGGTGGACTGGGCAAGCCAGGTTGACTTCGGTCGTCTGCAAGAGCTGGCTCATCGAGTTTGTCAGTTCCCTGACAGCCACAAGCTCCAGAGCCGTGTCCAGAAGCTATATAACGACCGTATGTCGATGGCAGAAGGTGAAAAAGCGGTTGACTGGGGGATGGCGGAAACCTTGGCGTATGCCACCTTGGTTGATGAAGGTAAGCGTATCCGTATAACCGGTCAGGATTCTGGTCGTGGTACCTTCTTCCACCGTCATTCGGTCCTGCATAACCAGGGCGATGCGAGTACGTATATCCCGCTGGCTAATATCCATGACAAACAAGGCCCGTTCCAGGTCTTCGACTCGGTGCTGTCTGAAGAGGCGGTGCTGGCTTTTGAATACGGTTATGCTACGGCTGAACCTAGCGGCCTGACTATTTGGGAAGCCCAGTTTGGCGATTTTGCCAACGGTGCCCAGGTGGTGATTGACCAGTTTATCAGTTCGGGTGAGCAAAAGTGGGGCCGGATGTGTGGTCTGACCATGTTGTTGCCACACGGCTACGAAGGGCAGGGGCCCGAGCATTCGTCGGCTCGTCTCGAGCGTTACCTGCAGCTATGTGCTGAACAGAACATGCAGGTAGTGATCCCATCGACGCCGGCACAGGTTTACCACATGCTGCGTCGTCAGGTGGTTCGCCCGATGCGTCGTCCGTTGGTGGTGATGTCGCCGAAGTCGCTGCTGCGCCACCCGCTGTGTATCTCGAGCCTGGATGATTTGGCAAACGGAACGTTCCAGCCGGCAATCGGTGAGATTGACGATCTTGATCCGAAACAGGTCAAGCGCGTGGTGTTCTGTTCGGGCAAGGTGTATTTCGACCTGCTTGAGCAGCGCCGTAAGAACGAGCAGACCGATGTGGCGATCGTGCGTATCGAGCAGCTTTATCCGTTCCCGAAAGAAGACGTTGAAGCTGCCCTGGCGGACTATCAACATGTTACTGATTTTATTTGGTGTCAGGAAGAACCTCAGAACCAAGGTGCTTGGTACTCTAGCCAGCACAACTTCCGTTCTGCGCTTCCGGCCGGCGCCCAGCTTGAATATGCAGGCCGTCCGGCTTCAGCATCACCGGCTGTTGGCTACATGTCGGTTCACCTGAAACAGCAAAAAGCGTTGATCGAAGACGCATTGACCATAGATTAATAAGAACTGGAACAAAAAGGACAAAACCGATATGACGATCGAAATTCTGGTTCCCGATTTACCTGAATCAGTTGCAGACGCAACAGTAGCAACTTGGCACAAGCAGCCGGGTGATGCTGTAACCCGTGATGAAGTTCTGGTTGATATCGAAACAGACAAAGTGGTGTTGGAAGTACCGGCACCGGAAGATGGTATTCTTGAAGCAATTCTTGAAGATGAGGGCACGACAGTACTGACCAAGCAACTGATCGGCAAGATCAAAGCCGGTGCGGTGGCTGGTGAGCCGACCCAGGATGTCCCTGCAGAAGCGGAGTCGTCGCCGAACAAGCGCAACACTGCGGCTTTGGGTGATGAGACCAGTGAAGCCTTGAGCCCTGCAGTTCGCCGCCTGTTGGCCGAGCACAGCATCAATGCCGCGGACGTGAAGGGCACGGGTGTGGGCGGTCGTATCACCCGTGAAGATGTCGAAGCATTCGTCAAAGAAGGCAAGCAGGTAGCGGCACCGGCCACCCCAGAGGTTGAGGCGAAAGCGGAAGCACCGATTGCCCACCGTAGCGAGAAGCGTGTGCCGATGACCCGTCTGCGCAAGCGTGTCGCGGAGCGTCTGCTGGAAGCGAAGAACAGCACGGCGATGCTGACGACGTTCAACGAAGTCAACATGAAGCCAATCATGGATCTGCGCAAGCAGTACAAAGACATTTTTGAAGAACGCCACGGCATTCGTCTGGGCTTTATGTCTTTCTATGTGAAAGCCGTGGTGGAAGCGCTCAAGCGCTACCCTGAGGTGAATGCCTCGATTGACGGTGACGACATTGTTTACCACAACTTCTTTGACGTCAGCATCGCGGTCTCAACGCCGCGCGGTTTGGTGACGCCGGTCCTGCGTGACTGCGACAAGCTGAGCCTGGCGGAAATCGAGAAAGGTATTCGCGACCTGGCCATCAAGGGGCGTGACGGCAAGCTGACAGTGGATGAGCTGACAGGCGGTAACTTCACCATCACTAACGGTGGTGTATTCGGCTCATTGATGTCGACACCAATTATCAACCCACCACAGTCGGCTATTTTGGGAATGCATAAGATCCAAGATCGTCCGATGGCGGTGGATGGCAAGGTGGAAATCCTGCCGATGATGTACCTGGCACTGTCCTACGATCACCGCCTGGTTGATGGTCGTGAGTCGGTTGGCTACCTGGTTACTATCAAAGAGTTACTTGAAGATCCAACACGTCTGCTTCTAGACGTGTAACCCTGCAGGCAGGCCAGTGAGGCTCGACAGTTGGCCTGCCACTTTTGCAGTTACAATCGAAGAAGTACCAAAGAGTACTTTACATGGATATAACGATTCCCCAAGGGATATGAAAACGGATAGAACATCATGAATTTGCATGAATATCAGGCGAAACAGCTGTTCGCCGAGTACGGTCTGCCAGTTCCAGAAGGTTACGCTTGCGACACACCACAGGAAGCTGCTGAAGCAGCAAGCAAAATTGGTGGTGATAAATGGGTTGTGAAATGTCAGGTCCATGCCGGTGGCCGCGGTAAAGCGGGTGGTGTTGAACTGCACGACACCAAAGATGGTATCAAGGGTTTTGCCCAGAAGTGGTTGGGTAAGAATCTGGTAACGTATCAGACTGATGCAAATGGCCAGCCGGTGACAAAAATTCTGGTTGAAGAAGCCTCGAATATCGCTAACGAACTGTACCTAGGTGCGGTAGTTGACCGTGGCACACGTCGTATCGTGTTCATGGCGTCGACCGAAGGCGGTGTGGAAATCGAAAAAGTGGCTGAGGAAACCCCGGAGCTTATCCACAAAGCAGCGATTGACCCGCTTGTTGGCCCGCAGCCGTACCAGGGACGCGAGTTGGCATTCAAACTGGGTCTGAAAGGCGACCAAATCAAGCAATTCACCAAGATTTTCCTGGGGCTCGGCAACATGTTTGCCGACTATGATCTGGCCCTGCTGGAAATCAACCCGTTGGTGATCACCGGTGATGACAGCCTGCTGTGTCTGGACGGTAAGATCAATATTGACTCCAATGCCCTATACCGCCAACCTAAGCTGCGTGAAATGCACGACCCTTCACAGGAAGATGAGCGTGAAGCACATGCGGCACAGTGGGAGCTGAACTATGTAGCACTTGATGGCAATATCGGCTGTATGGTTAACGGCGCTGGCCTAGCGATGGGTACCATGGATATCGTTAACCTGCACGGCGGTCAGCCAGCCAACTTCCTTGACGTAGGCGGCGGTGCAACCAAAGAGCGTGTGACCGAAGCATTCAAAATCATCCTTTCCGACACCAATGTCAAAGCGGTGTTGGTTAACATCTTCGGTGGTATTGTCCGCTGTGACCTGATTGCCGAAGGCATTATCGGTGCAGTCGAAGAAGTCGGTGTTGAAGTACCGGTAGTGGTTCGCCTTGAAGGTAACAATGCGGTGCTGGGGGCGGAAACCCTGGCGAAGAGTGGTTTGAACATCATTGCTGCGACTTCCCTAACTGAAGCAGCGGAAAAAGTTGTTGCTGCAGCGGAGGGTAAATAATGTCTGTGCTAATTAACAAAGATACCAAGGTGATCTGTCAGGGTTTTACTGGCGGTCAAGGTACATTCCACTCAGAGCAAGCCATTGAGTACGGAACACAGATGGTCGGTGGTGTTTCTCCGGGTAAAGGCGGCACTACGCACCTTGGTCTGCCTGTATTTAATACCGTGCGTGAAGCCGTTGAAGCCACTGGCGCAACGGCAACTGTGATCTATGTACCGGCACCATTCTGCAAGGATGCGATCCTTGAAGCGATTGATGCGGGTATCGAGCTGATTGTCACCATCACTGAAGGTATTCCGACGCTGGATATGCTGGATGTGAAAGTACGCCTTGATGAAGCTGGTGTGCGTATGATTGGTCCAAACTGCCCGGGGGTGATCACGCCGGACGAGTGTAAGATCGGGATCATGCCGGGCCACATCCACAGAGCGGGCAAAGTCGGTATCGTATCTCGCTCGGGTACGCTGACTTATGAAGCGGTGAAGCAAACCACAGATGAAGGCTTCGGCCAGTCAACTTGTGTCGGTATCGGTGGTGACCCAATTCCAGGGTCGAACTTTATCGATGTGCTTGAGCTGTTCGAAAACGATCCGGCGACCGAGGCGATTGTGATGATCGGTGAGATCGGCGGTACGGCCGAAGAAGAAGCGGCGGCATACATCAAGCAAAATGTCAGCAAGCCGGTGGTTTCATACATTGCGGGTGTGACGGCACCTCCAGGCAAGCGCATGGGCCACGCTGGTGCGATTATTTCTGGCGGTAAAGGTACGGCCGAAGATAAGTTCCAGGCGCTGGAAGCTGCGGGTGTGAAAACCGTGAAGAGCCTTGCCGATATTGGTAAAGCACTGCGCGAAGTCACTGGTTGGTAATTACCTCCAAGCTCTAATGAAACCCGCCACCTGGCGGGTTTTTTATTGGCAGATTTCTGCACTGGTTGGCAAAGTAAATGCTTAAGGGAGGTATGCGATGCAGGTAAAGAGCACCTGTAATAGCCGGTATCGAAGCTTGTTTAACTAAAGGGCTTGTTCAAATGGATGTTCTATGGAGAGGATATTGGAACAGCAGCCCGAGATTGGGCTGCTGTATCATTGATTTGGCGCTGGGATACAATCAGGCTTCGCTGCGCTTGAACTGACTGAGTAGGAACAGGCCTGCTGCCGCAACGACTACCGATGGGCCTGCCGGAGTATCGTAATGCCAGGACATGGCCAGGCCGAATATGACGGCAATAACTCCCAAGCCTGACGCCAATGCTGCCATCATCTCCGGGCTGCGTGAGAACCTACGCGCTGTTGCAGCAGGGATGATCAGCAGGGATGTGATGATCAGGGCACCGACAAACTTCATCGCAACCGCAATCACCATACCGACCATCAGCATCAGCAGCAGCCGCATGAGATCAACATTCACGCCCTCAACTTGCGCCAACTCTTCGTTGATGGTCATCGAAAGCAGCGGGCGCCATAGGGTGATCAATAGGGTCATAACGACGGCACCGCCACCGTAGATCCAAAGCAAGTCAGCAGGGGTAACAGCCAGTAAATCGCCAAACAGATACGACATCAAGTCAATGCGGACGTGATCGAGGAAGCTTACCGCGACCAAGCCTAGCGACAGGGCACTGTGGGCAAGGATCCCCAGCAGGGTGTCGGTCGCCACATATTTCTGCTTCTGCAGGCTGACCAAGATAACCGCAAGGGCCAAGCAGCAAATAAGCAGTGCAAGGTTGAGATTGATATTGAACAGAAAACCAAGCGCAATGCCCAACAGGGAAGCATGGGACAGCGTATCACCGAAATAGGCCATCTTGCGCCATACGACAAAAGAGCCGAGTGGGCCAGCCAGGACGGCGATGCCGATACCCGCAATCAGTGCGGGAAGTAGTAAATCAAGCATTGTTGGTCTCGTGTTTTTCGTTATGTTGGTGCTCGTGCTGGCAAGGGCCGACGGGGTTGCCAGATAAATCATGCTCGTGGTTGTGGTGGTGCTGGTAAAGTGCCAATTGTTCGCATTGGTGGCGGCCGAACAGTGCCACATACGAGGGGTGGTGGGTGATCACTTCCGGCTCGCCCGAGCAGCAGATATGGTGGTGCAGGCAAATGACATGGTCGGTTTTTGCCATCACGAGGTGCAGGTCGTGCGATACCATCAAGATCGCGCAGTTAAGTTTGTCACGGAGTGACTGGATCAGGCTGTACAATTCCAGCTGACCGTTGACATCGACTCCCTGTACTGGCTCGTCAAGCACCAACAAATCAGGCTGTTGCAATAGGGCTCGGGCGAGCAGAACCCGCTGCATCTCGCCACCAGATAGCGAATGCATATTACTGTGGTGAAGGTGTTTGCCGCTGACTAACTCCAGCGCCTCAAGGCGCTGCGCCTCTTTGTAGCGGCCAGCCAAACGCATGAAACGGTCGACACTGAGTGGCAGTGTGCTGTTGAGTGCCAATTTTTGCGGTACATAGCCTATGCGAAGTCCTTTTTGGCGTATAACTTTCCCGACTGTTGGTTTGTTCAACCCCGTAATGACTTTGACAAGCGTCGACTTGCCGGCACCATTTGGGCCGATCAGGGTCGTGATCTGTCCCCGCTCCAGTTTGAGCGAAACTTGATCCAGTACGTGCCGTTCGGCGAAGGTGACTGTGACCGACTGTAATTCAACTAAGGAGGTCATATTTTTCTTTGCTTAGATATTTGCCAAAGTGAGATGTTATAATATAACATTCTTGGCAGTTGTTGTAATCAAGAATTATTCAGGGAACCTATTATGCGCCGTTTACTCCTCACTTGCAGCACTTTAGGGCTTTTAGCTGCGCCCTCATTGCATGCCGAAGAACTTAAGGTGGTTTCAACTGTTAAGCCAATTACCATGATCGTCCAGGAGTTGACCCAGGGAGTAACGTCGACGGAGACTCTTTTGCCGGCGGGGGCCTCACCGCATGATTATGCGCTGCGCCCATCCGATGCCAGAAAGCTCAATGAGGCAGATTTGGTGATTTGGGTCGGGCCTGAATTGGAACAGTTTCTGACTCGGATGCTTGAAGGTAAAGAAAATGTGCTGACATTGACGGCGCAAGACAGTATCAGCTTCCGCCACTATGGCGATGGCCATGAAGGGCATGCTCACGAGCAGCACGGACACGATGATCACGAAGGGCATGCTCACGAGCAGCACGGACACGATGATCACGAAGGGCATGCTCACGAGCAGCACGGACACGATGATCACGAAGGCCATGGTCACGAGCAGCACGGACACGATGATCACGAAGGCCATGGTCACGAGCAGCACGGACACGATGATCACGACGGCCATGGTCAGGAGCAGCACGGGCATGATGATCACGAAAGCCATGGTCAGGAGCAGCACGGGCACGATGATCATGAAGGCCATGCGCATGAGCAGCATGGACACGATGACCATCATGGCCACAGTCATGAGGGGGTTGACCCTCATCTTTGGTTAGGTCCTGAGCAGGCTATACAGGCGGCGCAGGTGATCACTACGAAATTGGCCGAAATTGCCCCGAGCCATAAAGAGAAATTTGAAGCTAACCTGGCTAACTTTACCACTGAAGTGAAAGCGGCAATGGCTTCTATCGAGCAGAGGCTGGCCCCGGTTTCTGATCGTGGCTACTTTGTCTTCCATGACGGCTACGGCTACTTTGAAGAACAGTTTGGCTTGAACAACCTTGGCCACTTCACGGTTGACCCCGATCGTCGTCCAGGAGCGAAAACACTAATATCAATTCGTAATGCACTCAAAGAGCAGCATGCCCACTGTGTATTTAGCGAACCACAGTTTTCACCTGCCGTGGTTGATAGCGTGATCCGGGGAACCGAGGTCAATATCGGCACTTTAGATCCAATGGGGACGGATATTGCCTACGGTGATGGTAGCTACGTTGAGTTTCTCAATCAATTGGGGCAAAGCTTCAGTCAGTGCCTGAGATAAAAGTTAAATCAACATATCAACGTGTTACACCATGATTTAGATAAAAAGGCGCACTCAGGTGCGTTTTTTTTATGCATCTTGCCTCAATTTATAAATGTCTGCTTATATTCAGTCTATCAATACTGCATAATGTGGGAGATTTTAAGGGCTAGGTATTTTTTGCGCTGTTATGGTCAGACGGTTTTTACTTGTGTTACTGCTATTGGGTATCGGTTTGACGAGCTCGGCGGCGGTATTTGCTTCAAGCTATATGTTTCGTCCAATGCCCGAGTTCAGCGGGCTGGGGACCTTGTCTGTCCGAAAAATCGTTAACGATACAAACAAAGGCTTGTGGCTGGTAGATAGCCGGGGACAGCTACTCTTCCATGACGGCGTTAACCTTAAGCCTGCGGTTGAAAGAACGGGTAGGCCCGTGACAGGTGTGACCGATGCTGCGATGGTTGGTAATACACTTTGGTTGGTTAAAGATAATCATGCCTATTCATATTCTCCACACTCAGCCAGTCTTGAAAGACGCAATATCAGCCAAATACCCGTGGAATCGGTGATTGCGAGGGGCGATGCAGCCTGGTTTGCCAATCGCCGGGGATTGTATCGGTTAACTGATACCGAGCCAGACGTTGAGTTTGTTCCTTTTCCCTATCCGATCAAGCTTGCTGGTTTGTATGTGACGGATAAGCATCTTTATGTTGCGACCCAGCAAGGTGTCTACCAATACCTGTCGCTCGATGAGCCACCCACTAAACTCTTGGCCGATCACCACATTACCGCTGTTGCTCAAGACCTGCATGGCGAACCATGGTTTGGTACTCACCAGGGAGTGATTAGAGGCAACAGCGGTGCTCTGACAATTCTTGGTGAGAATGGAAGCCAGCCCGCAGTACTGAGTTTGCAACCGACACCGCAGGGGGTGTGGGTGGGGACTACCATGGGGCTGTACCTGATGACGGATGCGGGGGAGATAAAGGCGCACTTTATGCCCTCTGACTATGATCGCTATGCTTTGCCTGACCGGCGGGTACAGGGGCTTCACCAGGATCCGCTGGGGAATTTATGGGTCTCGACGCCGAAAGGAGTAAGCCTGCTTCCGGCCGGCTCTCATTTATTCAGCCGGATCCGTTTGGGTGAGCGGTCAGGGCAGATCGATGCCAACTTTATTAGCGACGTCGTTTATGGTGGTGATGACCATTATTGGTTGGCAACGGATAATGGGGTATTCAAACTTTCCTCCGGGTTTGATGTTGTTGAGCACATTGAAAGCGTGGGGAGAGTAGAGCAATTGGTTCTGTCTGATGGCCAGCTTTGGATTTTGCAGGCAGACGGGATCACTCTGTATGATATTCGTCTGTCACGTATGGAGATCATAGAGATACCGGAAGACATCAAAGAGCAGCCACTAGAAAGAATTATGGTCGATCATTTTGGTTCGCTTTGGGTAGGATCCGAAGGTGGATTGTATCGTTATTGGCCTGAATTTAGGGAATGGATGTCCTTTGGTCGTCACTGGTTTACGGAGCCCGCCGGAGGAGAGCAGATCACCGGTATTGTTGAAGACAGCGAACACCAAGTGTGGGTGGGGACAACCTATGGTCTTTATCAATTCGATGCGGGGGGACTCCACCTTGTCCCCGATACGGCCAAGCAAGGGGGGATTGTTGATATTCTCGAAGATCGCATGGGGCAGTTATGGATCGCAACGAATTATACGCTACAGGTCTCTCAGACACTTAAGCCACTCAAATTGCAAGAGGTGAAACTCACCCCTGAGTTTGCACAGCCTTATTGTATTGCCAGGGGAAGTACTGGGATATGGCTTTCCTCCAGTAATGGGCTCTCGTATATCAGTTACTATGCCGACTTAAAGAGGCACCTTGGGTTTAATTCCGGCCTGCTTTCAGAGGATCTTGGCTCTCGGGCTTGCCTGCAAGACAATGGGCAGGCATTGGTGTTGGGTTTCCGGCAAGGATTGCTGCGGATTTCAGAGCGAGCCTTGTTTGATGAGTTTTCGGATGAACCGGAGTTGGTTCTGAGCGCGGTGTGGATTGACAATGATATTTGGCCGCTGGGGGATAGCTGGAGCCAGCTACGAAGACTGCCGTATGGGGCATCGATAGCCTTCAAATTGAAGGTATTGCCTTCACGATCAGCGCTGTACCAATACCGGCTGGTGGGTGAAAACAATCAGATCGGTGAGTGGAACATTGTTTCCCAGCCACTATTGCCTGTCGGTGTCTTATCGGCGGGCCGATATACGCTGGAAGTGCGCCGGGTTAGCCCTTCGGGCAACCATCCACTGGCCTTGAGTTATGACTTCAGGGTGCAATCTTCATGGCAAGTTTACCAGGCTCTATTTGGCATATTGGCCGTAACCGTGCTGGTCTTGATCTTGCTGTTCTTCTACTGGCGGAGCAAACTTTTCAAGGTGCAGGCACAGCAACTCAAGCAATCGGTGTATCAAAAAACAGCAAAAATTGAACTCCAGAAGAAACAGCTCAATGCCAGCAACGTGCATTTGCAACGTATTTTGGATGTAAGGCAGCATGTTATGGCGCAGCTATCCCACGAGCTAAGAACCCCTTTGCAGCTAACAATGGGGCTGCTGTCTGATCTTCGTCCACTTAGTCAGGCTCCGGCTAAGGTTGATATTGCCGAAAGGAATGTCGCTCATGCTCTGCATGTTGCGGAGCAGATATTATCTCGTGACGTTTTTGCCTTGATGGAGCCAGAAAAAGCTTGTGAGCAGCTGGTAAGTCCTATCATCCAAGCGTGCTGTATGAGCTGGCAAGTTGAAGCCGAGAGGAAGCAGATTGCGCTCTGCCTCGAGGATCAGACGGGTGCCGATACATCAATTTGCCTGGCGCCTTATCATCTTGAGATCATGCTCGGCAACTTGTTGTCCAATGCGCTGAAGTATACAGACAACAAGGGGGGGATCACGGTTAGTGTCAAAGAGCGGGAGCAGCAGCTGATCATTTCGGTCAGTGATACAGGCCAGGGAATGACGGATCAGACCAAAGCACACTTGTTCGATAGTTACTACCAAGAAGAGCCTCAGTTTTCCCCTGAAGCCGGATTTGGCTTGGGGTTAAGCACCGTCAAGCAACTGGTCGAGCGTTACCACGGTATGATTTCTGTGATCAGCTACCAGGGGGTGGGGAGTGAATTTATCATTCGGTTACCGTTGTCCGTTTCCAGGTCTGGAGATGATCACGTTAGCCCTGTGCCCCAGGATACAATGGAGCAATATCCGTGGCTAATGGTGATTGGCGAGCACACCCTTGCCGAAACGGAGTGGGCTAAGCTGCTCTCCGAGCACTACCATGTCACCTATACCCGGGGCGATTACGAAGATTTGATTTTGCTCGATGACCCGCTGCCTGACGTGGTGGTTATTGACCATCAGGTGCTGTTACCAAGTGATGAGCAGTTGCTCAAGGCTTTGAGTGAGCATTTTTTTTGCGGCAATGGCCCGGTGTTTGTTTTACTCAGTAACTCTGCACGGCTTGACGTCCAGTACCTGAGAAACGTCAGTTGGGCTGATTTGGTGTTGAACGAGCCATTGCAGGGACAGCCAATGCAAGTGGAGATCGAAAAGTTGCTGGATGCTCGGCGTGCCGAAGCCGTGAAAAGTACGGAGGCTGCTGAGCATCGTGGAAAGGTGTGGCAGGAAAGTGTCCATTCGCTGGTTTCCGAGCACTTCCATTCCTCTGACTTTGGTACTTCAGCGGCTGCCAAGGCCCTTTATATGTCGGAACGTACATTCCAGCGGCATTTCAAACAAGCGTTCGGCCTGTCGTTTAAAGACTATGTCACTCAGTTTCGTTTTGAGCAGGCGGCAGTGATGCTTAAGCAGGGGGATAAGGTGTCAGATGTTGCGCTCGCCTGCGGATTCAAGGATCCCGCCTATTTTAGTGTCAGGTTTAAAGCCTATAGCGGGCAGACCCCAGCAGAATTTGCCTGCGGCCGAGTAAAGCAAGATTAAATGGCCGTGACATGATTGAGCCCACGGCCATAGAATGCTCACCAAAGTGACTCCCTCGCCAGCCGCCGCTCGTTGCGGCTGCCTGTGTACGTTTAGCTAGGCCTGCGACCATTCCGGTGGCGCCACCCCTCTGGCGGTCAATCCTTCCTCTATTGCTGTTAGTGTAGGTATAACAGCCGGATGTGCTGAATCAAGTCTGTAAACTCATGTTTAGTAAATATTTTCATGTTGCTGAATTAACTGTATATGCTGTTTTTTAGTCGGAGGGATTGAAAATTGTGCCGCGTGTCAATATTGCAAACAATGAATGCAAAAATGAGGGTGATTTATTGATTTAAAACAACATTGAATGTGTTTCAATCTGTAACATTGTAAGCATTAATGCTAATTATTCTTATTTAGGGTAGCGATTTAGAATGAAACTGTCAGAAATGTCATGCGGGGCTGAGGGAAGGGTTGCCAGTTTAGCTGGCTTGCCAGCAGCTACCCGCAAAAAGCTTATGGTGATGGGAATGCTGCCGAATACACCTGTGAGTGTTATTCGCGTGGCACCTCTCGGTGATCCTTTGCAGGTGCGGGTGCGAGGTGTGGACATCGCATTGCGTAAGCAGCTAGCCGCAAGTATTGATGTAGAGGTGAACTGATGCAGTATAACATTCTGACAGTAGGTAACCCGAACAGCGGTAAGACGACCTTGTTCAATGGCCTGACCGGGGCCAAGCAGCAGGTGGGTAACTGGGCCGGTGTCACGGTCGAGAAGAAGACTGGCCGCTACGAGTGCGCGGGAGACAGCTTTGCGCTGACCGATCTTCCTGGGATCTATAATCTTGATAGTGCCAATGATGTCAACAGCTTGGATGAAGCCATTGCCTCACGTGCGATCTTGACCATGCCGGCTGATGTGATCATCAATGTGGTGGATGCATCATGCCTTGAGCGCAGCCTGTATATGACACTACAGCTTCGCGAATTGGGTCGCCCAATGGTTGTTGTACTGAACAAGATGGATGTGCTTGAGCGCCAGCGCCAAAAGCTAGATATCAAAGGGCTGGAAAAAGCCCTGGGGTGTCCGGTGATGAGCCTGTCGGCAAACAACCTTAAGCAAGTCGCAGAATTTAAAACCCAGCTACATAAGATGCTGGCTCAGGGTATTGCTGCCAATGAACTGGCCCTGGATTACGGTCCTCTGTTTGAGCAGGCTATTGCTGAGACAGAAGCCCACTTTAGCGAAGGTCAGCTAAACAGCCGCGCCCAAGCTATCAGGGCGCTTGAAAACGATACTTTGGTGATTAACCTGTTATCGGAAGAGCAAAAAAATCAGGTATGCAATATCCGTAATACCCTGATTGTTCAGGTGGATCCCGATATTCAGGTTGCCGATGTTCGCTATAGCTTCTTGCATCAACTATGCAGCAAGGTACGCCGACAGGAAGGCAAACTGAGCCGTAGCTTGAGCGACAAAATTGACAGCGTATTGCTCAATCGTGCGGTCGGTATTCCATTTTTCTTTGTTGTGATGTACCTGATGTTCATGTTCTCTATCAACATCGGTAGTGCCTTTATCGACTTCTTCGATATCAGTGTCGGTGCGATCCTGGTAGACGGCGGACATTACTTGCTCGATGATCACCTACCGGTATGGCTGGTAACCGTTATTGCTGACGGTATCGGCGGAGGTATCCAGACGGTGGCAACCTTCGTTCCGGTGATTGCTTGCTTGTACCTATTCCTGGCGATGTTGGAAAGTTCCGGTTACATGGCGCGTGCGGCTTTTGTGCTTGATAAAGTGATGCAGAAAGTCGGCTTGCCGGGCAAAGCGTTCGTCCCACTGGTGTTGGGCTTTGGCTGTAACGTGCCGGCCATCATGGCAACCCGTACGCTGGAGCAGGAGCGTGAGCGCAAGCTGGCTGCTGCGATGGCTCCGTTCATGTCTTGCGGGGCGCGCCTTCCGGTCTACGCCCTGTTTGCCGCCGCTTTTTTCCCTGAGAATGGCCAGAACGTGGTATTTGCACTTTACCTCTTGGGCATTGCCGCTGCGGTACTGACTGGTCTGGTATTGCGTCATACCATCTATCCGGGCAGCAGCGATAGCTTCATCATGGAGATGCCTGATTATGAAATGCCAACGATGCGTAACGTCGGGATCAAAACTTGGCAGAAACTGAAAAAATTCGTACTGGGTGCCGGTAAGACTATCGTTGTGGTAGTGGCTATTCTGAGCTTTTTCAACTCGCTGGGTACCGATGGCTCATTTGGTAACGAAGATACGCCGAACTCGGTATTGGCTAAGACGGCCCAGGTGGTGACACCGGTACTTGCTCCAATTGGTATCAAAGAAGACAATTGGCCGGCGACCGTGGGGATCCTAACGGGGATTTTTGCTAAAGAAGCGGTAGTGGGTACCTTGAATAACCTGTATGCACCCGCTGCGGGTGAAGAAGAAGCCGAGTACGACCTGATGGGGAGCCTTGGGGAAGCGGTATCCAGTATTGGCGCTAACCTGGCTGATTTGAGCTATTCCGATCCGCTGGGTATCACTGTTGGTGAGCTTGAAGATAAGGCTGCGGCTGCCGAGGAGCAGGACGTGGATGCATCTATCTTTGGTAATATCCAGGCTCATTTTGTGAGCTCTGCGGCGGCTATGGCATATTTGATCTTTATCCTGCTCTATACGCCATGTGCGGCAGCAATGGGGGCTTATGTGCGTGAGTTCGGCCAGAAGTACTCGTTGTTTATTGCAGGTTATACCATGCTGCTGGCATACACTTTCGCGACGTATTATTACCAGATCGTTCACTTCGCGGATCACCCGGCGACGAGTATGCTTTGGATTGGGGTGTTCACCGCAATCAATGCCGGCCTGTTCATTACTTTCAAGCGTAAAGGGCAGCAGATGCAAGCAGAGGAGCTCGTCACACTATGATCCTGCAGCAGCTGAAACAGTATATTGAGCAACACGGGCGCGCCAGCCGCAAGGCATTGGCAATGCGGTTCGGTCTGTCGGAAGACGGGGTCGAGGCTATGCTGGATGTGTGGATCCGCAAAGGCAAGTTGGGCAAGGAGCTGGTCGGCTGCGACAGTGATGGATGTTGTCAGAGTGCCAAAGAGATCTGGTATCGTCCCCTCAAATCTGATGAGCTAGCTGTCACCGTCATGCGTGGCTAGGCAGCGGCATGAAATAAAAAGGCAACCTCCGGGTTGCCTTTTTTAATGCGTTGTTACTCTGCTGCACTAAAGCCATCGATATGGCTTAGCTCGGCCCTGAGCTCTTCTGCGAGGGCTTGCTGCACCGATTCGCTACGCTGCGTTCCGTCGGTGTTGCCCCATACCGGTCCCGGCCATGCGACATCATCCTTGAAGCGGGCAATGTGGTGGACATGCAACTGCGGGACAAGGTTGCCCAAGGCTCCCACATTGATTTTGTCGGCCTGGTAGTCGTTTTCTAGTAAGGCCGCGACAGCACTGGACTCTTTCATCAGCTGCATCTGATCAGGTTCAGGCAAGTGATGGATTTCACGGAGTTCGGCCTTACGGGGAACTAAAATAAGCCAAGGACCCAGGGCTTCTTTGGATAACAATACCTGACACAGGGGAAGGTTGCCGATCACCGTGGTATCTGCTGCCAGTCTCGGATGAAGTGAAAAATGCATGGGATTATTCCTTATTTGTATTGTGCAGCTCACATGCTGGGATATTTGCCAACAGCCAAAAATTTGCTTTGGGGTAGGATATACCCAAGTAACCTTGAGGTAGCTTGGGCGTATAGGTATCAGGAGCGGCACTGATGACTGTAAGATAGTGTGAATATAAAGCAGCCGCAATGCTTTCTGCTAAGGCAGGCAGTTTTTTTATGCGTAGGCGAGCAGGTTCTCGGGAAGTTGGATTGGGTTTGGCCGCTGTGTAGCGGTATCGTGACGAAGTGCTTGGAGGGAATGATACATGGTGGCTCAATATCAAGAGGTGCTGGACTTTTGGTTTGGCGAGATCGGTGAAGAGGTGACGGCCACCGATCGCAATCAGCTGTGGTTTCGTGGCGGGGAAGAAACAGATCAACTTATCGCAGAGCGCTTTCGTCACCTCGTGAGCCAGGCTGGGCGGGGTGAGCTCAGCCGATGGACAGAGGAGCCAAGGGGAACGCTTGCGCTGATCATATTGCTCGATCAGTTTACCCGCAATATTTATCGTGGATTAAGCGCGGCGTTTCGTTATGATTCGCTGGCCTTAGCCTTGTGCAAGCGTGGCTTGGCGAATAATCAAGATTTGGAGTTAACTCCAATCGAACGTGTCTTTTTCTATCTTCCCCTTGAGCACTCAGAAGCTTTCGAGGATCAGGAAGAATCGGTTTTTCGCTTTGATCGGTTGCTGCAGGCGGTGACACCGGCTCATACCAGTATATTTGAGGGGTTCTACCAGTATGCGGTCAGCCACCATGAGGTGATTAAGCGTTTTGGTCGCTTCCCTCATCGCAATGCTGCCTTTGGTCGCCTGTCGACCCAGGAAGAGCTGGAATGGCTAAACAAAGGTGGACAACGATTTGGTCAGTAGCTAGGTGCGGGCAGGGCGGTCAGTCGGAGGACTGACCGGAGGTGCCGGCCCTTGTGAGATCAGGAAATTGGCAGGACACGGTTTCGACCGAGTTGCTTAGCTTGCTTGAGGAAATGATCGGCCCGTTCGATGAGTGCCATACAGTGTTCTCTTTCCTCTGAGCTGCTAATTCCAAACGAGGCGGTGACCGAGTTGATTCGCTGCCCGGACTTCTTATCGAGTACGGAAATCTTTTCAATAGCTTTTCGCATGGTTTCGGCTTGCTGGCGAGCAGAGGGCAGTGACTTATGCGGAAGTAAAATGGCAAACTCCTCTCCGCCGAAGCGGTAGGCTTTGGCATAATCGCGGCAGCATTCGTTGAGTCTTTTGGCCACCATCTTCAGGACCTGATCCCCCATGAGGTGGCCGAATTCATCGTTGAAGTATTTGAAGTGGTCAATATCCAGCAGTACTAGGCTGATAGGGATCTGGTTCTCGAGATAGCTTTGAATATCCTGATCAAAGGCCCGGCGGTTGTAGAGTCCGGTCAGGGCGTCTTCGTTGGCTTGTTGCTGGCTCTTGTTCAGTGCAGCCCGCAATGCTTGGATCTCCTGTTGCGCTGAATCAAGCTGGCCTTTGAACAGCCCGGTTGACTGGCGCATCTGCTGTGATTCGCGGAGCAGTTCGCGCACCAGGGCGACGGTCTCTTCCAGTGAGATCCCTTCTTTGCCTACTTGCTCAAGCCGCCCGAACGTGCTCTCCAGCGCATCGTGAAAATTATTGGTATCTGATAGGGTGTCGGCCATGCTATGGGACAACTCCTGCATCATAGCGGTAAGGCTTAGCTTGAGTTGTTTGACGTCGTTGTCCGTCTGCTTGGCGAGGTGGTCTTGGTATAGGCTTTCACACAGCGTCGGGGTGCAATGTCCAATGGACTCAATACCGCTGTCCAGCGCCATATTAAGCTGAGGATTCTGCTGAGAGCTATAGGTATACCACAGGGCATAGTTGGTTGGGGTGGTGGGTACCTTATGCTTAATCATCAGGGGAACGGCTTGCTTCAAAATCTCCGTTGATTTCGCAAAGCTATCGTTGTTCATACCTAATATCCATTCTTACGGGTCATCTTCAGTCAATTGCTATGAATGCTTATTTATGGTCGTGATGGTTCGGGTGGTTTTTATTGCCATAGATAATAAAATAGCCTTCTAAGGATACCCTAGAAGGCTATGAATTATTAGGAATTTATTGCTTTATGCCGGCGTTTTTTTACATACGCTCAAGGGTTTCGATACCCAGAAGATCCAAACCTTGTTTGATGGTCTTCGCTGTCAGTAGTGCCAGTTTCAGGCGGCTCTGCTTAACGTCTTCTTCAGCATTTAGGATTGGGCAGGCTTCGTAGAAGCTTGAGAAGTTACCAGCCAGCTCGAACAGGTATGAACACATCACGTGAGGATGGCCTTCACGGGCAACGGTTTGTACCGCTTCTTCGAACTGCAGCAGCTTAGAAAGAAGTACCTGCTCTTTCTCTTCGTTGATCACCACTGGGTGAGTCAGATCGGTAAGCTCAACACCGGCACGCTTGAAGATTGAAGCAACACGGGTGTAGGCGTACTGCATGTATGGTGCCGTGTTGCCTTCAAAGGCCAGCATGTTGTCCCAGTCGAAGATGTAGTCAGTAGTACGGTGCTTAGAAAGATCCGCATACTTAACGGCTGCCATTGCCACTGTGTTAGCGATATTCGCTTTCTCAGCTGCATCTAGCTCTGGGTTCTTCTCTTCGATCAGTTTCGATGCACGCT
The DNA here is from genome assembly GCA_000940995.1 of Photobacterium gaetbulicola Gung47. Lineage (NCBI taxonomy): Bacteria > Pseudomonadati > Pseudomonadota > Gammaproteobacteria > Vibrionales > Vibrionaceae > Photobacterium > Photobacterium gaetbulicola. The sequence goes on from CP005974.1 coordinate 1,333,587, forward strand.
CTTCAGCTTCATCAAGAAGATCGGCCAGGCGAACAGTACCACCGGCACGGGTTTTGAACGGACGCCCATCTTTGCCCAGCATCATACCGAAGGCGTGGTGCTCTAGGCTCACTTCCTCTGGCACGTAGCCTGCTTTGCGAACGATAGTCCAAGCTTGCATCAGATGCTGGTGCTGGCGAGAGTCGATGAAGTAAAGTACGCGGTCGGCACCAAGTTGCTCGTAACGGTATTTTGCACAAGCGATATCAGTGGTGGTGTATAGGAAACCGCCGTCGCGCTTCTGGATGATAACACCCATAGGCTCGCCGTCTTTGTTCTTGTATTCGTCTAGGAACACAACCTGCGCGCCGTCATCTTCCACCGCCAGACCTTTTTCTTTCAGGTCAGCAACGATGCCTGGTAGCATGTCGTTATACATGCTTTCACCCATCACATCTTTGTCTGTCAAAGAGACGTTCAGACGGTCGTAGTTATGTTGGTTCTGCTCCAGGGTAATTTTGACAAGTGTCTGCCATTTTGACTTGCAGTACTCGTCACCACTTTGAAGACGTACAACATAGTTACGCGCAGTCTTTGCAAACTCTTCATCTTCGTCGTACAGCTTTTTGGACTCGCGGTAGAAGCCTTCAATGTCACTCAGATCCATTGAAATATCACCACCCTGTGCTTCATGGCGCTCAAGGTTGGCGATTAGCATACCGAACTGGGTACCCCAGTCACCAAGGTGGTTGGCACGGATCACTTTATGGCCCAGGTGTTCAAGGGTACGCACTACGGCATCACCGATGATGGTTGAGCGCAGGTGGCCGACGTGCATTTCTTTGGCTACGTTCGGGGCAGAGTAATCAACCACGATGGTTTTTTGCTCTTCTTTCGCAACACCCAGACGCGCATCTTTCAGTGCATTTTCCGCTTGCTCGGCAAGCCAAGTTTTGCTTAGGAAGATGTTGATAAAGCCTGGACCGGCGATTTCCACTTTTTCAGCGATACCGTCAAGGTCTAGCTGCTCGATAACTTTTTGTGCGAACTCGCGAGGGTTAGTACCCAGTTTTTTGGCTACGCCCATAACACCGTTGGCTTGGTAGTCACCAAATTGTACTTTGGCAGACTGGCGAACTGCGGCAGGGCTGCCGGCAGGTGCGCCTGCGGCTTCTAGCGCCTGAGAGACTTTGTCATTAATGAGTGCTTGAATGTTCACACGCTTATCCTTTAAATCGTTTGTAACGCCAAATGAAATGCATATTGGCGAGGCAAAAACGGCACCGTATTCAAGGGATATGACCGTCAAAAATAATCACGATCATTGGCCTATAAAGATAGCACCAAGTGATAATTTTATAACGTGAGTATTTTTGACGGGGCCGCCTCAGAAGTGGGTAGAGGGGAAACATCTTGAATACGCTGGTTGCATTGCCCTAATAATACCCACAAATTTAGGTGCTTTGGCAAGCCGTAAAGGCAATAGATTGCGATTTTTTTTAAATAACCATAACAGGGTGAAAATTATGCAGGAGTCTAGCAAGCACAAGGGCTTTGCCGATGCGAATAGGGCTGTTGTCAAGTCGAAAACTATGGATAATTATGCGTTCAAACGCTCAGCGTAAATAATCGGAGAAAAGAGATGTACAAGCTAGAACAAAAGGGCCTGTTACCCGAGCAAATGTTGGCCGTTTTACCCGTGTTCATGGCGAAAATTGAGCGCCTTGCCGACCTGTTGGGCTTGGCACTTGCCGATTACCAGGCTGATCACATTGCCTTGCGGGTCAATGATTGGGAAACGGCTGAACAATTGCACCAGGCCTGGCTGGCTTATGGCACAGAATGGTCGACCAACGAAATCAATGGCCGCCCGATTGTGGTGATAGGTTTTGACCAGCCGCTAAGCTGTGGCCCATGGCAGATTGAAGCGTTGGAATTACCTTACCCGGGCGACAAAGCCTACCCGCAAGAAGGGTGGGAGCATGTCGAGTTTGTGATCCCGTCACCAGCAGCCGATACCGAGGCACTAAAAATAACCCTTGATGAGGCATTCCCGCAGCTGGCAGGGCAGTGGGATGAATTGGCAGGCAAGGGCATCAAGGTCAAAGCCAGCAGCCCATCGGGCGAAAAAGAGCGTCTGTCGAACCCGACTTATGCCTTCAAGCATGATGGGGTATGTATCAAGCTGCACCCGCATTCGTTGAAGGCGGTAATTGAAAGTGAAGGGGAGTAAGCGTACTCCTAGATTCCTGCATTTAGCAGGGTAAAATTTCAAAAACGCATGAAGACATCCCTGTCGCTCCGACCCGCCATCCTTGGCGGGTAGGTTTTGAAATCTCAACCTTGCTAAATACTGTTGGTAGGTAAGGTATGTGGCGTGGTGATTACAAAATTACCGTCCGGTTCCCATAGACAAATACCCGGTCATCGATGACCAAGCCCAGCGCTTTGCTCAGCACCGACTTTTCAACATCTTTCCCCGCTCGCGCCATGTCCTCGGCGCTGAAATTATGGTCAACAGGAATCACGTTCTGGGTAATGATCGGGCCCTCATCAAGATCGTTGGTAACAAAGTGGGCGGTGGCACCGATGATTTTCACTCCGCGCTCGAATGCTTGCAGGTAAGGCTTGGCACCAATAAACGCAGGCAGGAAGCTATGGTGGATATTGATGATTTTATGGGGGAACTGAGCAACGAAATTGGGGGTGAGGATCCGCATATACTTAGCCAGCACCACGTAATCCGGCGCGTATTGCTGTACAGCGTCGAGCAGCAGCGCCTCATGCTCGTCGCGGCTCAGTCCCTCATGGCTGACATGGTGGAAAGGGATGTCAAACTTGCTGGCGAGATCGGCCAGATGATCATAGTTGCCAACAATGGCGGCAATCTCGATATCCAGGGTACCGTCAAAGGTCTTGACAAGGATATCCCCCAAGCAATGGGCCTCTTTGGTCACCATGATCACAATACGCTTGCGGTCCGAGCCAATGAGGCGGCGATGACTCCCTTCGGGGAGCGCCCGATCCAAGTCGTACAGGAAGGTTTCGTCATTGAAATAACCCTCTAACTCGGTGCGCATGAAGAACTGGTTGTGCGAGTGATCGACAAACTCATTGTTGTGGACAATATTGAGTTGGTGCTTATAGCAGATGTTGGTGATTTTACTGATCAGACCCATTGCATCCGGGCAGTCGGTCAGCAGGGTTTTCTTTTCCATGGTGCTCTTCCTTGAACTACTAATTTATCAAATTCAGTTTCATAGTATTTACCTTGGATCGCTTTCGGGGTCAAAGGCTAAATTTTCGCTGCCAATAAATCATGGCTGCTAGGGGGGAATATTGGCATAATGATCGGTCAATCGACGGCGCAGCTCATAGCCCGTTTTTCTTTAGCCAGATAGTCAATAGCCAATGATAGCCAAGTTTTTTGCCTCCGGAGGTGCGCTAGATAAAGCCATCCCAGGGTTTCAGGCTCGCCAGCCGCAAATCGATATGGCGCAAGCCGTGGCCGATGCCATCAAGACCGAGAGCCAGCTAGTCGTCGAAGCGGGAACGGGTACTGGCAAAACATTCGCGTATTTGGTGCCGGCCCTTGTCAGTGGTAAGAAAACCATTATCTCCACGGGCTCAAAGAACCTGCAGGAACAATTGTTCCACCGGGATCTGCCGTTGATGGCCGATGCCCTCGGTTTTACCGGCCGGGTGTCTTTGCTCAAGGGGCGGTCGAACTATCTCTGCCTTGACCGTCTCAGCCGTCAGATCACGGAAAGCCATGGTGTCCACACCGATCCGAAATTGCTGAGCCAGCTGGTCCAGGTGCGGAGTTGGTCGTCATCGACCAAGAGTGGGGATTTGGGAGAGTGCGATGACATTGCCGAAGATAGCCCGGTGATCCCGATGATCACTTCCACCAACGATAATTGCCTGGGCCGAGAATGCCCGTCCTACGAAGAGTGCTTCGTGGTCAAAGCGCGCCGCCGGGCGATGGAGGCCGATGTGGTGGTGGTCAATCACCATTTATTTTTGGCTGATCAGGCGATTAAGGAAACCGGCTTTGGCGAGTTGATCCCCGAGGCCGAGGTGTTTATTTTCGATGAAGCCCACCAGATGCCAGATATCGCCAGCCAGTACTTTGGCCAAAGTCTGTCCAGCCGCCAGCTCCAAGAGTTGGCCAAAGATGTTGAGATAGGCTATCGCACTGAAGCCAAGGACATGCGCCAGCTGCAAAAAACCGCCGACAGGTTACACCAGGCTGCTGCCGATATGCGAATTGTGCTGGGGGAGCCAGGCTTTCGTGGCAACTGGCGAGAAGCGATTGCCAGCCCGACAATTCAGCGTGAAATTACCCGTTTGAGCGATGCCTTGGACTTGACCCATGAAGTCCTGAAGTTGGCGCTGGGGCGGAGTCAGTTGTTGGACTCGGCGTTTGAGCGGGCGACCCTTATCAAGGCAAGATTAGAGCGAGTCTGCGATACCAGCATTACCGGGTATTCATATTGGTATGAGTGTACCCCGCGCCATTTCAGTTTGCACATTACCCCGTTGTCGGTTGCCGATAAGTTTAGTGAGCAGATTGAGCAGCAGGGGGGCGCCTGGATTTTCACCTCGGCCACCTTAGCGGTGAATGATGATTTCAGTCATTTCAGCGAGCGACTTGGGCTTAAACCCAAACAGCAGTTTTCGCTGGAAAGCCCGTTTGATTACCAGCAGCAGGCATTGCTTTGTGTACCTCGCTTTTTACCTGAACCTAATAGCTTCGGCATTGCCGAGAGGTTGGTGGAGATGTTGGCTCCGGTAATTGAGGACAATAAAGGGCGCTGCTTCTTCCTGTGTACCTCACACCAGATGGTCCGGGATTTAGCCGAAGGATTCCGCGCCAAACTCGATTTGCCCGTACTGGTCCAGGGGGAAACCACCAAGCAAAAGCTGTTGGCAGAATATCTCGAGCGGGGCAATGCCTTATTGATAGCTACCGGCGCTTTCTGGGAAGGGGTGGATGTTAGAGGACAGGCCCTAAGCTGTGTTATCATTGATAAATTACCCTTTACAGCGCCGGATGACCCGCTGCTGAAAGCGCGTATTGAGGATTGCCGCTTACGCGGTGGCGATCCTTTTGCGCAAGTACAGATCCCGGATGCGGTGATCACCCTCAAGCAGGGGGTCGGCCGACTGATCCGCGACAAGCAGGACAAAGGTGTCCTGGTGATCTGTGACAACCGGTTAGTGACGCGCCCTTACGGCGCGGTATTCCTTAACAGCCTGCCGCCTATCCCACGTACCCGGGATGTGATTGGTGTCGGGCAATTTTTATCTTCGGTGAATGGCCAGCAAACGCCTGCCGCCACCGAGGAACAGCATTCAGAGGCTTGAATGAGCAACAAAATCCTTGCAGTAGATACTGCCACCGAAAACTGTTCCGTTGCCCTGTTGGTGGGCGATGAAGTGATTTCTCACTGTGAATACGCTCCGCGTGAGCACACCACTAAAGTATTGCCAATGGTCGATAGCGTGTTGGCTCAGGCCGGACTTAAGCTCAATCAGCTTGATGCATTGGCATTTGGCCGTGGCCCGGGTAGCTTTACCGGGGTGCGAATCGGTATTGGTATCGCGCAGGGCTTGGCTTTCGGTGCGGACTTGCCAATGGTGGGCATTTCGACCTTGGCGGCAATGGCTCAAGGAACTTACCGCCAGCATCAGGCTGAGCAAGTCATGGCGGCCATTGATGCCCGCATGAACGAAATCTATTGGGGTCAGTATCGCCGCCAAGCTGACGGTGACTGGGTGCTGCAGGGTAGCGAGCTGGTTATCAAGCCTGAGAGCCTGATCACGCAACTGCCGGTGAGCGAAGGCCAGTGGTTAACAGCGGGTACAGGTTGGGAAAGTTATGCTGAGGTATTGGCACAACTGCCTGTCGAAGCGGTGTCTGGCTCGGTTCTGTACCCGGATGCGGCCGATATGGTGCATTTAGCCAAATATGCATTTGCACGTGGTGAGGCTGTTGCTGCCGAAGAAGCAAGCCCGGTGTACCTGCGCGATACTGTAACCTGGAAAAAATTGCCAGGTCGCGAATAATACACTTGCCTCATTGCCGTGTATGCATACTATTGTATTAGCATGCTCGGCAATTATTTGGATACTGGACGTTTCCTATGGTTTCTATTCAGCGCCTCCCCGTCACTATTCCCCAAGCCCCGTCGAAGACGAAACTCGCCCGCAATTCCGTACTGGATGCCAGTGAACCCACCCCCGTAGCCAAAGCCGTCGCCCAATTTGTTCGTGATCCTGAAGTGCTGAGCGCCGCTCACTCTCATATTCACTACGATCAACCCGAGGGTAAGAACCGCCAGGCGCTGGAGAGTTATTTAGGGGTAATGCACCAGCAAAAGCGGGATGAACTCTCGATGTTGGTTGGGGTCGATGTATATGTTTAAGCGTGATTAGTTGCCTGACAGTCGATAAATTGCGCGGATATTCATCATTTACCATGGAGTTACCTATGTTTAGGAAGCTAATCGTTGGGTTGCTTGCTGCGACTATGATAGGCTGCGCCGCGGTGCCTGAGAGCCTCAGGACCGACAGCGAAAATCCGATCACTGATGTCACGGCACTGAGTGATCCTGCGGGTCAGGAGCTCGGGCTGGCTGTTCGGCTCGGGGGGGTGATAGCAGCGGTTGATAATGGTGAGCACCAAACCCGGCTGGAAATCGTGGCCATGCCCATTGGCCGTGATGCCAAACCCAAGCTTGGCAGCAAGACCCAGCGGCGTTTTGTCGCGTATGTCGATGGCTTTCTCGAACCGATGGAATACCACCCGGGGCGGTTGATTTCTGTCGCTGGGCAGGTTGACGGTGAAGAAGAAGGCCGGGTTGGCGAGTATCAATACCGCTTCCCGGTTGTTGCGGCATCGGGTACCCAGCTCTGGCAAGTAAAGCAGGAAGTCTGGATCGATGATTTTGATCGTTTTAGAAGCTGCGTTGGCCTGTATTGTTCTCCAAGCCTCATTAATAGCGGTTTTTCCCGGGCAGAAGTCAGGGAGCGGGTGACCAAGTAGATAGCCATGTTTCAGATTGAGTTTCAGCTGGCCGAGCAGAGGCTGTCGGGGTTAGCCTCGTTTGCAACCGAACGTCCTGTCACGACCAAGGCCCAGTTAAGGGTCGCACTACGGGATAAACCGGTGATGGTGATGCTGCATGGTTGGCAGGATAACGCCGCCAGCTTTGCGCCGTTATTGGGTAAACTGGCCGAGCAGTTTCATGTCGTGGCGATAGATTGGCCCGGCCATGGGTTATCGGCACCGAGAGCGGCCGATAATTTTTATCATTTTATCGATTATGTTGATGACTTGGCCCAGTTGGTCGCTTTGTTGGATCAGCCCCAGGTCACAGTGGTTGGCCATTCGATGGGGGCGCTGGTCGCGGTTTGCTATGCCGCCGCGTTTGTCGACAAAGTGAATGGGATGGTTTTGATTGAGGGCTTGGCGCCATTATCTGAGGCAGAGCATGATGCCCCGCAGAGGCTGCGCCAGGGGATCGAAAGTCGCCAACGTTACCGAGACCGTGCACAACAGCGCCAGAGCCGTTCGATGGGGGCGTTCCAGCAGGCGCTTGATCTGCGCTGTGCGGTCAATGATGTTACGCCAGAGCAAATCAGGCCGTTGGTCGAGCGGGCAGTCTGCCTGCGCGACGGGCGGTGGTATTGGCGCCATGACAATCGTCTGCGCTGCGATTCGCTTTACCGCATGGCCCACTCACAGGTTTCGGCCTTGGTGTCGTCGGTGCAGTGTCCCATACTCTCGATTATCGGGGAATCGGGTTATCGCCAGCTGAAACTGCAGCAGCCGGACGATCAGGGGTGGCAACAGCTTGAGCAAATCAAGGTTGCCGGTGGCCATCATTGCCATCTTCAAAGTCCCGAACAGGTAGCTGAACATATAGTGTTGTTCAGCTCAAAATTTAATGCATTAGCCAGATAGGCTAGTGTTACTTCTATGTTAATTGTGCTGTAATTGCGGTCTAAACAGATGTTTAACTACCCGCCAGCACAGATAGGCACCATGCCAATTTCAAAAAGGAGAGTGCAAAGTGGATAAGGTTTGGCTTAACCGCTATCCGGAAGATGTACCGGCTGAAATCAACCCGGATCAGTACCCGTCGTTGGTTGAAATGTTTGAGCAGTCGGTACAGAAGTACGCTGATCAGACAGCGTTTATCAATATGGGGCAGGTAATGACCTTCCGCAAGCTGGAAGAGCGTAGCCGGGCCTTCGCCGCCTACTTGCAAAATGAACTGAAGCTGAAAAAAGGCGATCGCGTGGCGGTGATGATGCCAAACCTGCTTCAATACCCCATTGCCCTGTTTGGTATTTTGCGTGCCGGTTGTGTGGTGGTTAATGTTAACCCACTTTATACCCCGCGTGAGCTGGAGCACCAGTTGAACGACTCCGGTGCCAAGGCGATCGTCATTGTTTCTAACTTCGCCCACACCCTAGAAAGCATAGTTAAAAATACCAGTGTCCAGCATGTGGTGCTAACCAGCCTCGGTGATCAGCTGTCACGCCCCAAAGGGACGCTGGTTAACTTTGTCGTCAAGTACATCAAGAAGATGGTGCCGAAGTACCACCTTCCGCACGCTACGTCGATGCGTATGGCCCTGCGCAAAGGTCGTCGTATGCAGTATGTCAAGCCGTTCATGTCAGGTGACGATACGGCCTTCTTGCAGTACACCGGCGGGACGACTGGGGTGGCCAAGGGGGCGATCCTTAGCCACCGCAACATGCTGGCTAATGTGATGCAGGCCAAGGGGGCTTATGGCCCGGTTCTGACCGAAGGCCGCGAGCTGATTGTGACTGCACTGCCGCTGTATCATGTTTTTGCCCTGACAGTGAACTGCTTGCTGTTCATTGAAATGGGGGGACGTAACCTGCTGATCACCAACCCGCGTGATATTCCGACGTTTGTCAAAGAGCTGCAGCGTTATCCGTTTACCGCGATCACTGGGGTCAATACCCTGTTCAATGCGCTGGTTAACAATGAAGATTTCCATGAGATTGACTTCAGCGAGCTGCGTCTATCCGTTGGCGGAGGCATGGCCGTCCAGCGCGCGGTGGCAGACAAGTGGAAGCAAATCACCGGCAATTACCTGCTGGAAGGCTACGGCCTGACCGAGTGCTCGCCGCTGGTGGCCGCCTACCCGTATGATTTGACCGACTACAATGGCTCTATCGGTTTGCCGGTACCGTCGACCGATGTCCGTATTGTTGATGACGAGGGGCAGGTGCTGGGGAATGATCAGACCGGCGAGCTTCAGGTTCGAGGTCCTCAGGTGATGCAAGGTTACTGGCAGCGCCCTGAGGCCAGTAAAGAAGTGCTGACCGACGACGGTTGGCTGTCCACGGGTGATATTGTCCGTTTCGATGACGAAGGCTTCCTGCACATCGTCGATCGCAAGAAGGACATGATCCTGGTGTCGGGCTTCAATGTATACCCGAACGAGATTGAGGACGTGGTTGCCCTTAACAGCAAAGTGCTGGAAGTGGCGGCGATTGGCGAACCGCATGAAGTGTCCGGCGAGGTTGTGAAGGTCTGCGTGGTCAAGCGCGATGCCAGCCTGACCCGTGAAGAGCTGCTTGAGCACTGCCGTGAGCACTTGACCGGTTACAAGATCCCTAAGATTGTTGAATTCCGCGATGAACTGCCAAAGACCAATGTCGGCAAGATCTTGCGTCGCGCGTTGCGTGAAGAGTCGAACCAGCAAGCTCAGGATGCCTAATCGTATTTTCAATTAAAGACACATAATGCCGGCGCCAAGCCGGCATTTTGTACCGAGCCAGATAATGTCCTGTTTCATAGGCCTATTTTTCCGCTTGGTATCATTGGTGAGATAACTGTGAATTTTGAAATGATCACCAGCCGCACGCGGTTGGAAATAATATGCCTGCAGGCGCGCCGTCAGTCGGCCGTCATGTTGGATACCGAGTTTGTCAGAACCCGGACCCTCTACCCGAAACTGGGTTTGATCCAGCTGTTTGACGGTGAGTCCCTGGCGTTGATTGACCCATTGGCAATTGATGATTTGGAGCCGCTGTGGGAGCTGCTGCGTGACCAGTCGGTGATCAAGGTGCTGCACGCCTGTGGTGAAGACTTGGAAGTATTCCAGTACTACGCAGGCTGCTTGCCGGTACCGATGATTGATACCCAGGTCATGGCTTCGTTCCTCGGCTATGGGGTGTCTGCAGGCTTCGGGACCTTGGTGAAAGACTACTTGGGTATTGAGCTTGATAAGGGGGAGGCGCGTACCAACTGGTTAGCCCGTCCATTGACCGAGCGTCAGCTCGATTACGCCGCAGCCGATGTTTACTATCTGCTGCCGCTGTACCAGAAACTGATGCCGCTAGTCGAGGCTAAAGGTTGGCAGGAAGCATTGGCGCAGGAGTGTGCGGGTCTGATGCTCAAGCGTGTTAAGACTATCGATCCGGACAAAGCTTACCTCGACATCAAGAATGCGTGGCAGCTTAATCCCAAGCAGCTGGCTATTTTGCAAAAGGCGGCCAAGTGGCGGGTACTGGAAGCGCGTAAGCGCGATTTGGCCCTGAACTTTATCGTCAAAGAGCTGCACCTGTGGAAGTTGGCCCGTTACGGAATTAAGTCGAAGGCGGTGATGGCAAAAGAAGGTTTCGATAACATGGAAATTCAGCGTCATGCCAACCGGCTGCTGAAAATGGTCCATGATGTAGATGATATGCCTGAAGACCGATACCCGGAAAAAATCACTAGACTGGTGGATTTGCCGGGATATAAGCAGAAAGTGAAGCATATCAAGGATGTGGTATCGGCAGTTGAGCAGGAAACCGGTTTGATGTCCGAATTTTTGGCGTCGAAGAAACAGATTAACCAGCTGATCTCTTGGGCCTGGAAAAAAGACTCGCCGTCCGACAGTCTGCCAGACATGCTAAAGACCTGGCGTAAACCGCTGTTTGAAAGCAAAGTGCTACCTTTGCTGCAGTCGAAATAAGGCTAAGTTGTTTTTGCTATGCGCCTGGAAATAAAAAGCCCCGCTCAACTATCGAGCGGGGCTTTTTTTCGGATATGGAGCCTGCCGGATTACTTCTCTTCGTCTGGCAGGGTAACGTTGAGCTCAAGAACCGAAAGGTCTTCTTCTTTCTGATCGAGGTTAACGGTGACCTGTTCTGGACTGATTTGGACGTATTTTCGGATCACATCCAGAATATCCTGCTTCAACTGCGGTAAATAGCTAGGTGCACTCTGATCGGCAGAGCGGCGTTCGGCAACGATAATTTGCAGGCGCTCTTTGGCTACACTGGCAGTCGTTGGTTTCTTGGGGCGGAAGAATTCTAACAATGCCATCGTATTATCATCCTCCGAACAGACGTTTTAGGAAGCCTTTCTTCTCTTCTTCAAGGAAGCGGTACGGGCGCTCTTCACCCAGAAGTCGGGCAACGGTGTCTCCATAGGCGATACCTGCGTCCGACTCTTTATCGAAAATCACCGGCTCACCCTTGTTCGAGGCATTCAGTACGGCCTGGCTCTCTGGGATCACGCCGAGTAACGGTATGTGCAGGATTTCTTCGACATCACCCACGCTTAGCATCTCGCCCAGAGTGACGCGGGCTGGATTGTAGCGGGTCAGTAGCAGGTGAGTTTTCACCGGCTCATCCGCTTGCTCGGCACGGCGAGACTTGGAGTCGAGAATGCCTAGAATACGGTCTGAGTCACGCACAGAAGAGACTTCTGGATTGGTGGTGACAATGGCTTCATCGGCAAAGTAAAGCGCCATGAGCGCGCCGGTTTCGATACCCGCAGGTGAGTCACAGATAATGAACTCAAAGTCCATCGCTGCCAGATCATTCAATACACGCTCGACGCCTTCACGGCTCAATGCATCTTTGTCGCGGGTCTGTGAAGCAGGGAGGACATACAGGTTGTCGACACGCTTGTCCTTGATGAGAGCCTGGTTGAGGTTGGCTTCACCATTAATCACGTTGACGAAGTCATACACGACTCGGCGTTCGCAGCCCATGATGAGGTCAAGGTTTCGCAGGCCGATATCGAAATCGATCACCGCTGTTTTCTTGCCGCTTAGCGCAAGGCCCGATGCAATAGCTGCACTCGAGGTAGTTTTACCAACGCCACCTTTACCTGAGGTAACAACGATAATACGTGCCATCATAAATTCCTTATTAAACCTTATAGAGCCATGTGCTCTATGTTCAAATTGTTTTCAGCAAGCGAGATAACGACATTTTTGCCCCAGAACTCTTGTTGAATTTTGTCGCTTAACCAATAGTTCCCTGCGATAGAAATGAGCTCAGGCTGTAAGTTATGGCAGAAAATTTTTGCCTCTTGTTGACCACTGGCCCCAGCGATAGCACGGCCTCGTAGGGTTCCGTAGACATGGATACAGCCATCGGCAATGATTTCAGCTGCCGCACTGACATGTCCAAGCACTATCAGATCACTATTTTTAGCATAAATTTGCTGTCCTGACCGAACTGGATTTTTAATGATTTTTGTCGGTGTCATCACAGGCTCGGCGGCTTTTGCCTGTTTGGCCGCATTCATAATGGCAAAACCAGCCTGCTTAGCCTGTTGTTGCAACTCCGGTTGCTTGCAGCCACTGATCCCAACAGGAATCATGCCAGCTTCGTGAACTTGGCTTTTTAGCAATGCAAAATCCAGCTTATTTCCGGCTTGGCTGACATCGATAACGATCGGGGCGGCGGAAAAGAAATGAGGAGCCTGCTCAACTTTATCTTTGAGAAAGTTGATTGCTTGCTGTATGTCGCCGTCCACGAGGTGGAGGGCTGAGAGGGTGAAAGAGCCCCCTTTGAGTTCTGCAGATTTTGTCATGTGCGCTGATGACTGTCGATAAATTAGTCGTTCGGGAACGTTATCTCTTGGGTAACTTGCATGTTATATTCCAAAGCGTATATCAGCAAGCTATCCTTGCTTTTGCGTTGGAAATTCAGACAACCGTCTCATCAAGTAGGCGATCTCCCCTTGGTATAGGGAATGATCCCGGTGAATTGTTGTCTGACAAAATAGCGGAATTAACAAACAGGTTACCGACAATATGTTGTGTGCAATTTACAAAAGCCCCAAAAAAGACAACACCTATCTTTATATCAACACCAAAGACGACTTTTCAGCCGTGCCTGAAACGTTGTTGAGAACATTTGGTACGCCACAATTTGTCATGGTAATTAAGTTAGAAGAACGACATAAGCTGGCACAGGCCGATATAGAAAAAGTAAAAGCGGACCTCAAGGCGAGCGGGTATTACCTGCAGGTACCGCCTCCCGTGCCAAACTTACTAGAGCAATACAAAGCGGATAAAGCCGCCAGCAGCCAAGGATAAACTATGCATAAGCGATTGATATCGGCCTTAGTGGCCTTAGGGTTAGGACTATCATCGGCTGTCTGTGCCGATGAGGGGTTTGATAAATACGTCGAAGGACTGAAAGTAGAAGCCCGAGAAAAAGGAATTTCAGAGTCGATTATCAACTCTGCTTTTGATGGTATAACGTTTGTTGAGCGTGCGGTAAAAGCGGACAAAAATCAACCGGAGCGAAAATTAACTCTGGATGAGTATATTCCTCGTGCGGTGCCCGCTTGGAAAGTCAAGCAGGCCAATGAGCTATATCGCCAGCATAAATCTACGTTAGATAAAATCGGTAAGCAGTACGGCGTGCAACCACGATTTATTGTCGCTTTATGGGGGGTTGAAAGTAATTTTGGCCGCTTGATGGGTAATTATAATGTGGTTGAAGCGTTATCTACACTGGCCTATGAAGGTCGGCGTGAAGCGTTTTTCCGTGGGCAGGTAATGGCTGCATTGGAAATATTGGATGCCGGTCATATTAGCCCTGAAGATATGAAAGGATCTTGGGCGGGAGCTATGGGGCAGCCACAGTTTATGCCAACCTCATTCCTGTCGTATGCTGTCGATGGCAACAATGACGGTAGGATTGATATTTGGCAGACAGAGGCTGATGTTTTTGCTTCTGCGGCGAATTATTTGAATAAAGCCGGTTGGGATGATCAATATACCTGGGGCCGGCAAGTTTCAGCCCCCGCTTCAATTGATGCGTCATTGCTTGGTGTAGAAATGAGCAAAGCCCGTAGTTTGGCAGAATGGCAGCAGTTAGGTGTTCGGCGTCTCAACGGCAAGGCGCTTCCTAGTGTTGAAATAGATGCCTGGCTTATTCAACCTGATGATAAACAAGGTCGTGCCTATTTGATTTACGGTAATTATCAGTCGTTGCTCAAGTGGAACCGTTCGCATTATTTCGCCTTGGCCGTAAGCCATTTGGCTGATCAAATACGCTGATCCCCAAACATGAAAAAAACCAGACTAATAAGTCTGGTTTTTTGTGCTCTGGAGAAAGTCATGTGCTGGCTTATTGGTTTGGCGTGAAATTAAATTAACCGTTAGCTATGGGGGGTAAGTAAGGCACTCGGAGGTGCTGATTGTTACTTGTTGTTTAAAATCAACTACTTGTCCGCTTGATTGCTGTGCTGGCTGTTTATATAAAAAAACCCGGCTAGGCCGGGTTTTTTCGATAATTAGCAAAGAATATTCGAAATATTAAATTTCAAAATCTTCTAGAGACTTGCCTTCGTCCAGAGCTTTTTTTAGTGCGCTTGGAGTACGGCCTTGGCCAGTCCAAGTTTTCTCTTCACCATTTTCATCGATGAAACGGTATTTCGCTGGACGCTGTGCACGCTTTGCTTTTGGTGCTTTATTTAGCGTGGCTAGAAGTTCTTCAGGGTCAATACCATCAGCAAGAAGCATTTCACGGTATTGGGCTAGTTTCTCTGTACGTTCTTTTTCTTTAGCTAGCTCTTCAGCTTCTGCTTCCTCACGCTCAGAAACAACAGTTTGAAGTTTTTCTAGCGCTTCCTGTAGTTGTTCAAGAGAATATTCGCGAGAAAGTGCGCGAAGGCTGCGAAGGTTAAGTAGCGCTTTCATTGCATCAGACATTTTTTATTTCCTGTAGGCCTAAAACTATAAATTAATAATAGCAGTGACGATTCAATAATTGCAATAATAATACTTTTAATACAGTGATGCCAAATAAAAAATGAAGGGTTCATTTAATTTTTTGTCATTTATCAGGTTCATTTCTCATTTGTAATAAATTGTAATGGTCAAGATAAGTAAATATTCTTATCCAAAATCTACGGGGGCTGTTAAATATTTGCCATCAATTTCATATGTGGAAGGTATAATAATTTGCTATTAAGTGGATGATTTTTGTACTTCCAGGCAAGACTATTCACTATTTTTGTGATTTTTTTCATCCTAACTTATTGCATTTGGATATCTATTCCGTAGAATTGACCATACCTAGACTAAGGGTAGAGGCGCATCGTCTATTAGTAGTAAATCTTAGGGTGATTCCGATGAGGGTTTGCGAAAGGAGCCGATGCCGAAGTAAGTATGGACTATCAAGCCTGCTTGCTGGGGTTGTCACCGAACAGGGGCAACACTGCCATAGTATATAATTACATTAACTATGGAGCGCTACTGTGGAGTCGGAAAAGGGTAACTTCTCTTCCTAATGCTCTTCTACACACGACAAGATGTCGTGTTAAGCAGTAGATCTCCAACCAGGATCGGTTGTAGTCGAGATCATGAATATTGTAGATTTTTCACATTCCGCCATGTCGTTGTTGCCTCCTTTGGTTGCGCTGGGCTTGGCTATCCTAACTCGTCGTGTTTTAGTTTCTTTGGGTGTCGGTGTCCTGTTGGGCGCATTCCTGCTGACAGATTTCTCTGTCGGTGGTACGGCCAGCTATATCGGTACCACGGTTGAAGGGCTGTTTATTGAAGACGGTGCCATCAACAGCTGGAACATGAGTATTGTTGCTTTCCTTATTTTGCTGGGTATGACCACGGCCTTGCTGACACTTTCTGGCGGTACTCGTGCGTTTGCTGAATGGGCCCAGACGAAAATCAAGAGCAAGCGCGGTGCTAAACTGCTGGCTGCCTTCTTAGGCGTATTTATCTTTGTTGATGACTATTTCAATAGTTTGGCGGTTGGCTCGATTTCTCGCCCGGTGACTGATCGTTTCTATGTCTCCCGTGCCAAGTTGGCTTATATTCTAGATTCAACTGCCGCACCAATGTGTGTGTTGATGCCGGCTTCTAGCTGGGGTGCATATATCATTACCTTGATCGGCGGTATCTTGGTGTCGCACGGGGTGACGGAATACTCGCCGCTAGGCGCATTTATGCAGCTGGCACCGATGAACTTTTATGCGGTATTCGCTCTGTTGATGGTGTTTGTCGTGGCTTGGTTCCAAATTGATGTGGGCCCGATGAAAAAGCATGAACTGGAAGCGAGTCACTGCCGTGGTTTCGACGAGGGTGATGTAGACAGCCGTGCCAAGGATCTCAACGACGAACTGGAAATTGAAGAAAGCAAGAATGGTCGTGTTGCCGATCTGGTAATGCCAATCGTAACCCTGATTGTGGCAACGTTCTTCTTTATGCTGTTTACCGGCTATCAGGCGCTGGCAGCGGATGGTCTCGCGTTTAGCGTTCTGGGTGCGTTCGAGAATACCGATGTCGGTATGTCTCTGGTATACGGTGGCCTGGTTGGTTTGGCTGCTGCACTTATCCCTGTTTTCCGCCAGCGCATTCCAATGGCAGATGTGGCCTCTACGCTGTGGATTGGGGCCAAGTCGATGTTTGGCGCGATCTTGATCCTGTTGTTTGCTTGGAGCATCGGCTCGGTGATCAGTGACATGGCGACGGGTAAATACCTATCGACCTTGGTTGAGGGTAGCATTAATCCAATGATGCTGCCGGCGATTCTTTTCTTGCTAGCAGGCCTGATGGCATTCTCGACCGGTACGTCGTGGGGGACGTTCGGTATTATGTTGCCGATTGCCGGTGATCTGGCTGCTGCCACCGACATTATGCTGATGTTGCCGATGCTTGGCGCGGTATTGGCCGGTTCGGTATTTGGTGATCACTGCTCGCCAATTTCCGATACGACTATCCTGTCGTCAACCGGTGCTCGCTGCCACCACATTGATCACGTATCAACGCAGCTGCCTTATGCACTGTCTGTGGCTGTGGTATCGACCGTTGGTTTCCTGGTACTGGGCTTTACTGGCTCTCTCGCGGTTTCGTTCATGACGGCAACTTTCGCCTTTGCCCTGGCTTGTATCGCCCTGTACTGGCTTGCACGCCGTCCTCAGGAAGCGGCTGCGAACGCTTAATGCTGATAGCATGCTGATGAAAAAGCCTGTATTTGATACAGGCTTTTTTATTTTTGCTCGTTAGTCCAAATTTCTTTGATTTAATCTCAATTGGTCATAAAGAAGGTGAGCTTGCGCCTTTCAATCTGAAGGGCTTTTCTGTAGCATCTCGGCTGATTTTTTACGCACCAATCGTATTACTAGGGAAGCTTAATGGCCCAGATGTATTTCTATTACTCGGCAATGAATGCGGGTAAGTCGACAACATTATTGCAGTCATCTTTTAATTACCGCGAGCGCGGCATGACGCCGGTGATTTTCACCGCTGCAATTGATGACCGTTACGGTAAAGGCAAGGTCAGTTCGCGAATTGGTTTGCAGGAAGATGCTGAGCTGTTCAGTACCAGCGATGATCTGTATGCTCGTCTGCAGGATATGAATGCGACCAAGAAAGTTGACTGTGTGCTGATTGATGAATGCCAATTCTTGACCAAAGTGCAGGTGTACCAATTAACCGAAGTCGTCGACAAGCTGAATATTCCGGTGCTTTGCTATGGCTTGCGCAGTGACTTTCGTGGTGAGCTGTTTGAAGGCAGCCGTTATTTGCTCGCGTGGGCAGATAAATTGGTAGAATTGAAAACTATTTGCCATTGTGGTCGTAAAGCCAATATGGTGATCCGTCAAGATGCCAGCGGCAAGGCGATTGCTGACGGCGACCAGGTCGAAATCGGCGGCAATGACCGCTATGTTTCGGTGTGCCGCAAGCACTATAAAGAGGCGCTTGGCCGTTAGTAAGTTGCTGATTCCTAGCGTATATGGTTCGATAAGCAACAAAGCCCAGATCACTCTGGGCTTTGTTTTATCGGGGGTACTGTTTCGGCTATTTGTGGCGCTCTTGCAACTTGGCGGTGACATCCGACAGGGACATCCCCTGATCTTGCAGCAGTACCAGTAAGTGGTAGATCAGATCGGCTGACTCACAGACTAACTCCGCCTTGTCACCCGACGTTGCCGCAAGCGCGACTTCAACCCCTTCTTCGCCCACCTTCTGCGAAATCCGCTTGGTCCCACGGGCATACAGGCTGGCAGTGTAGGACGACTCAGGATCGGCACCTTTACGAGCAGCCAAGACCTGCTCAAGTTGATGAAGGAACACCAGAGCAGGCTGCTCGACTTGTCCTTCTTCGGCAGTGTCATTGTCAAAACAGGTGGTGGTACCCAGGTGGCAGGTCGGGCCGATAGGGTCGACTTTCACCAACAGGGTGTCCTGATCGCAATCGAGCTTGATGCTTTTTAGCTGCAGCACGTTGCCCGAGGTCTCGCCCTTGGTCCACAAGCGCGCTTTGGTCCGAGACCAAAAAGTGACTTGCTTTGTCTCAAGGGTTTTACTCAGAGCTTCATCATTCATGTAGCCGAGCATCAGTACTTGACCACTGTTATTGTCCTGGACAATTGCCGGCACCAGTCCGTCTACTTTGTCCCAATTGATACTGTTTGCTAGGCTCATAGTCGGATCTCCACATCTTGTTGTTTCAGGTATTGCTTGAGTTCACCGATATTGATG
The DNA here is from genome assembly GCA_000940995.1 of Photobacterium gaetbulicola Gung47. NCBI lineage: Bacteria > Pseudomonadati > Pseudomonadota > Gammaproteobacteria > Vibrionales > Vibrionaceae > Photobacterium > Photobacterium gaetbulicola. Next base: position 1,352,357 of record CP005974.1, read on the forward strand.
ATTTGTTTGTGGAACACCGACGCGGCGAGGGCGCCGTCGACATTCGCTTGCTTGAAGGCATCGGCAAAGTGCACCATTTCACCGGCCCCGCCAGAGGCAATGAGCGGCACATGGCAGATTTCACGTACCATATTGAGCTGGGTGAGATCGTAGCCGTTACGCACGCCGTCCTGGTTCATCATGTTAAGGACAATCTCACCGGCACCTCGGCGCTGGACTTCTTGCACCCAATCGCGGGTTTCCCAGCGGGTTGCCTTGGTGCGGTTTTCATCACCGGTGAACTGGTAGACTTGGTATTTACCGCTATCGGCATCAAAATAGGAGTCGATACCGACCACTATGCATTGAACACCAAATTTATCGGCCAGCTCGGTGATCAGGTTTGGATCGGCCAGGGCCGGTGAGTTGATCGACACCTTGTCGGCACCAAACTGCAAGATACGACTGGCATCCTCGGCGGACTTGATCCCGCCGGCGACACAGAAAGGAATGTCGATCACTTCGGCTACCCGGGCAACCCAGCTCTTATCAACCACCCGGCCATCACTGGAGGCGGTGATGTCGTAGAACACCAGTTCGTCGGCGCCTTCTTCGGCGTAGCGCTTGGCGAGCGGGACGATGTCCCCAATGATCTCGTGGTTGCGGAACTGCACTCCTTTGACCACTTGGCCATCTCTTACATCAAGGCAGGGAATAATTCGTCTAGCTAACATGGTTTTTCTCCTTGCCTTATTCTGCCCAGCAAGCAAAGGCTTGCTCTGCGGTAAATTTGCCATCGAGCAGAGCTCGGCCGACGATCACGCCAGCAACCCCAGAGCCTTTGAGGGCTGAGATGTCATCCAGCGAGCCTATGCCGCCTGATGACTGGAATTGAACCTGCGGGTACTGGGCGCACAAGTCTTGGTACAGTTCGACGTTTGAGCCTTCCAGCGTGCCGTCTCGGGAAATATCGGTACATAGCACATGCTGCAGACCAACCGTCAAAAAGTCATTCAACAGCGCTTCGATGGTTACGCCTGAATCTTCCTGCCAGCCTGACACCGCCACATTGCGTTTACCGTTGGCATCGATATTGATATCAAGCGCCAGCACAATGCGATCGGGGCCGTATTTTTCCATCCAACCTTTTACAAGCTCTGGCTGCTTGACGGCCGTTGAGCCGATCACCACACGCTGGGCACCGGCATTGAGCAGGTCTGCGACATCCTGCTCGGTGCGGACGCCACCACCGATCTGGATATTGGCCGGTGTGCTGGCCAGCAGTTTGCTAATCAAATCGAGCTGGCGGGCAGAAGTATCTTTGGCACCGGTAAGATCAACCAAGTGCAGCCAGTTTGCGCCAGCTTGGTGGTAGAGGTTGAATTGCTCGGCAGGATCGACTTTGTATTCGGTCACCTTGCCGTAGTCTCCTTGAAACAGGCGGACAACCTGGCCTTCAATTAAATCGAGAGCGGGAATAATCATAACAAGTCCTTTTGGTGTCCTTACATTTCAAGAAAGTTTTTGATCAACTGGGAGCCAGCTTTACTCGAGCGTTCAGGGTGGAACTGAACGCCATAATAGTTGCCGCTCTGGACCGCAGCGGTAAACGCTTGGCCGTATTCGCAGCGTGCAATGGTACGACCAGCCTGTGGTTCGTCAAACACCGGCATGGCATAGCTGTGCACAAAGTAAAAATAGCTGTCTGCAGGAATATCTTTGAACAGCGGGTGGCACGTTTCTGCGGTGACGGTATTCCAGCCCATGTGGGGCAGGGGCAACTCGCCTGTTTGCATCTTTTTCACCGGTGCGCCGCACAGGCCAAGGCAATTCACCTGCTCAGTCCCGTTCTGACCTTGTTCTTCAGAGAACTCGCCGAGCAGTTGCATGCCAAGACAAATCCCTAGTAGCGGCTTGTCGACCTGCTTAACCAGTGTGATAAGGTCACGCTCCTCGAGGTTTTTCATTGCCTCGCTAGCGGTGCCGACGCCCGGCAGGAACAGTTTGTCCGCCGCCAAGACCACCTTGGGATCTTTGCTGACGGTCACCGGATAGCCTAAACGCTCGATGGCAAAGCGCACCGATGACACATTGGCGCAGCCGGTATCGATGATGACGACTTGTTGGCTCGACGCTGTCATTACAACACTCCCTTGCTGCTCGGTAGCTCATTACCTTCAACGCGGATAGCCTGGCGCAGGGTGCGGCCAAAGGCCTTGAATAGGCTTTCGACAATGTGGTGGTCATTGTCTCCCTTTGATGACAAGTGCAGGGTACACGCCAGCGTATCGGTCAGCGATCGGAAGAAGTGCGAGACCATTTCTGTCGACAAATCACCCACTTGCTCGCGGCTGAAGGTCGCATCGAACTTCAGGTACGGACGGCCGGACAGATCCAAGGCACATTGTGCTAAGCATTCGTCCATTGGCAGGCTGAAGCCAAAGCGGCCAATACCCCGCTTGTCGCCTAGCGCTGTCTTCAACGCTTCGCCTAGAGCCAGCGCGGCATCTTCTACGCTGTGGTGATCGTCGATGTGCAGGTCACCGTCGACGGTCAGCTCCATCCGAAAGCCGCCGTGGGTCGCGATTTGATCCAGCATGTGGTCGAAAAAGCCGAGGCCGGAACTGATGCGGTTACCGCCGGTTTCGTCGAGGTTCACCTTGACCCGGATATCGGTCTCCTTGGTGGTACGCACTACCTCGGCGATCCGCGGGCGGGTGGTGAGATCTTTAACGATCTGTTGCCAGCCCATGGTCTGAGGGTTGTACTGGATACCACGGATCGCCATGTTTTCTGCCAGTTGCAGGTCGGTTTGGCGATCGCCAATCACCGCCGAGGTTTCAAAGTCGACCTTGCCTTGCTGGAGGTAGCCTTTGACCAAGCCCAGTTTGGGCTTCCGGCAGCTGCAGTTGTCTTCATCGAAGTGCGGGCAGATCAGGACATCATCGAATTTCACCCCTTGGGATTCGAAGATCTCCATCATCATATTGTGCGGCGCATCGAAATCCTCCTGCGGGTAGCTGCTGGTGCCCAGGCCGTCTTGGTTGGTGACCATCACCAGTTTGTAGCCGGCATCCTGCAGCTTCAGCAAGGCTGGGATCACAAAGGGCTCCAGCTTGAGCTTGTCGAGGCGGTCGACCTGAAAGTCAACGGGTGGTTCGACAATCAGGGTGCCGTCACGGTCGATAAATAAGATTTTTTCCTTGCTCACAGTGTTGTCCTTTCTGTTAATTTTGTCCTAGCTGCTCTCGGATGAAGGCCAGAGTTTTTTCGCATTCGTCGCGGCTGCCGATACTGATCCGGATACAGTTCTCTATCGGTGAGCGGCGCAGGATAATGCCGTGGTCCCATAAGGCATTAAACAGGGCATCCGCATCGGGGAATTTCACCAGTAGGTAGTTACCATAACCCTCATATACCGTAACGCCGTCCAGCATCCCTAGCCCTGCCTGGAGGTAAGCCCGGTTGGCACTGATATCCAGCACCTGAAACTTGGTTTTGGCGCGACCTGCCGGTGAAAGTGCCTGTACTGCGATGTCGGTCACCGGCACAGGTACCGGGTAGGGGGCAATGACTTTCAGCAGCAGCTCAATCACCTCGGCATTGGCAAGGGTAAAGCCGCAACGCAAGCCGGCAAGGGCAAAGGCCTTTGACAAAGTGCGCAGTACCACCAGGTTCGGGTACTGATCCAGCATATTGGCTGTGGTGGCTTCCGGGCAGAAATCAATGTAGGCCTCGTCAACCACAACCAATGCTTGGCCCTGGGTCATATCCAACAGGGATTCGATATCCTGGCGGTTCAGCAGGTTGCCGGTCGGGTTGTTCGGGCTGCAGACAAAGACCAGTTTTACACCGCCGAGGTTGGCGTGGATGGCGTCGAGATCCAGTTGCCACTCTTCGGTCAGAGGGACGGCCTTGGTGGCAACATCGAAAGTTTCCGCACTGATGGCATACATGCCGTAAGTGGGCGGGCAATACAGGATGCTGTCTTGGTTCGGCTCGCAAAAGGCACGGATCAGCAACTCGATCCCCTCATCGGCACCGCGTGAGGTCAGTACCTGCTCAGGGCGTACCGAGGCATAATCGGCGTAGGCGTCAATTAGCTCTGTTGGCTGACAAGTGCTGTAGCGGTTGAGGCGATCGCACTTGATGTTGTACTCGTTGGCAAACGGCGACTCATTGGCATTGAGCCAGATATCACCGCTGCCGCCTAAGCGTCGTGCTGACTGGTAAGGGGTCAGCTCGCGGACAGTTTTGCGTGCCAGTTGGTCAATTTTCATCTTATACCCCTTTTGATACATCTTGAGCCGCGGCCAGTTTTTCAACTCGGATAGTCACCGCACGTTTGTGGGCTTCGAGACCTTCCGCCTCGGCGATGGCAACAACAGTCGGTGCCAATTCTTGCAGGCCATCAGCACTTAATTCCTGCACTGTCATACGTTTGCTAAAGTCAGCCAGCCCTAGGCTGGAATAGGTACGGGTATAACCGTAGGTCGGCAGAACGTGGTTGGTGCCGGAGGCGTAGTCGCCGACCGACTCCGGTGACCAGTTGCCAAGGAAAATCGAACCGGCATTGTCCAGCTGAGAGACCAGATCACGCGGGTTGCGGGTCTGGACAATCAAGTGCTCAGGACCGTAGTGGTTGGAAATCGACACGCACTGGGTCAGGGTTTCCGCCACAATCAAGATGCTTGAGCCCAGTGCCTGGCGGGCAATGTCAGCACGTGGCAGAGCTTTGAGTTGTTGTTGGATGGCATCGGCGGTGCGATCGGCAATGCTAGGATCCGGTGTCACCAGCACTACCTGCGAATCTGGGCCGTGCTCGGCCTGGCTGAGTAAGTCCGCAGCAATGAAATCAGGGTCGGCGCTGCTGTCGGCAATCACCAAAACCTCTGAAGGGCCGGCTGGCATATCAATTGCCGCACCGCGGAAATCATTGCTGACCTGGCGTTTGGCTTCGGTGACAAAGGCATTGCCCGGACCGAAAATCTTGTCGACCTTGGCCACGGTCTCGGTACCGTAGGCCATGGCGGCGACCGCCTGAGACCCGCCGACGTTGTAGATTTCGCTGATACCACATAGCTGGGCGACATACAGGATCTCGTCAGCGATCGGTGGCGGCGAGCACAGCACCACTTGGCGGCAGCCGGCAATTTGGGCGGGTACGCCCAGCATCAAGACCGTTGATGGCAGCGGTGCGCTACCGCCAGGGATATACAGACCCACAGAGTTGATCGGGCGGGTTACCTGCTCACACACCACGCCAGGCTGGGTTTCGACACGCAGTGTCGGCTGTTTTTGTGCTTGATGGAAGGTCGCAATATTTTGGTATGCCTGTTGCAGCGCCTGCTTCATCTCATCGCTCAATCTTTCCGAAGCCGCAGTGACTTCTTCTTGACCGACCTTGATGCTATCTGGCTTGATGCCATCGAATTTCTCGGTTAGCTCAAGCAGGGCTTGGTCACCACGTTCACAGACGTCAGCAATGACGTCTTCGACAATCGCAGTAATATTGGCACCCTCGGTGATCGCCGGGCGCTCTAGCAGGCTTTCTTGTTGGCTTTTGCTCAGGGATTGCCACACAACTGTTTTCATTGCTTACTCCATCATTTTTTCGATAGGCAGGACAAGGATTGAGCTCGCGCCCAGTTCTTTAAGCTGTTCCATGGTTTCCCAGAACAGGTTTTCAGAGCTGACAAGATGTACCGCAACGCGGCTCTTGTCCTGAGACAGCGGCAATACCGTTGGGTCTTCGGCACCTGGCAGTAGGGCTTTGATTTGGTCAAGGCGCTCAGCTGGTGCATGCAGCATGATGTACTTGGATTCCTTAGCCTGGATAACGCCCTGCATACGGGTGAGCAGGCGCTCAATCAATGCTTGCTTGTCGGCTGACAGCTCGCCGGTTTGCTGGATAAGTACCGCTTTTGAGCGCAGGATCACTTCGGCTTCTTTGAGGCCATTGGCTTCCAGTGTTGCACCCGTCGATACCAGATCACAGATGGCATCGGCCAGGCCGGCACGCGGGGCGACTTCCACAGAACCGTTGAGCATACAGGTGCTGAACTTCACGCCTTGCTGATCCATGTAGCGTTTCACTAACTGTGGGTAAGTCGTTGCAATACGCTTACCTTGCAGATCCTGCGGGCCGTTGTACTCGGCATCCTTGTCGATGGCAATGGACAGTCGGCAGCCACCAAAGTCCAGGCGGCGTAGTTTGATGTAGTTGGCAGGCTCGCCACGGGCTTCACGCTCAAGGCCTACTTCTTCTAGCTCGTTTTCACCAATGACACCGAGGTCAACCACACCGTCCATGATCAGACCCGGGATATCGTCATCGCGAACCAGCAATAGGTCGATTGGCATGTTTTCAGAGTGAACCACTAAACGCTCACCCATCATGTTGAACTTCACGCCGCAACGTTTGAGTAGCTCCTGGCACTCTTTACTCAGGCGTCCTTTTTTTTGAATGGCAATTCGTAGTCGTTGTGTCTGCATTGTTTTAATCCCTGTACTCGATGTTGAGCCTGAAAACGAAAAAACCCTCGGAAGATGTCTCTTCCGAGGGTCTTGTAATCTGTGCTATCACGACCGCTGGAAGAGTATTATTGCGTCTTCCAGAGCGAGGCGTATCCTCCCGAAAGACTAATCAGGATGATGATGGTGATGTAGGTTTACCATTGGGATACGCATAGTTATGTACTCTGTATAAATCATTATTAACGCTTGCTTGTGTTTCACACTAACGAAGCTGGATTTAATTTGCAATAGCAATTTTACGGAAATTTTAATTTTTTATCGGGGTGGGGGTTTGTGGCGAATGGATCTCAATCAAATAGCGGCGTAGTGCGAAGATCTTAAACGATTTTATGCTTTATATTCGGAAGGTGAAAAGAGCGCCTTGCAACAAGAAGATATACGAGTTGTTAACGATTGATGGGCGGGATGAGTGGGTTGGTGTGCTGCGGTTTATTCGGTTTGGTGAATAACCTTTCTTGGCGTCCACTCCCCTATCGAAATAGGGGAGCTGAGCGAGGCGGAATATCCAGGTAGCCCTACCGTCATTAGCCACAGCACTTTTTGTATTTTTTGCCACTGCCGCACGGGCAAGGATCGTTGCGGCCGATCTTGTCGCTGGCTGCCGGTGCGGGTTTGCTCTCATCGGGCGCAGGGGGCTCTGGATATTCACCATCGATATAAAACCACTGTGGCAGGCCATTGATGGTTTCCTTGAGGAAGCGAGATCGTTCGTGCAGGCAGTATTGATCGTTGCCGTCTCGGTAGAATGCCTTGAACTCGACAAAACCCTCGTTCTCCGTCGCTATTTCGCTGCTGATCACTTCCAGGCCCAGCCACTGGCTGTGTACCGATTTGGCAATCGCTTCACGGTGTTGCTCTGCTTCACAGCAGGGGTGGTAGGTCGCTACAACATAATCGACCAGGCCAAGGACATGGGCACTGTAACGGGAGCGCATTAGCTGTTCTGGGTGGATGGCTAAGCTTGGGTTACGGTGGATTGGTTGGCAGCATTCAGTCAGTGGGCGCTGACTGCCGCATGGACACGGCTGAGTGTGTTGGGTCATGGTTTGCTCGGTAAGGTTTGCTCAAAAACAGTGACCCATTTTAAAGATTCGAGGTAGGTCTGTGCAACGACTGATTCATTGATGTTGAGAGCCTGACAGAGTCGATTGATCGTTTTCCAGTCTGCTTGATCATAGGCAATGGCTAGGCGCAGTATTCCGCCTAGGTGGCCCTGGCGGTTGATAAGGGCATGCTGCACGGGAGTGTCGAGCGGCAATTGATCGATCAGTGCTTCTATGGGTTGATCAAGGATGCAGTCAAGTAGCGAGAATAAGCCGGTGAGGAAGGCTTGGTTACTGTCAATATTGACCTTTAGCTGCTGGCTAAGCTGCTCGCTGAAACGAGCGCGCTGTAGCGATAGGAAATAAAGTGACTCGGGCTTGTTTTCAACTGCATGGGAGGTAGCGACAAAGGTAACAAAGCGGCGTAGTTTCTCTTCACCCAAATACACCAAAGCCTGTTTGAATGAGGAGATCGGTTTGGCACGGGTGTAGGTCATGTTGTTGACATGGTGAAGTAATTTGTAAGATAGCGTCACATCGGTAGCGATGATCTTTTCAACCTTGCTAAAGTTGACTTCCGGGCGGCTGATTTCTCGGTATAGCCTCAGGGTTGTCAGGGCCGAGGGCTTGAGAGCCTTCTTGCGAACGATCTCCGGGCGGCTGAAGAAATAGCCCTGAAAGAGATCAAAGCCGGCGTCACTGGCTGCCATGAACTCATCATTAGTCTCGACCTTTTCGGCCAGGAAAGTAATACGGCTGCCTTTATCCCTGTGCCGTCGGATGAAAAAACCAGCTTTGGCTATTGGCATTACCCGGAGATCAAACTTGATGATGTGAACGAAGGGGATAAAACGGTTCCATTCCGGTGTGGGCGTAAAATCATCCAGTGCCAGTGTATAGCCGGCATGATGAAGCTCTTTTACCGCCTCGAGCAGCTCATCGTTGGGCTGGCAGGTTTCCAGTATTTCTATGATGAAGCTTTTCTTAGGGAAAAGCAGAGGAATACGGTTGATCAGGCTGCTGTGGGGAAAGTTGATGAAGGCTTTTTTGCCCGAGGTTACCTCATTATTGCCAGAGCTTAAAAAGTTATCAGTCAACAGGCGGTGAGTCGCTTGCTCATCGCCAATTTCTGGGAAACTGTTTTTCGGGCCGTCTCGGAACAACAGCTCATAACCGATAGTGTCTTTTTCCCTGTTTAATACCGGCTGTCTGGCAAGATATGAATTCATGTAAGCAAATATTTGTTATTACCTAGTTACACCATTATGAGTGCTGTTACCTCATTTGGCCTATGTATGGCTTTTCGTGCAAATTATGACAAAAACCGGCCTATTAGGACAGTCTTACATTTTTTTGGGAAATTGCCATGATGTTACGCATGGAATTATTCGTGTTCATGATAGATAATCCGCGGCTTTCCAAAAAAATTTGTGTAACTCATGACAGTATTTGCAGTCATACAAGCGGGATTGCTTGTAGGTGGACTGGTTTTTATCGCTATGTTGCTCCTTTCATGGCGAAAAAATCGAGAGCAGGAAGCACAAACTAAAATTTTACCGATTGGCCTGATTGGCGGTTTCGCTAACTTCTGTGACACCTTGGGTGTGGGCAGCTTTGCCATTAAAACGGCCGGTTATAAACAATTCAAGCTGATTGACGATCAGCTGTTGCCGGGTACGCTCAATTGCCAGGCGGTACTGGCGACCGTGGTTCAGTCCCTGATTTTCCTGACTGCTGTGGACGTCGATCCGACGACAATGGTTTCTATGGTGTTGGCAGCCTGCCTAGGGGCAACTTTTGGTGCGCGTTTAGTTTCCAGTTGGGATCGTCAGTTGATCCGCTTGGTAATGAGTGGGGCTCTGCTGGTGGTTGCCAGCCTGATGCTGGCCGGACAGCTCAAGCTGTTCCCGCTCGGTGGCTTAGAGCTTGGTCTGACGGGCTGGAAACTGGCGGTGGCGATTGCCGGTAATTTCCTGTTTGGTGCCTTGATGACTGTCGGTATCGGCCTTTACGCCCCCTGCATGACCATGGTCTACCTGTTGGGCATGCATCCGCTGGCGGCATTTCCTATTATGATGTGTTCTTGTGCCTTCTTGAGCTTCTTCTCGGCGGGTGGTTTCATTCGGATGAACCGCATCAACAGTCGTGCGGCGTTGGTGGTGGCGATTACAGGCCCAATTGGCGTGGTGATTGCGGCGTATCTCGTAAAGTCGCTTGATTTGCACTTGCTGGCATGGCTGGTGATTGGCGTGGTGCTCTATACCGCTATCACCATGTATCGCTCGTGGGCAAAAGAGCGCGTACTTGCTGGCAAAGAGGCGCTGGCAGGTTCGACCGAGTAGGGGCTATCCCACTGGAATTGAAAAAGGTACGCATGGCGTACCTTTTTTATTGGCACGGTGTTTGGCCGGGCCGCCTGTGTTTGGTTGTAGCTACAGGCAGCTAAGGCTGAAAATCGCGCGTTTCAAGCTGGCAGTCCTGCGGGGTACAAATCAATACCGAGCCATGCTTATACCAGTCGCCTAGCACAATGCGGCGTGCATCTTGCCCGTTGACGGACAGGGTATGGACGTCAGGCCGGTGCGTATGGCCGTGGATCATCTGGTTGACCCCAAGCTCTGCCATGACATGGACAACCTCACCGGGGGTGACGTCCATTATGGCCTGGCTTTTGGTCCGGTTGGTCTGGCTGCTGTCGCTTCGCATCTTCTCACCGATACGCTGGCGGTAGCGCAGCGGCAGGCGGAAAAAAAGCCATTGAATAAAGCGGTTATGTACCTTCTTGCGATAGCGCTGATAGCCTTCATCGAGCGTGCACAGAGTGTCACCGTGCAGGAGCAGGGTTGGAGTGCCATAGAGATCAACCACAGTGTGCTCGGGCAGCAGCTCGACCCCGGTTTCTTGGCTGAAGCGTTTGCCTATCAGGAAGTCCCGGTTGCCGTGGATAAAATAGCACGGCACGCCGTTGTCGGTGAGCTGGCGGAAGGCTGATTTTATTTGCTGGTGGAACGGGGAATCATCATCATCGCCAATCCACATTTCAAATAGATCGCCCAATACATAAAGGGCATCGATGCCACGGGCTTCGGTGGACATAAAGCGAAGGAAACAGGCGGTGATGTCAGGCCTGTCGGCACTCAAGTGCAGATCGGAAATAAAAAGTGTGGTCATAGAGGGGAAGAGTGGCACATTGGCCACCCTTTGTGAAGCATTACTCTTCGATAGTCACGTTGTTGATAACAACTTCTTCTACCGGTACGTCCTGGTGCACGTAGCCCCAGTTGCCCGTTGCAACGCCTTTGATCTTGTTCACTACGTCCATGCCTTCAACCACTTCAGCAAATACGCAGTAGCCCCAGCCATCAGGTGTTTCTGATTTGAAGTCCAGGAATTTGTTGTCGTTAACGTTGATGAAGAACTGAGAGCTTGCAGAGTGCGGCTCCATAGTACGCGCCATAGCCAGTGTGCCGACTTTGTTGCTTAGGCCGTTGTTGGCTTCGTTCTTGATTGGTGCACGAGTTTCTTTTTCTTCCATGCCAGAAGCCATACCGCCGCCCTGGATCATGAAGCCATCGATAACGCGGTGGAACAGAGTGCCGTTATAGAAACCGTCACGACAGTACTGTAGAAAGTTTGCACAGGTCTCAGGTGCTTTTTCAGTGTTTAGTTGGATTTTGATGTCACCAAAAGTAGTGTGAAGCGTTACCATGAGCTTGTCCTTTAAATAGGTGTATATTGCTTTAAACGTTGGATTCTATCTTACCCGACATAGGCGTCAATATTAACTGTTGCCAATGGCAAACTCTGTGATAAATAGGCGAAATATTGACCTTTTGCTTAACTATAGAATATGCGTGAAGGCTTGGCACCTTGGACAGGCAAAGTGAAGGCGGCAGTATCCCTGACGATATTGTGGCAGAATCGTCCCGATGGCGTGATTTTCCTTGCTATGGGCGGCCAATAAAGGTGTAATTACCTTCTTGAATTGCAACCCCACCAAATGAGTATCGAAGAGACATGTTGAAGATCTATAACTCACTGACAAGACAAAAAGAGGAATTTAAACCCATTCAGCCAGGTAAAGTTGGCATGTATGTCTGTGGGGTTACCATCTACGATCTCTGTCACATCGGCCACGGTCGTACGTTTGTGTCATTCGATGTGGTGTCTCGCTACCTGCGTTATTCGGGTTACGATCTGACTTTTGTTCGTAACATCACTGACATTGATGACAAGATCATCAAGCGCGCAGCGGAAAATGGCGAAAGCTGTGACTCTCTGACTGAGCGTTTGATCGGCGAAATGCACGCTGACTTTGATGCACTGGGCATGAAGCGCCCGGATATCGAGCCTCGCGCGACCGAATTTATCGCTGAAATTATCGCGATGTGTGAGCGCCTGATCGAGCGTGGTTTTGCCTATGTGGCAGACAATGGCGATGTGATGTTCGAAGTGAGCAAGTTCGACGAGTACGGCAAGCTGTCTAAGCAAGACCTTGATCAGCTACAAGCCGGTGCCCGTGTTGATATCGAAACAGCCAAGCGTAGCCCGCTTGATTTCGTGCTATGGAAGATGTCCAAGCCGGGTGAGCCAACTTGGGAATCACCATGGGGCGCAGGCCGCCCGGGCTGGCACATTGAATGTTCGGCAATGAACTCGGCTATCCTGGGTGATCACTTCGATATCCATGGCGGTGGTTCTGATCTGCAGTTCCCGCACCATGAAAATGAAATTGCCCAGTCATGCTGTGCAACGGGCTCCCAGTACGTGAATACTTGGATGCACAGCGGCATGGTAATGGTTGACCGCGAGAAGATGTCCAAATCGCTGGGTAACTTCTTTACTATCCGTGATGTACTGGGTTACTTCGATGCCGAAACCGTGCGTTACTTCCTGATGTCTGGCCATTACCGTAGCCAGCTGAATTACAGCGAAGATAACCTCAAGCAGGCTCGTTCAGCGCTTGAGCGCCTGTACACATCACTCCGTGGTCTTGATACTTCGGTTGCTGCTGCCGGTGGTGATGAGTTTGTTGCCCGCTTCAAAGAAGCGATGGACGACGACTTCAACACGCCTGAAGCTTACTCTGTGCTGTTTGATATGGCGCGCGAAATCAACCGCCTGAAAGCGGAAGATATCAATGCGGCTTCTGCACTGGGTGCACGCATGCGTGAGTTGGCAGATGTACTTGGCCTATTGGCTCAAGAGCCGGAAGCCTTCCTACAAGGTGGTGCCGGTGAAGACGAAGACGTCGCTGAAATCGAAGCACTTATCCAGCAGCGTCTGGATGCCCGTGCAGCGAAAGACTGGGCGGCAGCGGATGAAGCCCGCGACAAGCTGACCGCGATGGGTATTATCCTGGAAGACGGCCCTCAAGGTACGACTTGGCGCCGTAAGTAAAGGATAACCTTCTTTGAATTCAATGAGCCGGAGTGAAAACTCCGGCTTTTTTTATGCCTAATAATCAAAAGTTACACCAAGATCACCATTCGAAAATTTTACGTTCAATTTCGAGCGTTATCGATCACACATAACGAAAGTCATGCTACTGAAATACTGGTGAGTCATTATTATGCTTGTACTATGATGTGTTCATATCTTTATGTTTTATATTAAAAACAGATAATCATAACGCGTTGACTAGGACATAATAATGAAAACAGCTTGCCTTGCTGCCGTGATAGGCAGTGCCCTAATTGCTTCCCCGTGCTTCGCTCAAACCAACGCCGATAAGGTGGTGGTGGCCCACCGCGGAGCCTCCGGTTACCTGCCCGAGCATACTCTTGCCTCTAAAGCGCTGGCCTATGCCATGAAGCCGGATTACATCGAGCAGGATGTGGTGATGACCAAAGATAACCGGCTGGTGGTATTGCATGACCACTACCTTGACCGTGTCACCAATGTGGCTGCGGTATTCCCAGACCGTGCCCGTGATGATGGCCGCTATTATGCGATTGACTTTACCCTGGCCGAAATCAAGCAGCTCAGTGTGACTGAAGGCTTCAAGCTCGAAGAGGGCAAACAGGTGCAGGGGTTCCCGGGGCGTTTTCCAATGTGGCAGTCTGACTTCAAGGTGCCGACTTTCGAAGAAGAGATCGAGATGATCCAAGGGCTGAACAAGACCCTCGGCTACGATATTGGTATTTATCCTGAAATCAAAGCACCTTGGTTCCACCGCCATGAAGGCAAGGATATCAGTGCGGCCGTGCTTAAGGCGCTCAAGCAATACGGCTATACCAGTAAAGACAGCAAGGTATACCTGCAAACATTCGACTACAACGAGCTCAAGCGTATTCACGATGAGTTGATGCCAGCGATGGGAATGGAGGTCAAACTGGTTCAGTTGATGGCTTATACCGACTGGAATGAAACCATGGTGTATGGTGAGGACGGCAGTGCGAAACCTTACAGCTATGATTGGATGTTCCAACCAGGAGGCATGGCCGCGGTGGCAAAATACGCCGATGGCATCGGTCCTTGGAAGCCGATGGTGGTGTCTGATGAATCAGTAAAAGGTAACATCAGGCTGACGGGGCTGGTCAAGGCTGCCCATGACGCCGGGATGCAGGTTCACCCGTACACCTTCCGTTCCGACGAAGGACGCATTCCAGCCTATGCCAATGACTTCAATGACATGCTGGACATCTTTTACCGAACAGCCAATGTTGACGGCGTATTTACTGATTTTCCAGATAAGGCGGCGGACTATTTAAATCGCCAACAGTAAAGCGCGATAAATCCACAAAATTAAAAAACGGCACCCTGTTGTAAGGGTGCCGTTTTTGTTGTTAGAGCCCGAATATGGACGGCGTCAGCAGGCAAATCAAAGGTGTTCGGGAAGCTCGGTCCCGCATTTTTTGCAGAAATTAGCATCACTCTCATGGCCGCTGGCCGAGCAGTTAGTGCAGCGGATCAAATGTCGCTGGGTCTGCATCTCCTGACTGAGCTCGGCGGTAATGATCCCGGTCGGTACTGCCAAGATCGAGTAGCCCAGTAGCATGGTAAAAGAAGCAATGGCTTTGCCGATATTTGTCTGCGGCACAATATCGCCATAACCCACTGTCGTAATCGTGACGATGGCCCAGTAGATGCTGGTGGGAATACTGGTAAAGCCGTTGTCGGGCCCTTCGACGATGTAGAGTAATGAACCCAGGACAGTAACCAAGATGGCCACAGTGCTGAAGAACACCAAGATCTTGCGCTGTGCCATCAGGAGGGCTCGCAACAGGATATTGGAGTCTTTGAGGAAGCGGGCAAGCTTGAGGATCCTGAAAATTCGCATGACACGGATCAGGCGTATGATAAGCAGGTAGTTCGAGCCCGGAAATAGAAACGCGAGATAGCTGGGCAGAACGGCAATGAGGTCGATGACACCATAAAAGCTGCGGGCATACGCCCATGGTTTGGGGGAGCAATACAGGCGCAATGCATATTCGATGGTAAACAGCAGGGTGAATGTCCATTCAAGCGTGGTGAGCGTTTCACTGTATTTGAAATCGACAGAGCGGATGGTAGACAGGATCAAAACGACTTCAGAGCAAAGGATCGCGACAATTAGCGCGATATCGAAATTCCGGCCAGCTTTGGTTTGGGTGCCGAAGATGATTTGGTAAAGGCGCTGTTTGCGGGTCAGGGTAACCAAAGCAATGAGTCCTTAGTTATTTATATAAGTATATAAATAATAAACCAAATAGTTGGGTCGTAGTAAGCAAAATAGTCCTTTGGCATGAAGGTGAAGGGCTTGGTGCGAGCTTGTTGGGGAGAATGCGGACGCGAACGGACTGGCGGCGTTCTATGGCCGGAGAGCTATCCGGCCACAGAGTGGGCTGGGGTTAGGCTAGTCCCGGGAATAGGGCGCGTAGTCCGTTGGCAATGAACTCGATGCCGAGTGCTGCTAGGATCAGGCCCATAATACGGGTGATGACGTTGATGCCGGTCTGGCCTAGAAAACGGACGATGATCGGGGCGGCTCGGAACAAGAGCCAGCAGCAAAACGCAAACGCCACGATAGTCATGGCAATGCCAACCGTGCTGCTCATCCCCGGGTAGCGGGAGCCGTACACGATAGTGGAACTGATGGCACCCGGGCCTGCCATTAACGGCATTGCCAGCGGAACAACACCAATCTGCTCGCGGCTGATGGACTCGGATTTTTCCTGCTTGTTCTGTTTATCCTCACCCAACTTACCGCTCATCATTGAGAAAGCGATGGTCAATAGGAGCAGGCCACCGGCAACACGGAACGAATCGAGGGAAATACTGAACATATCCAGCAATAACTGACCAGCAAGGAGCGACACGGTCAGGATCACGGCAACGGCGATATTGGCGGTCAGGGCCGTTTTGTTTCGCTCCTCCGGGCTCATATGGCCAGTCAGCGAGACAAAGATCGGCATGATTCCGATGGGGTTGACGGCAGCGATCAGACCGACAAAAAACTGCAGAAAAATAGCTAATTCAAGTGGTTGCATATGGGGTTTAGTACTAATTATGGGAGTTTAGAGCCCAACAGGAAGCCAATGTTGCCAAAGATTAGAAAAGTCGCACGGTGAGCAAGCGCGGCCGAGTCAACAATAGGGGGCCAGCCGATGATCTAACCTTTGATAAAAACAGTACAAACCTGTTGATCGGCGATACTTTAAGCCAATCGTTTGCATTTAACCAATTAAAAATAGTTATACCTACCGCAATATAAAGTTATTTATGAAATTGTTGTTGCGGTGGTGTAAAAGCGGTTGGTTTAGGTTACTCTTTGATGAGTAGATCGCGTGCTACATTAATGAAACAAAACTGATTCAAGTACGACAAAAAAATGTGATTTAGCTCTCGTTATGGTATCGATATGACAAATTGTGTAGCTTTATTACGTAATAATATGGCTAGATAACCGCGGGATTTGGCTCTGCTTTGTTGTTCATCAAGCGCAATGGTCACAAAACAACCGTTTAGGTTATTGCTTTTGGGTGATATGCGTCAAAAAATAACAAAGTGTAACTCTAAATGGTTACAAGTGATCTAAATCAATTTTTTTCGAGGTGTGAAAGAATATAATCAGTTTTGAAAGCAATTTACTAAGTATGTGTGTTACCAGGTTGTTTTTTGGAGCCGGATGCTCGCCAGGTAACCCTTAGGATGTGTACGCATCCTTACTAAAAAGTTTTCAATCTTAAGTTAGGAGTTAACTATGCCTGTTACTAATATGGCTGAACTAGATGCAATGGTTGCACGCGTTAAAGCGGCTCAGAAAGAGTTTGCGACTTACTCTCAGGAGCAAGTTGACAAAATCTTCCGTGCTGCATCACTAGCTGCCAACCAAGCACGTATTCCTCTAGCGCAACAAGCGGTAGAAGAGTCAGGTATGGGTATCGTCGAAGACAAGGTTATCAAGAACCACTTCGCTTCAGAATTTATCTACAACAAATATAAAGATGAGCAGACCTGTGGCATCCTGGAAGAGGATGACAACCTAGGTACTATGACTATCGCAGAGCCTGTTGGCATCATCTGTGGTATCGTACCAACCACAAACCCAACCTCTACTGCTATCTTCAAATCTCTAATCTCTCTTAAAACCCGTAACGGTATCATCTTCTCGCCACACCCACGTGCGAAGAACTCTACTAACGATGCAGCTAAATTGGTTCTAGAAGCGGCTATCGCTGCTGGTGCGCCAAAAGACATCATTGGTTGGATCGACCAGCCTTCTGTAGAGCTATCTAACGCACTGATGAAGCATGATGACATTGCACTTATCCTTGCAACTGGTGGTCCAGGCATGGTTAAAGCAGCTTACTCTTCTGGTAAGCCTGCAATCGGTGTTGGTGCGGGTAACGTTCCAGTTGTTATCGATGAAACTGCAGACGTTAAGCGTGCTGTTGCTTCTATCCTGATGTCTAAGACTTTCGATAACGGTGTAGTATGTGCTTCTGAGCAGGCTGCAATCGTTGTTGACGAAGTTTACGACGAAGTGAAAGAGCGTTTCGCTTCTCACAAAGCATACGTTCTATCTAAGGCAGAAGCTGAGAAAGTACGTAAAGTACTGCTTATCGACGGTAACCTAAACGCGAAAATCGTAGGCCAGCCAGCGCCAGCAATCGCTGAAATGGCAGGCGTTAAAGTACCAGCTGACACTAAAGTTCTTGTTGGTGAAGGTCTGGGCAAAGTGTCTTACGACGATGCATTCGCTCACGAAAAACTGTCTCCAACTCTAGGTCTATTCCGCGCTGACAACTTCGAAGATGCAGTTGCTCAGGCGGTAACTATGGTTGAAATCGGTGGTATCGGCCACACATCTGGTCTTTACACTAACCAAGACGTGAATGCAGACCGCATCCGCTACTTCGGTGACAAGCTGAAGACTGCACGTATTCTTGTAAACATCCCTACAACTCACGGTGGTATCGGTGACCTGTACAACTTCAACGTTGCACCGTCTCTAACACTGGGTTGTGGTTCATGGGGTGGTAACTCTATCTCTGAGAACGTAGGTCCTAAGCACCTTATCAACAAGAAAACTGTAGCTAAGCGAGCTGAAAACATGTTGTGGCACAAACTACCTAAGTCAATCTACTTCCGTCGTGGTAGCCTGCCAATCGCACTTGGCGACCTAGAAGGCAAGAAACGTGCATTCCTAGTAACTGACCGTTTCCTATTCAACAACGGTTACGCTGATGAGGTAGTAAAACTACTGAAAGCTCAGGGTATTGAAGTTCAAGTATTCTTCGATGTAGAGGCCGATCCTACTCTATCTGTTGTAGAGAAAGGTGCAGCTGCAATGCAAAGCTTCCAGCCAGACGTGATCTTAGCTCTAGGTGGTGGTTCACCAATGGATGCTGCGAAAATCATGTGGGTTATGTACGAGCACCCAGAAACACACTTCGAAGAACTAGCAATGCGCTTCATGGACATCCGTAAGCGTATCTACAAGTTCCCTAAAATGGGTAAGAAAGCTGAGTTGGTATGTATCACAACTACTTCTGGTACAGGTTCTGAAGTTACGCCATTTGCGGTTGTTACTGATGACAAAACCGGTGCTAAATACCCTCTAGCGGACTACGAGCTAACACCACAAATGGCTATCGTTGATGCCAACCTTGTGATGAACATGCCTAAGTCGCTAACCGCGTTCGGTGGTTACGATGCGGTAACTCACGCCCTAGAAGCTTACGTATCTGTTCTTGCGAACGAATACTCTGACGGCCAGGCTCTACAAGCACTTAAGATGCTGAAAGAGTACCTACCTTCAAGCTACGCGAACGGTGCTAACGACCCAATCGCTCGTGAGAAAGTACACAACGCAGCAACTATCGCTGGTATCGCGTTTGCCAACGCCTTCCTAGGTGTTTGTCACTCAATGGCGCACAAGGTTGGTGCTGAGTTCCACGTACCTCACGGCCTAGCGAATGCACTGCTGATCTCTAACGTTGTTCGTTACAACGCAAACGACAACCCAACTAAGCAGACTGCATTCTCTCAGTACGACCGTCCACAGGCACGCCGTCGTTATGCAGAAGTTGCTGACCACCTAGGCCTATCTCAGGAAGGTGATCGCACTGCACAGAAGATTGAGCGTCTTCTAGCATGGTTGGATGAGCTGAAAGTTAACCTAGAAATCCCAATGTCTATCCAGGCTGCGGGTGTAGCTGAGTCTGACTTCCTTGCGAAGCTTGATGAGCTAGCGGTTGAAGCGTTCGATGACCAGTGTACTGGTGCGAACCCACGCTACCCGCTAATTGCTGAGCTAAAAGAAGTTCTACTAGCTTCTTACTACGGTAAGGCGTTTGTTGAAGGTGAAACTTTCGAAGGCACAACGGTCATCAAGAAAAAAGAAGACCAGGAAGCAGTGAAAGCACCAAAAGCTAAAAAAGAGAAAGCAGAAGCTTAATCATTGTTTAGCTAGCGCACTTTAGACTACCTATGTAGCCCGCCATTTTGGCGGGCTTTTTTCGTTTAAGGACTGTCAATTTACCGGGGCAAGGAGGCTTTAGCTCACTTCGGCTTCAATCATCCTGCCGTTGAAGTAGTCGTTGGCGACGATATATTCTGCACTGCGGGCTATCTCGTATTGAAGTGGCGAGCTGAGCTTATGATGGTGGTTATTGCAAGGGCAGTCGATGGTCAGCGGCACCACACCGCCAACGCGAATGTTGAATTCTGCCAGTTCTTTGGCCCAGCTTTGGGTCAAGCCCGAAACAATGGCTTTCGAACCTGAGTGGATATAATTATGCTGGCAATCTTCATTGGCCGCCAGGTTGATGATTACCCCGGGGCAGTTGTGATCGCGCATGTAATGGGCGGTTTGCTTGCCGAAGGTGAAGAATGGGGTGGCTTTTTCGCTCATCGAACGGCTGAATTGATCGACTGAAGATGGGCTAAGCAGAGACGGCAACTCTGAGCCTACCCAGCAGTTAACCAAGACTTCGATCCTGCCAAAATGTTGGTGGACGTTATTGATCAGCGTGGCAATTGTCCGCTCGCTCAGGTCCGGGATCAGATAGGACTGGCACGAGGCTCCAACAGCCTGGCAAGCTTGTAGGGTCTGGCCAAGGGCGTGTTGGCGCTCATCGACCAATGCCAGTTTTGCCCCCAGTGAAGCAAAATGGAGCGATAGCGCTTTACCCAAGGGGCTGCCTGCCGCGGTGATGAGTATGACTGAATGTGCAATATTCATAGTTCTTCCTATATGACACTGTCAAAAGCCAACTTGCGAGTCATGGATTCAGGTTACGGAGCAATGGTGCGCTTGTCTGTGAATAATCCCCCAAACTTACGACCCAGCCATAAAATGTTAGTGAAGTGTGATCATAGTGCAGCGAAAAAGTGATGATGCTATGAGGGCGGTCACGAATTTAATGCTGTAATGATAATACGGTCAATGCAACAACCGTGTCATGGGGGGAGCAAGCAACGCTGGCTCTCGCTTTCGTCGCCGGAAATTGTGCTGGTTTAAACACCGTACATTTCGGCAAACCGCTTGGCTTGTACCAGTGAAAGATACAGATCCTGCGGTGAGGCTTTTATCGTGGCGTCTTCGGTAGGCGGCAGCAGGCGGCGTTCATGGCCTGAAAGGTTATGGTACACCTCTTCCGGCATGCCTTTGGTTCCTTGCGGCGGGTAGGAGAGTGGGGTGGGTTTGAGGCCATCAAGCAGACGAGCGTCGGCCAAGCCGCTTTGGTGGAACGCCTTGGCTTGCTGAGCTGCATTCTGGTAGCTACTTTCTGTGGTCGACAGCGGCTGCGGGTCTGGCAGTTCAAAGTAAGCCCGCAGCTCGCTTTCTGTCTTGCCCGCGGCAGGCAGTGCGTCAACCGGGGTTATCTCAAGCTGCTCGGGGGAGAGCAGGGCCAGCATCAGGGCAAAATCAGCACGACGCCCGCCTTCAACCGCATGGCTGAGCTGGCTGCCAAGCTGAACTTCGTTGATCAGCTGCGCTTTGTCGAGTGAATGAATTTGCATCAATTGCTGTACCGATAACCGAACCAGTGTTGTGAAGTTTGTATCGGTACAGCCTATGATTTCTTTAATAAAAAAAGTGAAACGGCAAGTAAGTGGTTACTCTTTCGCCATTTGTTCATTCTCCAATGCCATTACGGCTTTTTCCATTCTGCCGAGTGCCTCGAGCAGTGTTTGATGGCGGCAAGCAAAGTTGAGCCTAACAAAGTCGGGATTGCCGAAATCTGCCCCGGGTGATAGCCCCACGCCAGCCTGCTCGAAGAACTTAAAGGGAGAAGCCACTGGCAGCTTCGTCGCATCAATCCATGCCAGATAAGTCCCCTCGATAGGGGGGAGGCTCAGGAAGGGCATGGCATTGATAGCGTGCTCAACGGTTTCTTTATTTCGTCGCAGGTAGGCTAGCTGCCTGTCGAGCCAAGGTTGCCCTTGCTCATAGGCTGCCTGGGCTGCGGTGTAGGCCAGCACATTGACGTCAGGCACAATGCCGGCTTTTGTGCGGATAAAATCTCTGCGCAAGGCCGAGTTGGGAATAATGGCCATCGAGGCACCGAGGCCGGCGATGTTGAAAGTTTTGCTGGGAGCAAGCAGGGTGATAGAGCGCTGTGAAGCCTCTTCGCTGAGGCTGGCAAAGGGAATATGCTGGCAGCCAGGCTCGAGTATCAAATCACAGTGAATTTCATCAGAGCAGACGATTAAGTCCTGCTGGTTGGCAAAGTCAGCAACAGCCTGTAGCTCGTCTCTGCGGTACACTGTGCCACCGGGGTTGAGTGGGTTGCAAAACAGCAATAATCGCGTATCAGGTAGTAAGGCACTGTCATCAAGGGACATTAACCAGCGTTTATCCTCGATCTCTACCGGTAGTTTGCTCAGTGGACGCTTAGCCAGTTTGGCTGATGACTTGAATGGCGGATATATCGGGCTTGGACAAGCCACCCCTTGCTTATCATTGCAAACAGAGCGGACCGCCAGGTTGATGCCGCATACCAATCCCGGCAGATAGACTATCCACTCAGGCTCAACATGCCATCGGTACAGCCGCTGCATCCGCTCGATAATTAGTTCTGTCAGCGCCGTGGGTGCACTGCCATAGCCGAAGATACCATGGTCAACATGGTTATGCAGGGCGTCGGTGATCGCTTGGGGAACCTTGAAGTCACTATCAGCAACCCACATTGGCAGTACATCCTGGCCCTGGTACTTTTGCCATTTGATACTGTTGCTGCCGGTGCGGTCGATATACTGATCGAAAAGGGGATCATGTTGCTGGGAAATGGGGTGCATTGATAAGTCCTTTGCGCTGCAGGGAAGATACTATCCGGGGAAAATGAAGTCTATTATTGCCATATGACGCCAGAATAAAAAAGCCCCAGCACAAGTCTGGGGCTTAATGTGAGAGTTATCACTTGCTTTGCTAGAACTTTGATTTGACACCAAACTGTTCAGCAGCATAGGCAACACGTTCTTCTGGTGTTGGTGGCTTGGCCGGAACTCCCAAGTTTTCGATGTGCCGTAGCCGAGGTAGCAGGCCGGCACCGTTAGCGGTCTGGATCGCCAAACCCGGGCGTGCATTGAGCTCCAGTACCATCGGCCCCTGGATCTTATCAAGGACCATATCGGTGCCCATATAGCCCAATCCGGTCATCTCCCACGCACTTGAAGCCAATGTCAGCAGCTTGTGCCAGTTGGGAACGGCCAATTCACTCAGTTTACGGTCGGTGTCAGGATGGCGTTCAACCGGTTGGTCGAACTGCACGGCGCGGATAGCCTTACCGGTGGCAATATCGATGCCGACCCCTACCGCACCCTGGTGCAAGTTAGCCTTGCCGTCAGAGGCCGAGGTCGAGCAGCGCATCATTGCCATTACAGGATAGCCCTTGAAGACGATAACCCTGACATCGGGCACGCCTTCGTAACTGAAGCCGTCGAACACATTATCGAACTGGATCAGGTTCTCGATCATTGCCACATCGTTCTTGCCACCGAGCGAGAACAGCCCCGCCAGGGTGTTAGTGATGTGTCGCTCGACATCCTGCTTGTTCATCTCGGCACCGGACGGTTTTACATAAACCCCATCCTTGTGCTTGACCACCACCAGAATACCTTTACCGCCAGAGCCCTGGGCTGGCTTGATCACAAAACCCGGCCAGTCTTTGACCATGTCGTGAACGCGCTTGACGAACACCTGGCTGTCGATGACGCCAATCAGTTCCGGAACCGTGGCCCCAGCCTGTTTGGCAATCAGCTTGGTTTTGAGCTTGTCGTCCACCAGTGGATACAGGCTACGGTCGTTGTAGCGGCCAATGTAGCTGTGGTTGCGCTGGTTCATCCCCATGATCCCGCGCTCACGCAGTTTGAAGGGGGACGTAAACTGTGAGAACAGTGACATAGTTTAGTCCTCCGCGAGCGGCTTGAAGCGGCGCAGCTCACTCAAACGGTAGCCTGTGTAGTTACCCAACATCAGGATCAACGCCAGGATGATCAGCTGAATACCGATAAAGTTGAACGTCAGGTGGCGGATCAACGGGTTAGTCATTGCTAGGTAAACGAAGACTGCGGTCAGTAGTGAGCCCCCGCCCTGGATCAACACTTCTTTCGCGCCTTCCTCTTCCCACAGGATTGACATACGCTCGATGGTCCACGATAGGATGATCATCGGGAAGAAGGTAATGGTCAGGCCTTCGACCAAACCAATCTTGAAGGCCACGACGGTAAAGATGGAGATAATCATAATTACCGTGATGATCACCGCGGAAATCCTCGCCACCAGAAGCAGGTTGAGCTTGGACAGGTAGCTACGGATCACCAAACCGGTACCGACAATCAACAGGAAGCCAAGGATACCGGTGACAAGCTGGGTCTGGACAAAGGCTACCGCGATGAGGACCGGCATGAAGGTACCCGAAGTCTTAAGGCCGATGATGATACGCAGGAAGACCACAATCAATGCGCCGATAGGGACCAGCATAATGGTCTTAAACATGGCTTGCTCTTCAACCGGCAAGCTGTGGATTGAGAAGTTCAGCAGATCTTCGGCCTGGACTTTCTCACGTGTTGCCTGCTGCGGAGTGATGTCCTGGGCAATGATCGAGAAGCTGATGTTGGAGTTGCGGCCACCAATAACGTCCAGTAACGAGTGCCCCTGCTGGTTCCAAAGCAGGATGTTGTCCGGTTTGCCTTCTTGGCCGGTTTGCAGGTCAAACAGCTGCCAAGTCTTGCCGTCCCATACTTCGGCCATCGGGGTGATGCTCTGGCGGCGTCGGCCATCTTCTAGCTGCAGGCCGCCGACAATGCGGGCATGGACTTTTTCCAGAGAAAGCAGGTTAATGATTGCCTGCTCGCGGCTTAGGCTGTTGAGCAACAAGGCCGCATTCTGGTTGTTGCGGTCATTGAATTGTTTAATCAGCTCACGAGTCAGGGTAACGTTATCGGAGGATAAGCTGCGAGCTTGGTCGAGCAGGGCCGTAGCAGCTGTCTGCTGCGGGTTATCAAGGCTGACAGCGACCGTGTTGCCCTTGGGTGGCAGCATGCTGTAGCTGGCTTGATCGTCGACCAGCATTTGGGTTTTGTAATAAAGGATTTGTTTACCGGTCGCTTCGCGGATAGACCATTCGGCCCGGCGGCCTTTGTTGGTATCAATCAGAGCGACACCATAGCCCGGCGATGAGGTGCTTTCATCAATTTGGGTAAACCCCTGCTGGGTTTCCGGCGCGGCCATGGAGACTTTGACCGGATCACCAATGGCATCAAATTCAATGCGAGCCTCGAGTTCCCATAGCGCGCGTTCTTCACCCGGAGTCCATGGCACCCCATAGACATCGTGGCGGTACATGCTCAATGCCGCCCCTGCGATGACTAGCAGGGTAATAAGAAAATAAAACGGGATTCTTGATGTCATGACATCCTCAAAATTTGTTATTAGTTTTGTTGTACTTGCTGCTCATTCATTCCCTGAACAAACTTTTTACCTACATCAACAAGTGCTATGTCTTTGAAAAACTCACGTCCTAATAATACTGGATAGGTCATCTGAGTGCGATCTGCCAACGTAAATTGTGCTTTTTCATGAAGCTGGCCGAGTTTTACCCATGCTTCAATGACCGGGCGGCGGTTAAGGTCACTTGCACTGGCCTGGCGGATCTTGACCCAGCGAACCACAGGGGCTTCGACCATGTCGGCCTCACTTGGGGCCTCGTCCGAAGTATGGTTCATATTGAAACGGGCCCACTCTTTGCCGTCACGCTCGAATATCTGAATATTGGTGGCGCTGACAGACGAGGTTGTCGCCCCCGTATCGACTCGGGCCTTATAAAAGCTCTGGGTTGCATCCAGCCATACCCATTCTTCTTCGCCAAGGATCACTTTGCCGTGGGCAATACGCGGATCGTTGTCTCGGATTTCGGGGACAGGGGCCGCCTCTTCTTCCTCTTCGCTGAAGGCAAGCAGGGCGGAATCGCTGTAGTGCTGACTCATGTCATCAGACAAGGTAGAGATTTTCGTCTCCAGGTTAGCAATATAGGCGTTTTGGTCATCTATTTGTTTGATCATGGTTGCAAGCTGAAAATTGACACGATCTTCCATGACGTTAATAGCCTGCATGGTTTGTTCATGATCTTGTTGTGGCTGGGTGAGGCTACAGCCTGAAAGGACAGCAAAGGTCAGTAATGGTACAAAGCGGCGAAGCATTATGTCTCCCGGAGGTACTTCTATTTTTTCTTAGGCGGCAATATTTTAACCTACAAAAAGGGATGCGAACAGCACCCCCTTGTCAGTAGTTAGTCAGGATTTCGAGCAATCAGCACTGCTCGTTTAGGGGCTGGGTATCCTTCAACCGTTTTTGTCGGGTCAGAAGGGTCCAAATATTCCGGTAGGGAATTATTGGTCATCCAGTCTGTCGAGCGCTGCTCGTCGGCGGTGGTGACGCATTCGTCGACGATTTTGACATCGACCAAACCGCATTTTTCCATCCACACCTTCAGCGCCTTGGCTGATGGGAAGAAGTAAACGTTGTGCATCTGGGCGTAGCGGTGGGTCGGGACCAGCACATCGTTCTCGTCCCCGTCAATAACCAGCGTTTCTAGGATAAGCTCGCCGTCTTTGCGTAGCTGGTTCTTCAGTTGGATGATGTGATCAAGCGGTGAGCGGCGGTGGTACAGTACCCCCATGGAGAAAACGGTATCGAAAGCCTTCAGCTCTGGCAACTGTTCGATGCCTAGCGGCAGCAGGTAGGCGCGCTCGTCCATGCCCATCAGGCGCTTGATAGCCTCGAACTGGATCAGGAACAGATTGGACGGGTCGATACCCACGGTCAGTTTGGCTTCTTCGCCCAGCATACGCCACATGTGGTAACCGTTACCACAGCCAACATCCAATACGGTGCGGCCTTTTAGTGGGGAGATATGCGGCAGAACTCGGTCCCATTTCCAGTCTGAACGCCACTCGGTATCGATATGGATACCATGCATATCGTAAGGGCCTTTGCGCCACGGATGGAGCAGGCGCAGCAGGCTTTCTAGACGCTTTTGCTCGCCTTCAGCAATGCCACCCTCATTGCGAACGCTGACCGCATGTTTCAGGTCAATGATGTCCGGCTTGTCAGTTGGGAATTTTTTCAGGGCACGCATCCAGCGCGCCATGTCGCCGTGGGCTTTTTCTTCCCAATCACTCAGTTGTTTTGGCAGGGTGTTTAGCCAAGGGCGCAGTGTTTCATGCTGGGCCAGCAGCTGGTAAAACTCAGCAAAAGTAAACATAGACAATAGAAACCTTATTTGATGGCAAACATCGAGCCGAAGTTGAAACATTGGAACCAGACTTCTGAGCTTGAGAAGCCAATTTTTTTGAAGCGCTGCTTGTGGGTGTCAATGCTGTCAGGCAGCATGACGTTTTCAATGGCACTGCGCTTTTGGCTGATTTCCAGCTCGCTGTAGCCATTGGCACGCTTGAAGTCATGGTGCAGGTCGATAAGCAGCTCATGGGCACGCTCATCGTCAAAGATGTATTTTTCAGACAGGATCAAAATCCCCCCCGGGCGCAGGCCGGCGTAGATTTTCTCCAGCAGCGCCTGGCGGTCATCCGGTGCCAAAAACTGCAGGGTAAAATTGAGTACTACAACGGAGGCATCGCTGATCTCGATATCACGGATATCTGCTTCCAGCACTTGGACTGGGGTATCGGAGCGATAGGCATTGATATGCAAGCGGCAGCGTTCAACCATGGCGCTGGAGTTATCGACCGCGATGATTTCGCAACCTTCTTGCTGGATATGGCGGCGCATTGACAAGGTTGCCGCTCCCAGTGAGCAGCCCAGATCGTAAACTTTCGAATGCGGCTTGGCGAAGCGTTCAGCCAACATACCGATGGCTGAAATGATATTGCTGTAGCCCGGCACCGAGCGTTGAATCATATCCGGGAAAACTTCGGCTACGCGTTCGTCAAATGTGAAATCACCGATTTTATCTATCGGTGCCGCAAAAATATTGTCGTGACCGGCCATCTTCACGAACCTCATCTATACAAAAAAACAGAAATTCCAAATGATAAGTATGAACTTTGTCACGCAGAGGGCGCCTATCTTCATACTGAGGTGATCCATCACCGCTGAAAGGTCGCGTATTGTAGTGAAAAACGGGCCATTTGTCTTTATTGATTTTGCTTTTGCTGCCGACCTTTCCGCATGTTTGCTGCTGTCATTATTAAACCAAGTTGTAACGAAATATTTGTTAACAAAGTGTTTGCTGGCTAGTGCTTGCTGTCAGTAAGTGCACCCAGCTGCGTATTGCCTGGCCTATTTATGTTAAGTGAATGTTTTATCGGATAAATGAATGGGGGATTACGTTTTTTTCAATTGGCAATGGATTGGCGATACTTTTATCTTCCCCGACAATTTTTTTGGGGAGTAGAAAATGCGTAAATTATATTATGCAGTAGGCTTGGGGCTGGCCGGCTATTTGGCCACAGTCTATGTGGTCGATAAGTTTGACCAGCAACTGGCGATTGACCGCTACCATGAAATGGCCAAACAGGATATCAATCCGCTTTCAACGGCAGCGTTCGATGTACTGAACAAAAACGGTTGTTCATACTGCCATACCAGTGATAGCGAAATGCCTTTTTACGGTCAGCTGCCTGTCGCCAAGCAACTGATGGACGCTGACGTAACCCGCGCAATGCGCCATTTCAACATCGAAGCGATGATGGAGCAGGTTCGAACCGGCGAACTTGTCTCCGAAGTTGACCTGGCAAAGCTGGAGTCGGTGATGGCAGACAACTCGATGCCGCCGGCTCTGTACCTGACCATGCACTGGCGCTCGAAATTGTCACCAGAAGAAACCGCGACACTCCAAGACTGGGTGAAGCAGGAGCGTCTGCGTCACCACCAGGGCCAGGCCAAGATCACCAAAGAATTCAAATACGAAGCGGTGCAGCCAATCCGTACCACGTTCGATGTCGATATGGCGAAAGTCGAGCTGGGTGACAAGCTTTATCATGATACCCGCCTTTCAGGCGACAATACCGTATCCTGTGCCAGCTGCCACGCTCTGGAAACCGGTGGTGTTGACCGCCTGGTGAGCTCGGTGGGTGTCGACGGCGCCACTGGCCCAATCAATGCGCCGACGGTGTTTAACTCGGTTTTCAATACTCACCAGTTCTGGGATGGTCGTGCCCATGATTTGCAGGCGCAGGCCGGTGGCCCTCCGCTCAACCCCCTGGAGATGGCATCTGAGTCTTGGGACCAGATCATCGACAAGCTGGCAATTGACGAAGAAATGAATGCCGCCTTTGCTGCGATTTATGCCGAGGGGATCACGGAGCACAGCATTACCGATGCGATTGCCGAGTTTGAGAAAACCCTGGTAACGCCGAACAGCCGCTTTGACCAGTTCCTGCGAGGCAACCATGATGCCCTGACGGCGGACGAGCAGGAAGGCTACGCGCTGTTCAAGCAATACAAATGCAGTACCTGCCACGTCGGTGAGGCCATGGGCGGGCAGAGTTTTGAAATCATGGGGCTCAAGAAAGACTACTTTGCCGATCGCGGTAATGTCACCGAAGTGGATTACGGCCGCTTCAATGCCACCGGTGAAGAGCGCGACATGCACCGCTTCAAGGTGCCGACCCTGCGTAACGTTGCCCTGACTGCACCGTATTTCCATGATGGTAGCGTGGCAACCTTGGCTGAAGCGGTCGACAAGATGGCGTACTACCAGGTGGGCGTCCGGTTGTCGCAAGCCGAGCTCGGCAAGATCACGGCGTACCTAGAGACGCTTAACGGCGAGTACAAGGGCCAGATTTTGCAGTAATAGCCATAGGCTGTCACTGCAAGATACCGCCCCCCGTAGTTTAAGCCTGCGGGGGGCTTTTTTGTTGAAAGCGGTTCGGTGAGGCTTGGGTTATTAGTGTCTAATCACTCAACAGTTTCAAAGTAGAACCTGTATTCACGTACCCCGTCTATCTGAATACCTTTTTCTCTTAACTCAAGATACTGCGGGAGCTTAATCGTTCTGTAATCCATAGCCTTCAGAGCAAGGATTATTCGTAGTTCATCCATTGAACGTGACTTAGCAGCAGAGCTGCAAGTACCACAGACAACATGAGCCTTTACCTTAAATCCAGCCTTATCAAGCCAGTTGAGCTCTTTAGGCTCCTTACGGTTGCCGCAGAAATAACAGCGGTAGTCTTGTTTTAATGCCGCCTGTTCCCGTAACGCTTTAGGGCTTAGTGATTTGTTTGCCGGGGTAGTGGTGTTTTTCTTACTATCACTGAACATAGAGAACTGAACGACATTAGACATTTGGGTAACTCATATTAACCAGAGGGTATTTGTTTCGTTGACGGCATGTAGCTGAACATGATTGTCATGTGTATGGCTATCCTATTTCTTATGCCTCCGATGAGTCAAATTACCACTGTGTCTAAGCCCACATCGAGAGTTGTGAGGCGCCCATCGCCTACAACAAGGCTATCTGCGGGTCCGGCTCGGCCTTCGGCAGCTCGACATCCGGTAGCTTTGCGTCGACGGCTTTTTGCTGCAGCAGACGGTAGAGCCTTGTTGCCAGCTCTGGGGCGTGGTTGTTGTCCGGGGTGTGGATGAACAAATATGGCTCTTTTCCGTCGCGCAGCCACTGCGGCAGGCGGACCAGCCAGTTGGCAAAGAAGGCGTCGTTGCTGGCATCAATGGGATGGCCGATGAAACGGATCATCGGGCGGGCGGCCGTTGCGATAGCATGGGCCGGGACCTTGGGCTTCTTTTGGTGGGCGTCGATCACCGCCTCCGTCGTCGGGGGAGCGGCAAACACCGGGCGGCTGTCCATGATAATGCGGTTGGCGCCGTGCTCGATCAGCAATCGGTTGAGCTGCTTTTCTTCTTCCCCCTTGGCAAAGAAAGCCGGATGGCGCACCTCGACACCGACGGGGTAGCTGGCAGGCAGCCTTTGCAGAAACTTTTCCAGAGCAGGCAGCGCGGCCGGACCGAACTGGGCTGGAAGCTGGACTTTCCATAACCCGATTTTGCCTTCGAGCGGGGCCATCGTGGTAAAGAAGTCGGCCAGTAGCTGATCGCAATGCACTAACTGGTTTTGGTGGGTAATGGCCTGGGGCAGCTTGAAGGTAAAGCGGAAATGATCGCCGGTTGCCTCGTGCCATTTCTTGACGGTCGGGCTCCCTGGGGTGGCATAGAAGGTGGTATTGCCTTCGACCGTGTGGAACACTTCGGCATACCTCGCCAACCTGTCGCCCGGTTTGCAACCACTGCCGTACACACTTTGCTGCCAGTGGTTGTGGGACCACATGGCAAGGCCGAGGCGAATGGGGAGGTTTGCGTAAGTTGAAGGCATGGCGAGGCTTCCAAACAGGGTTTACTGGTTATTGTGCTTAGGGTTTGAGTGCTAGGTCAATCTTTTAAGCCTCTGAAAAAGGATTTTTCCTTGATCTCATTGGGTACTTTTTCCTAAAGTGGTATTTCGCTTTATTTCCCCAGCATGTTCAAAATACAAAGTGCTTGGCCAGAAGTTGGCTACCAGCTCAATGGTTCGCTGTTTAGGCGGATTGCCAATTAATTCTCGTGGATCATGTATGTTGAAGGCGCTTGGGTATATAATGCCTCGTTATTTTTGTCTCTCGGACAGACTGAGCGCGCTAGTTGCGTGATGTTTAACCAAAATGGCCGAGAAGGATTCAGTTTGTGTGTGGCCGACTGCTTTGGGCACAGCCATACGCACAGGAAAGTTAGTAAACAGATCGGGAATTTCATATGCGCACCCAATATTGTGGTCACCTGAACAAGTCCCTAGCAGGGCAAACAGTAGAGTTATGCGGCTGGGTTAACCGTCGCCGTGATTTAGGCGGTCTTATCTTCATTGATATGCGAGATCGTGAAGGTATTGTTCAGGTTGTTGTTGATCCGGATATGAAAGATGTATTCGAGATCGCTAACCAACTGCGCAACGAATTCTGTATTCGCCTAACTGGTGAAGTACGCGTACGTCCTGAGAGCCAAGTCAACAAAGACATGGCGACCGGTGAAGTGGAAATCCTGGCGACAGGCCTTGAGATCATCAACCGCTCTGACGTTCTACCGCTAGACTTCAACCAGAAGAACACTGAAGAGCAGCGCCTTAAGTACCGTTACCTAGACCTTCGTCGTCCAGAAATGAGCGACCGCATCAAGCTGCGTGCGAAAGCATCGAGCTTTGTTCGCCGCTTCCTAGACAGCAACGACTTCCTGGATATCGAAACACCAGTACTGACTAAAGCGACACCAGAAGGTGCTCGTGACTACTTGGTACCGAGCCGTGTTCACAAAGGTAGCTTCTATGCTCTGCCTCAGTCTCCACAGTTGTTCAAGCAGCTGCTGATGATGTCTGGCTTCGATCGCTACTACCAGATCGTGAAGTGTTTCCGTGACGAAGACCTACGTGCTGACCGTCAGCCAGAATTCACCCAGATCGATATCGAAACCTCATTCATGTCTGCCGAGCAGGTACGTGGCGTGACTGAGCGCATGATCACTGAAATGTGGCAAGAGCTTCTAAACGTCGATCTTGGCACGTTCCCAATCATGCCATTCGAAGAAGCAATGCGCCGTTACGGCTCTGATAAGCCAGACCTACGTAACCCGCTTGAGCTAGTTGACGTGGCTGACATCCTGAAAGATGTTGATTTCAAAGTGTTCTCAGGCCCAGCCAACGACGAGAAAGGCCGTGTGGCAGTGATCCGCGTGCCGGGTGGCGCACAGCTAACGCGTAAGCAAATCGACGAGTACACCAAGTTTGTTGGTATCTACGGTGCGAAAGGCTTGGCATGGATGAAGGTGAACGACCGCGAAGCGGGCTTCGAGGGTGTTCAGTCTCCAGTGGCAAAGTTCCTGAACGAAGAAGTCGTTGCCAAGCTGCTTGACCGTACTCAGGCTGAGTCTGGTGATATCATCCTGTTCGGCGCAGACAAGAAGCGTGTTGTTGAAGAAGCAATGGGCGCACTTCGTTTGAAGCTGGGTACGGATCTTGAGTTGACTGATACTAAGGCTTGGGCACCGCTATGGGTTGTCGACTTCCCAATGTTCGAGGAAGACGACGAAGGTAACCTGCACGCGATGCACCACCCATTCACCTCTCCACTGGGCGTGAGCCCAGCAGAGTTGAAGGCGAACCCAGCGGCAACAAACTCCAACGCCTACGACATGGTTATCAACGGCTACGAAGTGGGCGGTGGTTCTGTGCGTATCCACAACGCTGAGATGCAGTCTGCGGTATTCGATATCCTAGGTATCGATGCCGATGAGCAGAAGCTGAAGTTCGGTTTCCTACTAGATGCTCTGAAGTTCGGTACGCCACCGCACGCGGGTCTGGCGTTCGGCCTTGACCGCTTGGTGATGCTACTTTGCGGTACGGAAAACATCCGTGACGTGATTGCCTTCCCGAAAACAACGGCGGCAGCGTGTCTACTGACAGACGCACCGAGCCTGGCTAACCCAGCCGCGCTAGAAGAGCTGGCGATTGCGGTCAACTTGGCGAAAGAAAGCGCCGAGCAAGAGTAAGCAACAACCTTGATTAAGACTGGCCGAAAGGCCAGTCTTTGTTTTAGGGGTACAAAAGCCATAGGATAGAAATAGTGCTATGGTGCTCAGAGATTTAAAGCCAGCCTTAATTTCCAAGCCGGTCCCGGTACTTAATCAATAAAAACTAGGTTGGTCATTTGTGGAACTTCGCCAGTTGGCGAGCAATAAATGGGAGTGTGATATGGCAGGTCATAGTAAATGGGCCAACATTAAACACCGTAAGGCGGCACAGGATGCCAAGCGCGGTAAAATTTTCACCAAGCTGATCCGCGAGATCGTGGTTGCGGCCAAAGAAGGTGGCCCTGAGGCTGATAATAATCCGCGATTGCGCGCAGCGGTAGACAAGGCACTGTCGAACAACATGACGCGTGATACGGTCAACCGCGCGATCAGCCGCGGTGCAGGCGGTGAAGGCGATGACAATATGGAAACCGTGATCTATGAAGGTTACGGTCCGGGTGGTACGGCGGTCATGGTTGAGTGTATGACCGACAACCGCAACCGTACCGTATCGGGTGTGCGTCACGCGTTCTCGAAGGCTGGCGGTAACCTGGGGACCGACGGTAGCGTCAACTACCTGTTCGATAAGAAAGGGGTTATCTCATACGCAGCGGGCCTGGATGAAGATGCTGTGATGGAAGCGGCACTGGAAGGCGGTGCTGATGATGTCGAAACCAACGATGACGGTTCTATCGACGTCTACACCACGCCAGCTGATTTTGGTCCGGTAAAAGATGCTCTGGATGGAGCTGGTTTTGAAGCCCAGAACGCCGAGGTGACTTTGGTGCCATCGACCAAGGCGGACTTGGACGCCGATACTGCGCCTAAGCTGCTTCGCCTGATCGATGCGCTGGAAGATCTGGATGATGTCCAAGAAGTGTATCACAATGGCGATATCTCGGATGAGGTTGCGGCGCAGCTGTAACGCTTAAAGAGTATGTCTATTATTTTAGGGATCGACCCCGGTTCGAGGATCACCGGCTATGGCGTGATCCGCCAAGTCGGGCGGCATCTTGAATACCTCGGCAGTGGCTGTATTCGTACGTCTGTCGAGGATATCCCAGGCCGTCTCAAGCAAATCTATGCCGGCGTGAGCGAGGTGATCACGCAGTTTCAGCCCGATGTCTTTGCTATCGAGGAAGTGTTCATGGGCAAGAACGCCAGCTCGGCGCTGAAACTGGGCCAAGCCCGAGGCAGTGCCATTGTGGCGGCGGTGAATGCCGATTTGCCGGTCAATGAATACGCCGCGCGTCTAATTAAGCAGGCTGTGGTGGGAACCGGCGGGGCTGATAAAGCGCAGGTGCAGCATATGGTATGCTCGGTGCTAAAGCTTCCGGGCAAACCGCAGGCCGATGCGGCCGATGCCTTGGCGGTGGCGATTTGCCATGCCCATACCCATAAAACACTGGTGGCGATGGCGGGGCAAGCCCGCGGGGCACGGCGGGGCCGATATCGATAACTGCCTTTAATACAAAGTATTATATCGTTACAAAGATATATGCGTAATGAGTGTTTGATCAAAAAAGCAGCCTTTGGCTGCTTTTTTGTTTTGTTACGACAATGTTTGATGGCTATATTGGTCGGAGGTCATATGACCCTGTGATGGTGATCTCTGCAGATCAGCCCCAACGATATCTGACAATAATAACCGAGACAGAATAAGGAACGGATTCCATGACGCCTTTGGCACTCTGGCGGGCACTGTTTATGCCGACAACTGCAAGTTGGCAGGGCGATGATGCGCGCTATGTCGATACCTTCTTGTTTTTTACCTTAACCTCTTTTTTCGTCGGGATTTATAGCCTGTTCAAGTGGTACGAGCATGGCCACAGCGCCTTGGTGATGACCTCGGTGTTGCTGGTATCCTTCGAATGCCTCGCCGGCGTGATCTTCCGTTTCAGCCGGCAACCGGTCATTGCCCTGAATGTTGGCTTTCTCGGGATGGTGATCCATGCGGTTAATATTATTTACCAAACGGGCGGTATCGTGGAATCGACCCAGGCGTTCTGGTCGCCCTTGCTGATTGTCGCCTTTTATTTGTCGGCAAGGCTGCTGATGGCAACCGCATGGTCACTGCTGGTGGTTGTGGTCTCCGGCTGGATGGTCAATAGTCACTTGTCGGGCCGGGTATTCCCGAATGTCGAATTGAGCTCAACTTCCCAGATGATTGAAACCTGGTCCGGCTTCCTATTGCCTCTGGTGGTCATTGTGATTGCCCAGGCTTGGGCATCGCGCCAGCGGCATCAGGCTATCGCGCAGGCAGAAACCGCGCACAAATCGAGCGAGGCGATTGCCGAGCAGGCCAAGCAAGGGGCCAGCCAGCTGGCTGAAGTGCTGGATAAAGCCAGTGGTAATGCCGAATCACTGACCCAGGTATCGAACGTGATTGAACAGCAGTCATCCGAGCTTCACCACCAGGTGGGGACACTGAACGTAAATTGCGAGTCGCAAGCCAGCGCCGCTGAGCAAATGAGCGAGCAGGTCAAGCACCTCACTCAGGGTATGGAAGCGTCCGATCAGTTTGTGACTGAGCTTAAACAGCGCAGCGATATTATCTACCGCCAGGCTGAGACTAGCTCTGAGTCTCTCCAGGCTTCGAAGGAAGCGATCGCCCGTATCCTTAGCAGTAATGATGAAATCATGTCGGTGGCCGATGTGATCACGTCCGTGGCCGAGCAAACGAATTTGCTGGCGCTCAATGCGGCGATAGAAGCGGCTCGGGCTGGCGAGCAGGGGCGGGGATTTGCCGTTGTTGCCGATCAGGTGCGCGAGCTGTCTGCCAAGAGTAATAGCTCGGCGGTGGACATCCGTGCTTTGCTAGAGCGCAGCCGGCGCGAGGTATCGCAGGGGCAGGCGGTTATTGAGAGCAGCACGGCGGAGCTTAGCGGGATCATTGAGCAGGTCAGCAGCGTGTCGGGCGATGTCACCCAGCTGGCTGACACCATCAGCCTGCAGGTGGAAGCGCTCAGGGAGCTGACCTGTGCCAGCCAGGCCGTGGCCAGCAGCGTGGTGGAAACCAACCAGGTATCCGATGCCGTGGCCTCACAGGGGGCATTGTTGGCTGAACAGGTCGAGCGGCTAAATACCCTGGCCGAGAGTCTTAACCAGGTAGTGGGCATGCGCCAGCAACGTGCATAGCCTTGGGGGCGGGCAGTCAGCAGGAATGAAAAAAGAGCTGGATATACATCCAGCTCTTTACTATCCTAGAGCCAATTTTGTGGATTGAGAAAAGAGATCTTGCTGTGATTGGCCGACTACGTGGAATCATCATTGAAAAACAACCACCTGAGGTATTGCTTGAGGTGAACGGCATGGGCTATGAGGTCCAGATGCCGATGAGCTGCTTTTATGAATTGCCGGAAGTTGGTCAGGAAGCCATTATCTCGACCCATTTCGTAGTGCGTGAAGATGCGCAGTTGCTGTATGGCTTCAACAAAAAAAGCGAGCGCGACCTGTTCCGCGAGGTGATCAAGGCCAATGGTGTGGGTCCTAAGCTTGGCCTCGCTATCCTATCGGCGATGACAGCCAGCCAGTTTGTTCTCAGCGTTGAAAACGAAGATGTGACGACACTGGTGAAAATTCCGGGCGTCGGCAAGAAGACGGCCGAGCGCTTGGTGGTCGAAATGAAAGACCGCCTCAAGGGGTGGGGTGAGGGCGATCTGTTTACCCCGGCACTTGATACTGCGGCATCGAATGCGCCAGTACAGGATACGGCCTCGCAGGCCCGTGCCGAAGACGAAGCGGTCAGCGCCCTGGTCGCCCTTGGCTACAAGCCGCAGCAAGCCTCGAAGGTGGTGGCCCAGGTGGCCCAGCCGGAGATGACCAGCGAAGCCATTATCCGCGACGCGCTGCGCTCGATGGTTTAAGGCTGTTTTTATTGATGTTGAATGTAGGTAAGGCTCGATGATAGAAGCAGACAGACTGGTCGCCAGTGATTACCCGACAACGCGCGAAGAGGACATTATCGATCGCGCAATCCGCCCTAAGCTGCTCGAAGACTACAAGGGCCAGGACCATGTCCGGGATCAGATGGAGATCTTCATTAAAGCGGCCAAGCTGCGAGATGAAGCCTTGGATCACTTGCTGATTTTCGGTCCGCCGGGATTGGGGAAGACCACCCTGGCTAACATCGTTGCCAACGAGATGGGCGTGAGCATCCGCACCACGTCGGGACCGGTATTGGAAAAAGCCGGTGATTTGGCGGCGCTGCTGACCAACCTGGAAGAAAATGATGTACTGTTCATCGATGAGATCCACCGTCTTAGCCCACAGGTCGAGGAGGTGCTGTATCCGGCGATGGAGGACTACCAGCTGGATATCATGATCGGAGAAGGCCCGGCAGCACGCTCTATCAAGATTGACCTGCCGCCTTTTACCCTGATTGGTGCGACGACCCGGGCAGGTTCGTTGACCTCACCGCTGCGTGACCGTTTTGGTATTACCCAACGCCTTGAATACTACAAGGTGGAAGATCTTAAGGGGATTGTCCAGCGCAGTGCAAACTGTCTTGACCTCTCAATGGAAGAAGCGGGGGCTTTGGAAGTGGCGATGCGCGCCCGTGGTACACCGCGTATTGCCAACCGCCTGCTACGCCGAGTACGTGACTTTGCCGAAGTAAAAGGCAATGGTCATATCTGCCCAGATGTGGCAGCCAAAGCCTTGGATATGCTGGATGTCGACAGCAGTGGTTTTGACTATATGGACCGCAAATTGCTGATGGCAATCATCGACAAGTTCATGGGCGGGCCAGTTGGCCTCGATAACCTTGCCGCGGCAATTGGTGAAGAGCGCGACACTATCGAAGATGTGCTTGAGCCATACCTTATCCAGCAGGGTTTCCTGCAGCGTACCCCGCGTGGTCGTATTGCCACCCACCGCGCTTACCTGCATTTTGGGTTTGATGTGCCTGAGAGTAAATAAGCACTGACCATAATGCTTGAAAACAAAAAACGAGGCCTTATGGCCTCGTTTTTGTTTTTATCGCCTAGCACAACGATTTTTGTTTTATGGCTGTGTCTTTCGTTACATCTCCGTGACATCTCGAATCGAAATCACAGAAAGAAAATCCGGTCCATTTCACAGCCGGTAGAGCGCCTGCTTGCTTTGTGAGCGGTTTTTAGCAGTTGCTTTTGTACATTTCCGCAAAGCTTGGTTGGTAAAGCGCAATGATTTTTTCAAAAATACGAGCCATATCTACTTCCTCAATCTAAATCTCAATGGTTGGGGAAACAGCCTACAACCCGCCAAAAAGAAGACTTTTACTCTCTGGGCGGCCTTATCTGTTTCTGGGGCTGATTATAGGCATTTTAAATTTATCCAAAAGCGAGTTAATTTTCGCTTTAGCATTATTTTTTCTAATCTTTATTTCTATCGGCTACTGGCCGTAGCGACTTGTTTGTCAGTAGCGGCTAAAGGTTAGTGTTAGCTGAATATGTAGTTCAATCATATTCAATACTCTTTTTTCTAAGGGTAAATAAGCCATATATGAAGTGATAAAACAGAAAGTGAAATGGCATTAATACGTTCAATCACGATTTGAAAAAGTGTAGTTTTGATGTCTTGGTTGGAGTGGGCTGTATAGGGCTGGAAAGTTTGATCTGGGTCAACCAAGGTGCGGGTGGTCAATAAATGAGCAAGGTTTATTGATATTTATCAAAGCAAATTGTGCGATAAATCCATTGAGCATGAGAGAGAATGCCAGTAATATTAGCAATGACTTTATTAGCTGTAGCTTAACAACAAATTAACTAATTTGGTACAGCGTTGCAACATATCAAGGATGTCATTGATTTATAAGATGGTGACAGCCAGGAAGGTGAAAAAAATTGCGGCGTCGTTTGGCTACATTTTGCTAAGCCCAACCATAAGTGCACTGTGTTGTACTGTCGTCAGTCAGCCTGGCGAAAGAAGGAGTTCTCAATGTTCACTGATATCGTCGAACTATCGCGGTTACAGTTCGCATTAACAGCGATGTATCACTTTTTGTTCGTCCCATTGACTCTCGGTATGGCTTTCCTACTAGCCATCATGGAGTCGGTTTACGTAATGACCGGAAAGCAAATCTACAAGGACATGACCAAGTTCTGGGGTAAGCTTTTTGCCATTAACTTCGCCCTGGGTGTATCCACGGGTCTTACCATGGAGTTCCAGTTCGGTACTAACTGGGCATACTACTCCCACTACGTAGGTGATATTTTCGGTGCGCCGCTGGCTATCGAAGCCCTTATCGCTTTCTTCCTTGAATCTACCCTAGTCGGCCTGTTCTTCTTTGGTTGGGATCGTCTATCCAAGCGCCAGCACCTTGCTGTTACTTGGTTGGTTGCTCTTGGCTCTAACTTCTCGGCGCTATGGATTCTGGTGGCAAATGGTTGGATGCAGAACCCTGTCGGGGCAGAGTTCAACTTCGAAACCATGCGTATGGAAATGGTGAGCTTTGCAGAAGTGGTACTAAACCCGGTTGCGCAGGTGAAATTCGTTCACACCGTAGCATCTGGTTACGTAACAGGTGCGATGTTCGTACTGGCTATCAGTTCTTACTACATCCTTAAAGGCCGCGATATTGCCTTTGCCCGTCGTTCATTCGCCATTGCAGCAGCGTTCGGTATGGCGTCAATCCTATCTGTCATCGTGTTGGGTGACGAATCAGGTTACGAGCTAGGTGACGTTCAGAAGACTAAGCTAGCGGCCATCGAAGCTGAATGGCACACCGAAGAAGCGCCTGCGGCCTTTACTCTGTTCGGTATCCCTAACCAGGAAACGATGGAAACGGATTACGCGATCAAGATCCCTTATGTCATGGGTATCATCGCTACGCGTTCTTTCGACACCGAAGTGACCGGCCTGCGTGATCTAAAAGACGAGCACGAAGAGCGTATCCGTAACGGTATGGTGGCTTACGGCTTGCTTGAGAAACTGCGTGCCGGTGACAAGACTCCAGAAAACATTGCAGCATTCGACGAAGTGAAGCACGACCTTGGTTACGGTTTCCTGCTTAAGCCTTATGCTGAAAACGTTGTGGACGCAACAGAAGAAGATATCGCCCGTGCTGCGGATGACTCTATCCCAACAGTATGGCCGCTGTTCTGGAGCTTCCGTATCATGGTGGCATGTGGCTTCCTGATGCTGGGTATTATCGGTGCGGCATTCATCCAGTCTTGCCGTCATAA
This sequence comes from Photobacterium gaetbulicola Gung47, assembly GCA_000940995.1. Lineage (NCBI taxonomy): Bacteria > Pseudomonadati > Pseudomonadota > Gammaproteobacteria > Vibrionales > Vibrionaceae > Photobacterium > Photobacterium gaetbulicola. The sequence goes on from CP005974.1 coordinate 1,392,580, forward strand.
GATCACCGAGAACAAGTGGGTGCTGAAAGCGGCGCTATACGGCCTACCACTTCCTTGGATTGCAGTAGAAGCCGGTTGGTTCGTTGCCGAATACGGTCGCCAGCCATGGGCGGTGGGTGAGATCTTGCCGGTATCGATGGCGGCATCTAACCTTGCTGCTTCAGACATCATTACTTCTTTGCTGGCAATTATTGCACTGTACACAGTGTTCCTGATTGCTGAATTGTACCTGATGATCAAGTTTGCTCGTCTAGGTCCTAGCAGCCTGAAAACGGGCCGCTACCACTTTGAAAAAACCGATGCACCACAGAACGTGGTATCGCGTCAGGTTGAAGCATAATCAGGGAGAGTTAAGCAATGTTTGAATATGAAGTATTGCGATTTATCTGGTGGGTGCTAATCGGTGTGCTATGCATCGGCTTCGCAGTCACTGATGGTTTTGATATGGGTGTGGGTGTACTGTCGCGCATTATCGGCAAGACAGACAACGAACGCCGGGTAATGATTAACTCAATCGCCCCGCACTGGGACGGTAACCAGGTTTGGTTGATCACCGCGGGTGGTGCACTCTTCGCAGCATGGCCATTGGTCTACGCAACAGCGTTTTCTGGCTTTTACTTTGCGATGATCATTACGCTAGCAGCACTATGGCTTCGTCCGATCGGTTTCGACTACCGTTCAAAGATTGAAGATCCAAAATGGCGTGAAACGTGGGATAAAGCCATCTTCGTCGGTAGCTTCGTACCGCCGGTGATCTTCGGTGTGGCGTTCGGTAACTTGATGCAGGGTGTACCGTTCGAGCTGAACGAGTTCCTGATCCCGACTTACAAGGGGTCGTTCTTCGGCCTGCTTAACCCGTTTGCCCTACTGTGCGGTATCGTGAGCATTTTGATGATCACCACCCAGGGTGCGGCATACCTGCAGATGAAAACCACCGACGCTATCCGCGAGCGCGCTCGCCGCGTTGCCATGCTTACCTCAGTGGGTACGGCAGTTTGTTTTGCCATTGCAGGTATCTGGGCTCAGAGCATCGAAGGTTACATCGTGACCTCTGAAATCATGACCAATGCGCCTTCTAACCCGCTGACCAAAGAAGTCATGCGCCAGAGCGGTGCGCTGTTTGCTAACTTTGACGCATACCCACTACTGTGGATTGCACCGGCGCTAGCGGTAGTGATGCCTGTACTGACCGTACTGAGCTCTCGTGCCAACCGCGGCGCACTGGCATTCATCACTTCTAGCCTGACTATGGCGGGCGTGATTTTGACGGCGGGTTTTGCCTTGTTCCCGTTCATCATGCCTTCAAGCCTGGTGCCAAACCACAGCTTGACCATGTGGGATGCGACGTCTTCTGAGCTGACGCTGAACATCATGACCGGTGTTGCGGCAGTGATGGTACCGATTATCCTGGCGTACACGTCTTGGTGTTACTACAAGATGTTTGGCCGCCTTGATACCAAATATATCGAAGAGAACAAGAACTCACTGTACTAAGGAGACAGACTATGTGGTATTTCGCTTGGATCCTGGGTGTGCTTCTGGCCTGCTCATTCGGTATCATCAACGCGCTGTGGCTTGAAGCGACAGAAAATATGGATAAAGAGGATATCGGTGAGTAACCTCGATCACTGGGTGAAGCGTGCCCACCAGTGGCTAGACTTCGGTCTGCTGCGCTTAGCGTCTCTGCTGATGTCGATGGCATCGGCAGGGCTGGTGGTGTGGGAGCCCACACTCTTCGCCCAGGCGATTGGCGGATTCGGACCGATTATCTCGCCGGCCCTGATTTGGGCAACGTGTGCCGCCATGGTCTTCGGGGTGGGCTTCGTCCCACGCCGTTGGTACTGGCAGGTGTTTTTCACGCCATACGCCTCGTTGCCTATCTTGGCTTATATTTTGTTTTTGCGCCTAACATAATGATTTGATGTCAATCTGTTCGCGCTGATACAAAAACATACAATTGAAACAGCCCATTGCAATTGAGTAATGGGCTGTTTTTTTGTAACTGGATAAAATGCAACCTTAGAGTGTGTCGGCAGCGGATGGCAGGCAGTGACAAGATCATCAAAAAGGAAAACTCTGTGTGTTTACTGCGAATGCATGATTCCAATCCGGTAGCCAAGTTAGGTATAGTAAGCCCTTGAGTAAAAGCCTAAATACATTGATATACCCAAGTTACCTCAAGGTGAAGGATTCAGAGGGATGTAAGCCCATTCAATACAAGGCGAAGGTTTGCAGGAATGGCATTCCCTTTCAAAAAGCTTCAACGAAGGAGTGAATGGGCTGACACCCTCCCGAAGGGCGAGTTTTATAAGCTTCTATCCTGCGTTATTGTTTATCGATTTAGAGCCACTAGATCATCTAAACAATGCCTTGTCTATAAGCTTATAAATTCTCGCTGAACCTTCAACTTGAAGTAGCTTGGGTATAAGTGAGAGAACACCAAGGTTGGAATGGTAATGACCGAAGAGCATCCTTTTGACTGGCCGATCAGGGTCTACTACGAAGACACTGATGTCGGTGGCCTGGTTTATCATGCTAACTATATTAAGTTTTTTGAGCGGGCGAGGACGGAACTCTTCCGTTCTGTCGGTGTCAGTCTTAACGACTTGTTCGCCGAAAAAGTCAGTTTTGTTGTGCGCCATATGGAGGTTGATTATCTCAAGGGCGCCAAGTTGGATGATCAACTTGTTGTACGGACCTGGCCTAATACTATACGCCGGGCATCAATCGAATTTTGTCAGGTTTTAGTTAACACTAACGGGCAAACCTTGTGTAGCGCATCGATTCAGGTAGCCTGTGTCCACCCCGATACGTTGAAACCTATCAAGATCCCAGAACATATTTTATCGGAGATAACTAAGTGACTGAACTTTCGATTTTAGACCTTTTCCTACAGGCGAGCCTGTTGGGTAAGGTTGTTGTGATCATTTTGATGTGTATGTCTGTTGCATCCTGGACCATGATCATCAAGCGCTCCCAAGTCTTGTCACGGGCTAAATCTAACGTGGAGCGTTTTGAAGACCGTTTCTGGTCTGGCGTGGATCTGTCGCAGCTTTACCAAGAAGTGGAAGCGCGCAAGGATAGCCTGACCGGCACCGAGCAAATTTTCCATGCGGGTTTCAAGGAGTTTGCCCGCCTGCATCGCAATAACGGCAAGGCGCCTGAAGCGGTGATGGAAGGCACTGGGCGCGCGATGCGTGTGGCCATGTCTCGTGAAGTGGAAGAGCTCGAAACCAATCTGCCGTTTCTGGCTACAGTTGGCTCGATCAGCCCGTACATCGGCTTGTTCGGTACGGTATGGGGGGTTATGCATGCCTTTATCGCCCTTGGTGCGGTGAAGCAGGCGACACTGGCGATGGTTGCCCCGGGTATTGCCGAATCATTGATTGCAACAGCCATTGGCCTGTTCGCGGCGATCCCGGCGGTTATCTTCTTCAACAAGTTGACCAACCAGGTGGCCAAGCTTGAGCACTCTTATGCCACTTTCATGGATGAGTTTTCTAGCATCTTGCACCGCCAGGCATTTGCTGCTCACCAGGAGTAGAAGCGATGTCTTATCAACCGAAAAAACGCAGGGTGACGTGTGAGATCAACATTGTGCCCTATATCGATGTGATGTTTGTACTGCTGATTATCTTCATGGTGACGGCGCCATTCATTACCCAGGGAGTTGATGTTGACTTACCGAGCACCACTACGGCCAAAACGGCGGCTGAGCTGGTCGGTGAGAATAACGAAAAGCCACCGATCATTGTGGAAGTGGACCGCGACGGGCATCTGGGCATCAGTGTGGATGATCAGGAGATGCAACGTGGTCTAGGCCTCAATGAACTTCTTACCCGTGTGCGTGCAGAGCTGCAGTTGAACCCCGAGTCGACGGTACTCGTCGGTGGGGATGCGCGTGCGCCATACGCCTACATTATCGAGACGCTGGATGCCCTAAACCAGGCCGGTGTTGGTTCGGTAGGTCTGATGACCGAACCTCTCGAACAATAAGCAGGCGGGCAGGATGAAAAAAAGAGAATATAGTGCTGCCTTCATTATTTCGTTAATTATGCATGGTTCACTGGTCGCTATGTTGTTGTGGGGAACGGATTTCATCATGACAAAACCTAAGCCCTCGGGCAGCATCGTTCAGGCGGTGGTGGTCGATCCGGCTTTGGTGAACCAGCAGGCACAGCGTATCCGCCAGCAACGCGAAGCGGCAAAAGCTGCCGAGCAGGACAGGCTCAAGCGCTTGGAGCAGCAGGCTGATGCCTTGGAAAAAATGCGCCAGGAAGAAGAGCAGCGACTGCGTCAGCTCAAGGCGGATAAGCTTAAAGCTGAGAAAGAAGCCCGCGAAGCCGAGCAAGAGCGCAAGCGCGTAGCGGCTGAGCGAGCCAAAGCCGCGGAAGAAAAGCGTAAAGCGGACGAAGCCGCCCGTGTTGCCCGCGAGCAAGCCGCCAAAGCAGAAGCTGAGCGTAAAGCGAAACAGGAAGCAGCCAAAAAAGCTGAGGCAGAGCGCCAGCGTCAAGTCGCCGAGCAGCGTAAAGCTGAAGAAGCAAAGCGCCAGGCAGAAGCGGCTGCCGCCAAAGCCGAAGCTGAGCGTCAGGCACAGGTTGCAGCCAAGAAGAAAGCCGAGGAAGAAGCGCGCAAAGCGGAGGCTGCCCGTAAGGAAGCCGAACGCAAGGCCGCGGAAGCCCGTGAGCTACAGCGCCAGCAGGAAGCAGCGTTGAATGATATGTTTGCCGGCCTGGAAGCTGAATCAGAGCAGCGTGGTGATGCCCGCGCCCAAAGTATATCTGACGTGCGCGATCGCTACGGGGCGATTTACACCCAGATGATCCAGCAGAATTTGTTGGTGGAGCAGAGCTTTATCGGCAAGGAGTGTGTGATCCGCATGCGCCTGTCGAGTAATGGTTTGGTGCTAGATGCGTCGGAAGATGGCGGCGACAGTGCTGTCTGCCGGGCAGCCAAAGCCGCGGTGGTCAAGGTGAGCCAGTTCCCGATGCCGGAAGACCCTGCCGTGGTTGAGCAGCTTCGCAGCATCAGACTGACAGTAAGCCCGCAATAAGGAAGGAATAATGATGAAACGTTGGTTAATGGGCTTGTGCGTGGCACTGTTGAGTTTCAGCCAAATCGCACAGGCAGAGCTGGAATTGGTGATCACCGAAGGGGTGGACTCGGCCCGTCCGATCGGTGTGGTGCCGTTCAAGTGGGAAGGGGCCGGTCAGATGCCGACCGATATCTCGGCGGTCATTGCGTCTGATTTGCGCCGAAGCGGTAAGTTTTCGCCGGTCGCGACCAGCAGTATGCCGCAAACCCCCGCGAGCGAAGACCAAGTCGATTATAACGCCTGGACATCAATGGGCGTCGATGCCTTGGTGACCGGTACGGTGACTATGAACGAGCAGGGTAACTATGTCATCAGCTACCAGCTGATCGACGTGGTTCGCGGCCAGCTGACCAGCGGCCAGAGCCGCGGCTTGGAAAACGGCGAACTGGTGCTGACCAAGGATCACTTGATGATCAACAACCGGGCTACGGTGAAAGAGTCACGCCTGCGCCATTATGCCCACCGTATCTCAGATATTGTGTACGAAAGGCTGACGGGCGAGAAAGGGGCGTTCCTGACCCGCATCGCCTATGTGGTGATTGATGACAAGGCCCAGTATCCGTACCAGCTGCGCGTGGCCGACTACGATGGCTTCAACGAGCGCTTGGTGCTGAAATCACAGCAACCGTTGATGTCGCCGTCTTGGTCGCCGGATGGCAGCAAGTTGGCCTACGTCAGCTTCGAGAACCAGCAGGCGCAGATCTTTATCATGGATATCTACAAGGGTACCCGTGAAATGGTGACGTCGTTCCCGCGCCATAACGGCAACCCGCGTTTCTCGCCAGATGGCAAGAAGCTGGCGATTGTGTTGTCGAAGAGCGGCAGCTTGCAGATCTATATCAAAGACCTGGAAACCAAGGAATTGAAGCAGATCACCCGTGGCCGCGCGAACAATACCGAGGCATTTTGGGATCCGAGCGGCGACTCTTTGATTTTTACCTCAGACAGAGGTGGTAACCCACAGATTTATAGAGTAAATTTAGCTGACGGTTCGACGAAGCGCCTGACTTGGCAAGGAAGTCAGAACCTCGGTGGTCAATTGACGCCTGATGGCCGCTACCTGATTATGGTGAATCGGTCTGATTCTGGCTACAACATTGCCAAGCAAGATTTGAAAACCAATGCCGTACAGGTACTGACCAAGACATTTTTGGATGAATCACCAAGCATTGCGCCAAATGGCGGTATGGTGATTTACAGCTCGGTCAATAACAAGTCCAACGAGCTGTCACTAGTGTCGATTGATGGGCGATTTAAAGCAAGATTACCTGCAACTAACGGGCGGGTGAGGGCTCCTGCCTGGGGACCTTTCCTCTAAGTTAGCTGCAACTCGTAATATAAAAAGGAAAATAAAATGCAACTGAACAAAGTTTTAAAGGGTTTGGCAATTGCGCTGCCAATGTTCACTCTAGCGGCGTGTAGCTCAAGCGAAAGCACTGATAGCTCAGCGGCGTCAGAGACCAACACAGGTTCAACAACTGAGCAATCTACGGTAGTAACCTCACCGGTTGAGCAAGAGCCAGTACTTTCTGAGCAGGAGCTTCGCAGTCAGCAGCTACGTCAAGAGCAAACTATCTACTTCAAGTTTGACAATGCTGAAATCCAGCCTGACTACCAGGACATGCTAACTGCACACGCTGAATACCTTCGCGACAACGCGGAAGTTAAAGTGATTGTTGAAGGTCACGCGGATGAGCGCGGTACGCCAGAGTACAACATCGCTCTAGGTGAGCGCCGTGCAAACGCAGTTGCTAAGTACCTTCAGGCGCTAGGCGTATCTGCAAGCCAGATCTCAATTGTTAGCTACGGTGAAGAAAAGCCTCTAGTTCTAGGCCACACTGAAGCTGACTACGCCAAGAACCGTCGTTCGGTTCTGGTTTACTAAGCCATCATAGGTAATTACGATGAACAGTAACACAATGCGCAAGCTCGCATTTACGTTGCTGGTTGGTGCGGCGACCCAGGTGGTCGCCGCACCTGCTCCTGTTACTGAAATTAGCGGTAGCAGTGCGCAGGGCGATAGCCTGGAACGTCTGGAAAGGATGATTGAGGCTCGCAACCAGGTGCAGTTGGATATGCAACGGCAACTGGATCAGCTGGCAACCGAAATGGATGAGCTACGAGGTATCGTAGAAAGGAACAGCTACGATTTAAGCCAGATGCTTGAGCGTCAGCGCGAGCTCTATCGTGAGATTGATGCCCTCAGTCGTCAGCCTCAAGCTAAGCCGGCTGAAGAAAAATCATCAGAAAAGGCCAGTAGCGAAGTCTACTCCAGCAATGTGAGTGAGAACGAAGCGTATGAATCAGCCGTGAACCTGATCTTGAAGGAGAAGGATTACACCGGCGCGATCACTGCGTTCAAAAGCTTTCTTACGACCTACCCTGAATCAAGCTACAAGCCGAATGCCCATTACTGGCTTGGTCAGCTTTACTTCACGCAAAACCAACTCCCCGAAGCGGCAGAGCAATTCACCGCGGTGGCCAGTTTTGAGAAGTCCAATAAGCGAGCTGATGCGTTGCTGAAACTCGGTATTATTGCCGAGCGAAGCAAGAAAACCGCAGAGGCGAAGCAATACTACCAGCAAGTTATTTCCGCCTATCCGAACTCAACCAGTTCGCGTCAGGCGCAAAGTAACCTCGACAAACTCTAAGCGTTTGCTCGGATGGATTGCAAAAGGCCGGTTGACCGGCCTTTTTTGATCCATGCTATTTGAACGTTTGCGGTGTATAATGCGCGGATTGTACATGGACAGCAATAGAGCAACCGAGCTATGAGTCTAACATTTGATCCCTCTGAAATGGTTTACCCGTTTCCACCTAAGCCAATTCCGCTAAGCGCTGATGAGCAGCAGGCGTACAAGGCAAAAATCAAGGCACTGCTGAAGGAAAAAGATGCAGTGCTGGTGGCCCACTACTATACCGATCCTGAAATCCAGGCGCTGGCGGAAGAGACCGGAGGGTTCGTTGGTGACTCGCTGGAAATGGCCAAGTTCGGTAACCAGCACCCGGCCAAGACGCTGGTGATCTGTGGCGTACGCTTCATGGGTGAGTCAGCCAAGATCCTGACCCCGGAAAAGCGAGTATTGATGCCGACCCTGGAAGCGGAGTGTTCGCTAGACCTCGGCTGTCCGATTGATGAGTTCAGCAAGTTCTGTGATGCCCATCCAGACCATACCGTTGTAGTTTACGCCAACACCTCCGCCGCGGTAAAAGCCCGTGCCGACTGGGTGGTGACCTCGAGTATCGCGCTGGAAATTGTTGAGCACCTAGACAGCGAAGATAAGAAAATTATCTGGGGTCCCGACCGTCACTTAGGTTCGTACATCCAGAAACAAACCGGTGCCGAAATGCTGTTGTGGCAGGGTGAATGTGTGGTTCATGACGAGTTCTCGGCCAAAGCCTTGCGTGACATGAAACACTTGTATCCGGATGCCGCGATTTTGGTACATCCAGAATCCCCAGCCAGTGTTGTGGCCCTGGCGGATGCGGTAGGCTCGACCAGCCAGCTGATCAAAGCGGCTAAAGAGCTGCCTAACCAGCAGCTGATTGTGGCTACGGACAAGGGCATCTTCTTCAAGATGCAACAAATGGTGCCGGGCAAAGAGCTGATTGAAGCGCCGACAGCCGGTGCCGGTGCCACATGCCGTAGCTGTGCCCACTGTCCGTGGATGGCGATGAATGGCCTCAAAGCGATCGAGCAGGGCTTGCGAGAAGGTGGCGAGCAGCACGAAATCTTTGTTGATGAATCGCTGCGTGAAAAGTCGCTGATCCCGCTCAACCGTATGCTGGACTTTGCGGCCCAGCTGCAGGCCAGCGTGAAAGGCAACGCGTAATGCCATCTCTGCCAAAAAAGAGCGACCCTAGGTCGCTCTTTTTTATGTAACAAAGCTCATATTTGGTTAGAATCAACTTTTTGATAAAGGAGATTTTCTGTGGGACAGACAATGCTTACGGTCGCCTTGCCCATTGCGCTGGCTTGGATGATGTATTGTGTCGGTTTGACGCTGTCTTTGGCTGACTTCAAGCGAGTAGGGCGTTATCCGCGGGTTATAATTTCCGGATTGGCAGCCCAGTTGATCGGCTTACCACTGATTGCCCTGACCTTGATCCATTTTCTTGGTTTGCCGGAAGTCGTCGCTGTTGGCCTGTGGCTCCTGGCATTGGCACCGGGTGGGGCATCGTCCAACGTGATCACCCACTTGTGCGGCGGAAATACCGCGCTTTCCATTTCAATGACCGCAGTGAGTAGCTTGATCATCCCTTTTAGCCTACCTCTACTACTTCCCGTGGTGCTTAGTGATAGCCAGTTGGTACTGCCGTTGAAAACGGCTATTTTGCAGTTGGTGATGGTTACCTTGGTCCCCGTTTCTATCGGCATGCTGTGTCATCATTTTTGCCGCGGCAAGGGGTATGGGCGTTTTGCTAAATGGGCTGGGCGTTCGTCGATTTGGGTGTTGATGTTCACGGTTGCAATTACCTTAGCGGCCAACACTAAGGTGTTCCAGCAGTTGTTCTCCACGGTTTCTGTCGTTGCCATTGCCCTATGCCTGTTGGGTATGGCGCTGGGTGTAGTCGTTGCCTTTTGGCTTAAAGGGGGGGAGGTATTGACCAAGACTCTGGCAATCGAAGTGGGGATCCAAAATGCCGGGACCGCGATCTTTGTCGCGGTGGTACAGCTTAAGCAACCAGAGCTGGCACTGACACCCCTGCTATATGGGGTGTTGATGAATATTCCGGTCGCCGTGATGATTTACCGCTACCAGCGGGGGCATTCGCGCTCGCTCTTCGCCCGCTAGAAAAAAGGCGGTAACTGTGGTTACCGCCTTTTGCTTGTCGAATCACTGATTATGCTTCTTCGTCGCCTTTGCTAACCAGCTGGTAGGCGCGGATTGTCAGGCCAGATAACATGGTAGGGACCGAGGTGAAGATCTCCTCGAACTGGGCCAGGCCATCGGCGCCTTCCTGGGACAGGGCCTCCATTGCATTCTCCGGATCGTACAGCAGGCTGAAGCACAGCAGTACGCCGCCAAGCAGAGCGTTGTTTTCGCTTTCTTCTGGCATAATGGTTTCCCAGTCATCGCGGGATAGCTGCCAGCCCTGAAGAAGCCCTTCGGCAAACTCACGGGTTTCTGTTGACACCAGTTCTTTGTCATCCAGCGCACAACCTTCCGGCCACTGCCAGCTACCGTCCAGCAGAGATTCGCGGCTTTCGTTCCACAGTTCAACAATCGCATTGGCGTAGGCTTCCAGCTCTTCCTGGCTGGCAAAAGGTGAAGTCTCTTCGCCACCCCACATGAATGCTAGCCATTCTGACGGGTTGATCAGGTGAGGGGCTGCCGCCATTGCGGTCACAAAACCACGGGTCTGGGCTTCAGATAGTAACTGTTGGGCCAATTGCGGATTCGCCAGCAGTGTGCGTAAAGAAGAAGACATAATTCGCTCTCGTATATTTGATATCTGGGTTGGTCCAACGCAAGGCTGTCGCTGGAAGAACACGATTTATACGAAGTATTGTAACAGGGTCGTGAAGATGGTGGCACTGTTCACCGGTAAATCATGATGTTTGCTGTAATTGTGAGCACTTGATTGATTGTGCTGTGTTTTTTGTTGACCTTTAGCGCCTCAGCCACTATAGTAGCGACCCTGTTGAGGCGACATGCCTTGACCTACAATTTGGTGAGGTGTCCGAGTGGCTGAAGGAGCACGCCTGGAAAGTGTGTATACGGCAACGTATCGAGGGTTCGAATCCCTCCCTCACCGCCATCTTCTTGAAAAAAGACGTCTTAGAGGACGTCTTTTTTTATACCTGGAGTTTATTGAAACCAATAACTCCCGTTTAACCGATGCACTTAGTGTGAATGATGCAATAACCCTGCTGAAATCATTGCCGTCGCTGCAATGGCCTGGCAACGTGTTGAACTTATGCAGCTTCCTGCAGCTACCTTGTGATCACTTGAGTAAACGGTTTGATCTTCTTTTATCGTTTCAAGCACCTTGATGTCGGCCAGTGTTTCAGGCTTGGCGGTTAATGGATTTGCAGACAGAATGGTGAAGTCTGCGAGTTTCCCCACTTCCAATGAACCTTTATTTTGCTCTTCCTTGTATTGTGTGGCAGCCCATAATGTTTGCGCTTTTAATCCATCAAGCGCCGATACTCGTTGCTTGGGCCCCAGCACATGGCCGGTACGACTTACACGATTCACCGTCGCTGAGTAAACACGCATTGAGTTAGGCAGAGCGACTGGAGAATCATGGTGTGAGGTGTAAATCATTCCCAAGTCTCGTGCCCAGCCGGTTGGGGAGATATTTTCTGCCCGCGCTTTACCTAAAACGGAATTCATGTGCCAATCTCCCCAGTAGAAGGTGTGCATGGGGAAAAATGAAGGGAAGACGCCCAAGCGCTTGAACCTTTCAACTTGATCTTTACGGGCGGTTTGGGCATGGATAGCCACAAAGCCTCGGTCTGGGACGCCATGTTTTTTCTCGCTCGCTTCAATACCATTGAGCAGTTGATCGATGGCAGCATCGCCGTTGACATGCGTGAGTAGCTGCCATCCATTTGTGTGTGCTAGCTCAATAAGCTCTGCCGCTTTTTCGTCACTCATACTTGGATAGCCTTTGTACCCTTTCTCCTGACCGACAGGTGGAACAAGGTAAGGCTCTGTTAGCCATGCGGTTTTACCTTGCGGAGAGCCATCAAGGTTGAGTTTTGCACCCGCAACCCGAAATCCATTTGAGTACTCAGCCGAATAGTAAGGAGGGGAGATAACGTCCTGCGCCACTTGAATATCAGGGTAGGCTGCCACGTCGATAGGAAGCTTTTCACGTTGAGCAAGGTCGTACATGGTTTTAACTGCCGATGTAGAAGCTCGGCCTTCCTGAGCCGTGGTGTAACCAAAGCTCGCGTAGAGATCTATCCCCGCTCTGAAAATCACTTCGTTTTCTTTCGCGCTTAGTTTGGCGAACATCGGTAGCAATGTACCAAAGAAGGCCGTCTCTTCCAGCACTCCGTTGGGAGTTGCGCCGTCACTCTCACGACGAATTTTCCCCCCATCCGGGTCTGTACTCTGTGCCGTCAGACCTGCCAGTTCCAATGCTTTGGTATTCAACGTAGCCAAGTGCCCCGATTGGTGAATAATCAGCACCGGAAGATCTTTAGATACCTCATCCAATTCTTGGCGAGTAGGATGCCTTTGCTCTTTTAGCTGCGAATCATCATAGCCAAAGCCTAGAATAATGCCGTGTTTGCTGTTTTCGGGTTTGGCGGCCCAAGATTTGAGCTCTTCTTGCAAGGAAGCGATGTCATTAACTGCACCGTCCGGAGCGGCAAGTAAGTTGGCAGAGAGGGCCTGAATGCCAGTATTAAAGACGTGACCGTGGGCGTCAATAAAGCCAGGGATCATGGTTTTCCCTTCTAAATCAACCACTCGTGTATTTTTATCTCGTAATTTCATGAGTTCTGATTCACTACCGACAGCTAATATTCGACCATTTTTAACCGCTATAGCCTCGGAGGTTGGGGCAGCGTCGTTAACTGTAATGATCTCCCCGCCGACATAGATGGTATCTGCGAGAGGTTTGGGCGGCGTTGTCGCCGAAGCAGTAACGCAAATAGAGCACAGCATAAATGTTAACAGTGAAACCTTCATGAAATTTCCTTCCGGTAACAGCTAAAAACAGCTTGGCAATAAGTAGAAAGTCTAGCTTAATCCAAGCGCCTTTCGCTTAAGGGATTACTCACCTCACCGCTTTGCTGGCCCTCTTCCTGCATTCCCCGTTTTGCCCAGGGCCTTGTTCATCTGCTTGATGCGGGCAGCAATTGCGCCATTGATGCTGTTGGGCGGATACTGCTTTTTGCTGTTGGGCTGGCCCATCGGCAGCCCTGTGAGCAGAGTCATGACTTGATTGACATGCTCGACGGTCCAGATATGGAACAGCTGCTCGGCCACAGCATGGCGCACTTTTTGGTTCACCATCAGGTGGACGGTGTTGGTTTGAGGAATGATCACGCCCTGATCGCCGGTCAGGCCGCTGGCACTGCAGATATCATAGAAGCCTTCAATTTTTTCGTTGACGCCACCGATAGCTTCAATGTTGCCATGTTGGTCGATGGCTCCGGTTACGGCGATGTTTTGCTTGATCGGGACTTGGGCGATGGCGGAGAGCAGGGCGCACAGCTCGGCCGCCGACGCACTGTCTCCGTCTACCATTCCGTAGGATTGCTCGAAGGTGAGGGTGGCCGAAAACGCCAACGGTTGCTGTTGTTCGTATTGTTCGCGCAGAAAAGACGTCAATATCATTACCCCTTTGGAATGGCTTGGGCCACTCAGATCCACTTCCCGCTCAATATCGATAATACTGCTGGTACCGAGGTGGACGGTTGCAGTGATCCGGCTGGGACGGCCGAACAAGCTGTCATCAAGCGCAATGACCGACAGGCCGTTTACCTGGCCTATGGTTGCCCCCTGGGTTTCAATCTGGCTGATACCGCGGTGGATATTATCGGTAATGCATTCTTTGAGGTAGCTACGCCGATACTCGCGGGCCTCAATAGCTTGCTCAATCGCAGCGGCGGTGATCAGCGGATAGTCGTGCTGCTGGGCCCAGTAGTTTGCCTCAATAATGATCCCGTTAAGTGTGTCTCGGTGCAGGGTCATTTTTTCCCCGTCTTCAACTTGCCGGGCGGCGTATTCGACCAGCATGGCTACCGCCGCGCGATCAAGGTGACGGGTACATGCCTCGGCCTGCAGCGAGCGGATAAAGCCGGCATAGAGCTGGCACGATCCCGAGGTGCGGTTGATTTCTTCAGCACAGTCGGCCTGGATGTTGAACAACTGGCCGAAGTCAGGGTCGTAGCGCTTGAGTAGGTAGTAGGTCATGCGATCGCCGATCAGAATGACTTTAATATCTATCGGGATTGCATCGGGCTCCAAGCTTGAAAGGGCTGTGACACTGAGCTGCTGTTCCAGGGGCTGAAGCTTGATCTCGCCGGATTGTAGCGTCCGTTTGAACAGATCCCAGACGAAAGGCTTATTGAGCAGCTGGATAACATCGAGTATGAGGTAACCGCCGTTGGCGCGGTGGAAAGCGCCGGGCTTGATCAGGGTAAAGTTGGTGATGAAGGTACCGAGCTCGCCCTTGTGCTCGATCCGGCCAATTAAGTTGGCATAGGTCGGGTTGTCTTCGTAGATGACCGGGGGGGACTGGTGCTGGCTATTGTCGATAATGATATTGACGTCATAGGCAGTAAAGGGGCTGAAGCTGAGCTTTTGCCCGGTGTACTCGTTAACTTCGGTTTCTAGGCTACCGTTGAACAGGGGGATGTTATTGAGCACGTGCTGCCTGAGGGCTGTGGTATGGCGTGCCACGCAATCGATAGTCATGAGGTCGTCGGGGAGCTGGTCGATAAGGTAGTCGAGGGTACTGGCCACGAACTCCTTTTCCAGCTTCTCCTTTTTATTTCTCATCTCCTGATCCCAAAGAGGTACCTGTTTTAGCAGGTTGACCAGCATCAGCCTCAACTCGTCGATCGCCTGGTCGATCACCTTTTGCTTTTCTTTGGGGAGCTTGGCGAACTCTTCTTTGCTAATCACCTTGCCGTCCTTGACCGGATGAATGACATAGCCGTTGCGCGAGCGCTTGAGGATGCAGCTCTTTTCTTTGGCGACTTTTTCTATTGACTGGAACGCATTGATTTCCATGTCATTGAGTTCATTCTGCAGTTTGTCGGTATGGTGAATGTATTCTTCATTTTGCAGCAAGGAAGGGATGGTTTTTCTGAGCTCCTCAATAAGCAGGGTGAGGCACTGTTTTAGGCGTGTCCCCATCCCCGCAGGCAGCTCGAGGGCTATCGGGTGATTGCTGTTGCTGAAGTTGTTGACATAGCACCAGTCAGAAAGCGGCTTGTCTTTGTCGAGGTGCCGGGCCAGCAGCTGTTCGGTTATCGAGTGCTTGCCAAGCCCCGCCGAACCCATGACGAAGATATTGAAGCCTTTGGCAGGGATCCCGATCCCGATTTTGATCGCTTCGACGGCGCGTTCGAGCCCCACCGGACAGTCAGTCGGCTCGATATCCTCTGTTGTTTCAAAATCAAACAGGTCAGGATCGCAGGGGTGGAACAGCTCGGTGGCCTCGAGTTTGGAGGCTGCCGTCACCTGCCCGGAGTGGGCTGAATGGCGAGCCGAGATTGCCGTCTTGCGTGGTTGATTGGCCTTCTTAGAGGGAAAATCATTCATAGCATTCGCTGATCCGGCATCGAAAACATAACGCTAAGTATACTAACCAATTGCACAATTTACTGACTTACTATTGGGGTGTCGCTTGTACCTATGCGTTCCCTTTTTCAAATAAGAGGGATTCTCCTATCTTTAAGGAGGAGGCAGGATATTATGATTGAGTTTGATCAGCTATCTGAGTTTTTCTCTGACTTCTTTGACTACCAGGCGAGGGGGAAATTTATCTATTTTGATTTCCATTTGCATACCACAGCATCACAGGGAGTCATCATCCCACCTTCTATACTGGCTGTTTTATCAGGGAACACGCATCTGATATCGGTGACGGATCACAATGACATCCGTGGTGCGATCGCCGCTTGCGAAAGAGGGATGAATAATGTGCCGGGAATTGAACTGGTTTGCGAGGATGGTTTCGAGCTTCTGGTTTATTTCAGAACCCTCGATCAGCTGGAGGCCTTTTATATCGAGGATGTCGAAAAGAACAAGCACTGTTACCGGGCAAGGAGGACGACCAGGGGAGTTGACTATTACCTCGACCTGTTGGCTGAAAGGGACTGCTATCTTTCGATACCCCATATCAACGGCTTAGCACAGAAGAATTACCTTAAGCATTTGCCTTACATGAAAAGTGTACTCAAAAGGGTTAATGCCGTTGAAACGTACAACCATGCGCTGCCGAAGAACCGGAATATCAACGCGCAGATCGTCAGGCGAGCCTATCAGCTGGAAGCGACCTTCGGCAGTAGTGCGCTTATCGCTCGCGAGCTGATGTCCTTCTACCGTTACCTCGGCAAAGAAGAAAGGCGACACCATCGAATGTTGGAGGGCCTCTTCAGGCAGTCAATGGTATCACCGCTTGCCCAGTCGTGGACTGGGCAATAAGTTAGTGGGATTAGTTTTTCTTGGTGCCCAGGAACTGGGCAACGACGATGATTGCCACGGCCACCAAGTTGGCTGCAAAGATGATTTCCAGCCACTGCGGCATTGAAAGCCCCAGGAACTGCCATACAATCTTTCCGCAATCCCCCGAGGCTTCGAACATCCAGGGTACCCATTGGTTGAGCGGAGCCCAGGCCGGGAAGTTAACATCCAGCGCACAGGTTGCTGACCATGGAAACTCAGGGAATTGGTAGCCGACATGCTCCTGAGCGAGGGCAAGCCCCTGGTAGGAGCTGTAGGCCCAGCCAGCCAATCCTGCCCAGCGAATGAAATTGTTTCTCGGCGCAATCATGCCCAGGATAGCGGCAAAACCAATCCCCATCATGGCAACACGCTCGTAGATGCACATGACACACGGGTCGAGTTTCATGGCATGCTGAAAGAATAGGGCGCAGGCTTCAAAAAAGATAATGAAAGCCAGCAAGATCGCCCACGAAAGGCGGCTCTTCGAAAAAGTATTTAAAAAATACATACGGTGTTCCTGATTGAAAGGTTAACTGCTAAATCGGCTCAGGGACGGTTTACCGTCACCATTGCGAGCAGATTTAGCACTTAGCCATTGCCGATAATGACCCCAAAAGTGCCAATGTCTATCAAACGAAAAGGCTAAAAGTTAAATACTAGCACCAAATAATAACGAAAAATACAATAAAGCCCTGACGATTCAGGGCTTTAATACAGACAATCAGAGATTGGAAAAATTCAATTAATGGCCAACCGCTGGCGCAATTTGTGAAGCAGCCTCCACGGCGCCCTGTGTGATCCAGCCGAGGTCATAGAACCACTGGGTCATCGGTACCAGCGTGAACTCGATACAGGCCAGGCCAACCAGTGACAGCACGAGGGTGTATGGCAGCGCCATGTAGACCATGCGACCGTAGGACAGGCGGATCAGCGGCGCCAGTGCCGACGTCAAGGCAAACAGGAATGCCGCCTGGCCATTTGGTGTCGCGACAGACGGTAGGTTGGTACCGGTATTGATTGCCACGGCCAGCATATCGAATTGTTCGCGGGTGATGATCCCGCTTAGCAGTGCCGCCTTAACTTCGTTGATGTATACCGTGCCGACGAACACATTGTCGGACACCATTGAAAGCAGACCGTTGGCAATGTAGAACATGGTCATCTGCATGCTACCTTCAAGGCTCAGCACCATCTCAATGATAGGCGCAAACAGGTGCTGGTCGATGATCACCGCGACAATGGAGAAGAATACGGCCAATAGGGCGGTAAATGGCAGGGCTTCTTCGAAGGCTTTGCCGAGCGCGTGCTCGTCGGTAATACCGGTGAAGGAGGTCGCGAGGATGATGACAGTCAGGCCGATCAGGCCTACTGCCGCAAGGTGCATCGCCAAGCCAACGATAAGCCAAATCGCAATCACAACCTGAACGACCAGTTTGGCATAGTCGAGGTTGGTGCGGCTCTTGCGCTCTTCATTGTCGAACTCGACCAAGATCCGGCGGACGTTTTCAGGCAGACGAGCACCGTAACCGCAAATCTGGAATTTCTCGACCAAGACACAAGTGACGATTCCGCACAGGAAAACCGGCAAAGTCACTGGCAGCATGCGGATGATAAATTCACCGAAGAGCCAGCCCGCCTGATCGGCGATGATCAGGTTCTGCGGCTCACCGACCATGGTCATCACCCCACCCAGTGCGGTACCGATACCGGCGTGCATCAGCAGGCTGCGCAGGAAGGCTCGGTAGTTTTCCAAGTCATCGCGGCTGACTTCAAGGATATGCTTATCCGAGGTGTGGTCGTGCGACGCGTGCGGTTCTTGGCCAGAAGCCACCTTGTGGTAAATGCTGTAGAAACCAATGGTCACACTGATGACAACGGCGATGACGGTCAGGGCATCAAGGAAGGCTGACAGGAAAGCGGCCATGACACAGAATGACAGCGAGAGCAGGGTCTTGGAGTGAATGCCGATCAATATCTTGGTGAAGATATAAAGCAGCAACTGCTTCATGAAGTAGATACCCGCAACCATGAAGATCAAGAGCAATAACACTTCGATATTGGCAACCAGTTCATGCTTGACCATTTCTGGGCTGGTCATCCCAATTGCGACCGCTTCAATGGCGAGCAGACCACCGGGCTGTAACGGGTAGCACTTCAATGCCATTGCCAAGGTAAAAATAAACTCGATAACGAGTAACCAACCGGCAACGAAGGGGTCAATCAGGAAGAAAACTATGGGGTTGATGATCAGGAAAGCAATGATGGCGACTTTGTACCAGTCCGGTGCTTTACCGAGGAAGTTTTTTATAAAGGCGTTCCTTAGCGAAATTGCCATGTGTCCGAGTCTCTTGATATACGCAAATACTATTAATAATGAGCTGCGTTGCTATCTTGCCTTTGAAGTCCGAGAGCAGGATAACCATTATGTTATTGTTCTGGTTAAATGTTCTTTTGAGACCCTCTAAGCTAAAGACCATTTCCTTGATGGTGTTTAACTTAAAGCAGGCAGCAGCATCCGTTCAGCTCCCAGAGTGAAAACGTGCTAACTCTACCGCGTGATCCATCGCAGTCAAGTGCTTAGAGATGAACTTATTGACGTTTGTGAAAATTCATCGCAAAACACGGCTTGTATGGGTATTTTTCACGTAGCTTTGAAATATATGCTTACAATTTTCATTTTACGTTGAGCTTCGTCAAATTTTAGTTCGACTGAACTTTGAGCAATTTTTTGCCCGTACCGATATACCGGGTGCATATCAATCGCCCCATTGTGCATGGTTATAAATAAGCAGCCGAGATACTTCTTTTGGTAATTAGGTAGGCATAAGGTAAAGACTGGTGGTATGATGAGTTAATAAAAATAGAGCAAGAAGCAACTGGAAAACTGATCAGATGGTTATAAAGGCTGATAGCCCAGCAACATTTGCTGAGAAATACATTATTGAGAGTATCTGGAATAATCACTTCCCCCAGGGCTCAATCCTTCCCGCAGAACGAGAGTTGTCAGAGCTCATTGGTGTGACACGGACAACCCTTCGTGAGGTGCTGCAGCGCCTGGCTCGTGATGGCTGGCTGACAATCCAGCATGGTAAACCGACCCGGGTTAACAACTACATGGATACCTCGGGGCTTAGTATCCTCGATACCCTAATCACACTTGATGGCCAAGATGTACAGGGCGTATTGGAAGATCTGCTTTCGGCCCGTACCGATATCAGCAGTGTATACATGCGCTACGCGGTTAAGGGGAATCCTGAAGAGTCCTCAGCTTTGATCAACCATGTCATCGAGGAATGTGAAGCGCTGTTGAAGGCCGATAGTTTTGCTGACTACATTGAGCAAAGCGAAGACAAAGCGGACTTGATGCAGGAAGTGAAAAAGATCGTTGATAAATACGGTAAAGATGAACCTGAACTGTGTGAGGCCATTAGCCGTGCTCGCGCGTTTAACTACTTTGACTACCGTATGTTCCAGGGGTTGGCCTCGAAGTCGGGAAATACCCTGTATGTCTTAACAATTAACGGTCTACGCAAAATATACACCCGTGTGGGCGGTTATTATTTCATGTCCAAAGAAGCGTGTGAGCTGGCTCTTGAGTTCTACCGTGACATGAAGTCCTACTGTGACAACAATCAGCCTGAGCTGGTCGCTGATCGTATCCGCAAATATGGTCGCGAGAGTGGGGCGATTTGGTATGCTAACCGTATTGAAATTGCCCGTTACTTGTTCGAAGAAGAGCAGTAATCAGCACCGATAGCACTACACTGTAAAAAAAGGAGATGCCATGGCATCTCCTTTTTGTTTCTAAATGTTAAAGTGTGTGTAACGTTTGTCGGCGGATAATTGCCCTTGTTTGGTTAAATAGACAGACGATCAGATCTCGGCATTGTACTGGGCACGGTTAGGGCAGGTACCCAAGATATGGGTTCGGCCGTCGGGTAGCTCCTCCTCCAAGGTGACGTCAAAGCCCCACAAGCGGTGCAGGTGCTTCAAGACTTCCTGGTGGCTATTCGCTAACGGGATACGATTGTGTGGGACATAGCGCAAGGTTAGTGAACGGTCACCTTTCAGTGCGACATTCCAGACTTGGATGTTCGGCTCATTGTTGCTGAGGTTGTATTGGGACGACAGTTTCTCCCTAATAGCCCGGTAGCCTTCCTCATTGTGAATGGCACTGACTTCGACATAGTTGTGGCGGTCGTCATCGTTGACCGCGAACAGTTTGAAGTCACGAATCACCTTCGGAGACAAGAATTGACTAATAAAACTTTCGTCTTTGAAATTCTCCATCGCAAAGTGGAGTGTATCTAGCCAGTCCTTACCGGCGATGTCCGGGAACCAGTATTTGTCTTCCTCGGTGGGGTTCTCACAGATCCGTCGGATGTCCTGGAACATGGCAAAGCCCAGTGCATAGGGGTTGATCCCGCTATAGTAAGGGCTGTTGTAGTCCGGTTGGGCGACTACATTGGTATGGCTGTGCAAGAACTCGATAATGAACCGATCGGTAACCAGGCCTTCGTCGTACAAGTGGTTGAGGATGGTATAGTGCCAGAAGGTTGCCCACCCTTCATTCATGACCTGGGTCTGTTTTTGAGGGTAGAAGTACTGGCTGACCTTGCGGACAATCCTGACCACTTCACGTTGCCATGGCTCCAATAAAGGTGCATGTTTTTCAATAAAGTAGAGAATATTCTCCTGTGGCTCGGCCGGGAATCGCACTTCTTCGGCCTCGACCTCCTCTTCTTGCTGGACCGGAATAGTTCGCCACAACGAGTTAACCTGTGTTTGCAGGTAGTCTTCCCGGGCTTTCTGACGTGCTTTTTCCTCGACCATCGAGATCTTCTGTGGTCGCTTGTATCGGTCAACGCCATAGTTCATCAAGGCGTGGCAAGAGTCCAGGAGTCTCTCAACTTCATCGACCCCGTATTTTTCCTCACATTCAGTGATGTATTTACGGGCAAACAGTAAATAGTCGATGATTGAACTGGCATCCGTCCAAGTCTTGAACAAGTAATTGCCTTTAAAGAACGAGTTATGGCCATAACAGGCATGGGCCATTACCAATGCCTGCATGGTGATGGTATTTTCTTCCATCAGGTAGGCAATACAGGGATCGGAGTTGATAACAATTTCGTAGGCAAGGCCCATCTGGCCGTGCTTGTAGCCCCGCTCGGTTTCAATGAAACGCTTACCAAATGACCAGTGATGGTAGTTGATCGGCATACCAATACTGGAATAAGCATCCATCATCTGTTCGGCAGTGATGATCTCGATTTGATTGGGATAGGCATCAAGCCGGTAGTGTTCTGCTACCCGCTTGATTTCCTTGTGGTATTTATCCAATAAATCGAATGTCCAATCTGGACCGTCACTGAGTGTCTTTGAATTGGCGGCTGTCTCCATAGCACATTCCCCCTAAAGCGATGTTAACTGACTTGCTTTTTAAATAGCTCCCGGAATACAGGGAAAATGTCTTCCACACTCCTGATATTCTGCATCGCAAAGTTACTGTGGCTGGCCTGTAGCGCCTCATATTCCCGCCATAGTGTTTGGTGGGCCCGGCGTGTGATTTCGATATACGAGTAGTAACGGGTCACCGGCAAGATCTCTTTGTCCAAGAGCTCACGGCAGCCCGGTGAATCATCCGCCCAGTTATCCCCATCCGATGCCTGTGCCGCGTAGATATTCCACTCGGCAGGGGAGTAGCGTTTCTTCACTATCTCGTTCATCAAGCGCAGAGCACTGGACACTATGGTGCCCCCGGTCTCCTGCGAGTAGAAGAACTCATGTTCATCCACTTCCTTGGCCTGGGTATGGTGGCGGATAAACACGACGTCGACATTCTTGTAGGTCCGGTTGAGGAACAGGTACAGCAAGATGTAGAAACGTTTGGCCATATCCTTGGTGGCCTGATCCATCGATCCCGAGACATCCATCAAGCAGAACATTACCGCTTGGCTGCTCGGCTGAGGCCGGCGCTCGTAGTTCTTGTAGCGTAAGTCAAAGGTATCAATGAACGGCACACTACTGATTTTCTGGCGTAATCCCTGGATTTCCTCTTTAATCCGCTCCTCCTCGAAAGGCTGGGCGGGTTCGGTGTTCATTAGCAAATCCAGTGTCTTTTCTAGCTCACGCAGCTGGCGGCGTTTGGCTGCCGTCATTGCGGTACGCCGCGCCAGCGAATTCTGGAGCGATTTTACAATGGCTATGTTGGCCGGCACGCCGGACGACTTGTAGCCCGAACGGAACGTTTTCCACTCAACGATTTTGTTGAGCTGGTTTTTTTCGAGGTTTGGCAGTTCCAAATCCTCAAAGAGTAAGTCGAGGTATTCATCTTTGGATATTTGGAATACGAATTCATCCTGGCCCTCACCATCGGGGCTGGCCTGTCCTTCTCCAGCACCGCCTTGTCCGCCCCCTCCTTGGGGGCGTTCAATCCGGTCTCCGGGGCTGAACTGGTCATTGCCCGGGTGGACAACTTCACGTTGTCCGCCCCGGCCTTGGTGAAAGCTTGGCTCGCGGATGTCACGGTTTGGAATAGTAATATCTTCACCGCTTTCCACATCGGTAATCGAGCGTTTGTTCACCGCATCTGCAATCGATTCTTTGATCTGCTGCTTGTGACGGCGCAGGAAACGCTGACGGTTTACCGTGCTTTTGTTTTTACCGTTGAGCCTGCGGTCTATAAAATGCGCCATAAGCTCTCCCCTTATTCATCCCATCTAACTTACGAAGACTTACGCACACGCAGGTACCACTCAGATAGCAGGCGGACCTGTTTGCGGGTATAGCCTTTTTCCATCATACGGGCAACGAAGTCGTCATGTTTCTTCTGCTCTTCCGTTGATGTTTTGGCGTTGAATGAAATAACTGGTAGCAGCTCTTCGGTATTCGAGAACATTTTCTTCTCGATGACTGTCCGAAGTTTTTCATAGCTGGTCCAGTTCGGGTTCTTACCGGCGTTGCTGGCACGGGCACGAAGCACGAAGTTGACGATCTCGTTACGGAAATCTTTCGGATTACTGATCCCGGCAGGTTTCTCGATTTTCTCCAACTCATTGTTCAGAGCGGCGCGGTCGAATAGCTGGCCTGTCTCTGGGTCACGGTATTCCTGGTCTTGGATCCAGAAGTCGGCATAGCTGACGTAGCGGTCAAAGATATTCTGGCCGTACTCAGAGTATGACTCGAGGTAAGCGGTCTGGATTTCTTTACCGATAAATTCGACGTACTTAGGTGTTAGGTAACCCTTGAGGTGCTCAAGATATTTCTCAGCCAACTCTTGTGGGAACTGCTCACGCTCAATCTGCTGTTCTAGTACATAGAACAGGTGGACTGGGTTAGCTGCCACTTCGGAGTGGTCGAAGTTGAACACCCGCGATAGGATCTTGAACGCGAAACGGGTAGACAGACCAGCCATACCTTCATCGACACCGGCATAATCGCGGTATTCCTGATAAGACTTGGCCTTCGGATCGGTATCTTTGAGTGTTTCACCGTCATAGACTCGCATCTTCGAGTACAGGCTCGAGTTTTCCGGCTCTTTCAGGCGAGAAAGCACCGAGAAGCGGGCAAGAATTTCCAAGGTAGAAGGTGAGCATGGTGCCGCTGACAGCTCGGAGCTCTGCAACAGTTTCTCGTAGATTTTGATCTCTTCGGAAACGCGCAGACAGTATGGCACTTTGACAATGAAGACACGGTCAAGGAAGGCTTCATTGTTCTTGTTGTTACGGAATGACTGCCACTCCGACTCATTGGAGTGGGCCAGGATAATACCGTCAAATGGCAGTGCTGATAGCCCCTCGGTACCGTTGTAGTTGCCTTCCTGCGTGGCAGTCAACAGCGGGTGGAGTACTTTCAGCGGTGCCTTGAACATCTCGACGAATTCCATCAGGCCTTGGTTGGCCTTACAGAGAGCACCTGAGTAGCTGTACGCGTCCGGGTCGTCCTGGGCGAAGTGCTCAAGTTGGCGAATATCGACTTTACCGACCAGTGAAGAGATGTCCTGGTTGTTCTCATCGCCGGGCTCGGTCTTGGCAATACCGACCTGGTCGAGAATGGATGGGCGAACCTTCACGACTTTGAATTTGGTGATATCACCACCGAACTCGTGCAGGCGTTTGGCGGCCCAAGGCGACATAATGGTGTTGAGGTAGCGTTCGGGGATACCGTATTCCTTCTTGAGGATATCGCCGTCTTCAACTTTATCGAACAAGCAGAATGGGTGGTCATTGACAGGGCTGCGCTCGCCGTTGGCTGTTAGCACATATACTGGCACCTTCTGCATGAGGCTTTTCAGTTTTTCAGCCAACGATGACTTACCACCACCTACAGGACCAAGTAAATAGAGGATTTGCTTACGCTCTTCCAGGCCCTGTGCGGCGTGTTTGAGGTAGGAAACGATTTGCTCAATCGCATCTTCCATACCATAAAAATCTTCAAACGTTTTATAGCGCGAAATCACACGATTGGAGAAAAGGCGGCTCAAGCGTGGGTCTTGAGCGGTATCAATCATTTCTGGTTCGCCAATGGCCATCAGCAAGCGCTCTGCTGCATTGACATAAGCGCTGCGGTCGTTACGGCAAATCTCAAGGAATTCTTGCAATGAAAGCTCTTCATCCTTGGATTCTTCATAGCGTTGACGATAGTGGTCAAAAATACTCATGGTATGCCCCCTGAATCGTTCTTTAATCAATTAGAAAGGACGAAAACACAAATCTTTCACATCCCCCATATCTTAAGACTAGACCTAACTGATTAAATTGCTTGACTGAGTTGTTGGTTTATAAACTAAATTTCCTTTTTGGGTGTTCCTTACAAGCTGCATATATTTTGCTCATTAATCTACTATCCTCCTATAAATCCCGTTCTGCAAGTGCTGGTGTTTAAAAAAAATCACAAAAATGTTGATGGCTTGTGATGATGCTCGCTTGTGAAAATCAATAGGCAGATATGGTGAATTTTATTTCTAAGCCAGAGTTATTTACTGAATGCAAAGGATTTCATCATCGCAAATAGGTGTTAAATGGTGCCAGGCCAGAGCAAGATGGCTTTTTTGCAAAAAAATGGATTTTCCATGGCTATTTTTGCAAATAAGCATGAAGTCAACGGGGGGGCGGTATGGCCTATTTCTTGTCGTTGTGATGTTAAAAAAGTGCGAGTGGGAGTTATTTTGTGAGCTAAATCAAAATCTCTGGCTTAAGCTAAAAAAGTGCCGAGAGTTGGGGGAGCCTAGTTAATGAGTATTTCTCGTGTTGATACAGTTTCAATTCCTGTATCTGATCAAAATCAGGCGTTAGCTTTTTATCGCGATGCCCTGGGCTTTGAGCTGATACGGGATCACCAGGCGGATCAGCATAAGCGTTGGATTCAGCTTGCACCTAAAGGGGCTGAAACGACGATCAGTCTGGTGATGCCATTCGGGGGAATGAAAGCCGGATCCGTACAGGGGCTGGTGGTTCAGACGGATGATATCCACTTGACCCACAACGAGCTGTCGAGCCGGGGGGTCCCGTTGTCAGAGATTGTGACCCTGATCGGGGGACGATTTGCGACCTTCGCCGATCCTGATGGCAATGGCTGGGTGCTTATTGAAGCGAATACCCAGATGCTGGCTTGACAGGGTGATGGAGGATACCTGACGGCAGCTGCCGTACAGGTATTTTTATGGTGCAGCGGGCAGCTTAACCCGTATGCTAAGACGCTAGCGCTTGACCTGGATCTGGGTGGTGAGGGTATGTGATTCACCCGGTGCCAGTGTGATGCTCTGGCTGTTGTGGATGGTCGACTCTACACACACCATGGTTTCAAAGCTGTCGTCGGCCATATCTGCCATGCTTTGGGACAGTGCCTGCCACGGGTTCCAGATCACTGCGGCATTGTGGCCGCTGTTGGTGACCGCGATTTGGCGACGGCTACCGTCGGCGATCAACACGGTTGACTCTGGCTGGGTGTAAACGCGGTCGACCTCGCACTGAAAAGTCAGTTTGTCGCCGCCCTGGCAGATTTGATCTGATTGGGTGCTGTCTTGGTACTCGCTACCCATCTGGGTGATTGTGGTCTCGCGGATGCTTTCTACATTGAAATAAGTATGTAGTGCGCCGGAGTAGCTCCATGCGTTGTCATCGCTATTGGTGGAGGTCAGTGAAACCGTTAGTTCCGTGCCAATTTCGAAGGTCAGCATATTGCTGAACTTGTACGGCCAAACAGCACGGGTCGCATCCGAGTCGCACAGGGTTAGGGCGATGATCACGCCATTGTCATTTTCACGGTGTTCGTAAAGCGTCCACTCACTGTTCCGGGCGAAACCGTGTGAAGGGGCGGCGGCTTTGCCAAACCACGGCCAGCATACTGGGATCCCGCCGCGTATCGCTTTGGTGGTATCAAATTCGGCTTTTTCGCTCAGCCAAATTACATCATCCTCACCTTTAGGCTTGAACCAAACGAGATGGCCACCATGCAGTGAAATAGCCGCCTCAGCTTGAGCATGGTTGATCCGTACAATCTTGATCCCTTGGTATTCACAGATAGTGACAGCATCGGATAAGGCCGCCACTGTTGGAAGAGTATTGAAATCCATCAGATTATCCTTTGGTTGTAGCAATGTATAAATGATTGCCACCTTGGTGGAAAAGTAACAGTCAATTCTACACTTATTTTTATTTAAAAAATAACAAAACTGATTAAAAAATATTTGTTAAATTTGTAATTATTTTTTAGCTGCTGTTTAGTGCTTGCTGGTTGGCGAGTGTCGAGCACAAAAAATGACGGGTACAAAAAAGGCGACACCGTAGCGTCGCCTTTTACTATCTAGCTAAAAGCTTACATTACTTAGAGATGTGAGCGATTAGGTCTAGAACTTTGTTTGAGTAACCGATTTCGTTGTCGTACCAAGATACAACTTTAACGAAGTTATCAGTTAGAGCGATACCCGCTTTAGCATCGAATACAGAAGTCTGTACTTCACCGATGAAGTCCTGAGATACAACCTGGTCTTCAGTGTAACCTAGAACACCTTTCAGCTCGCCTTCAGAAGCTTCTTTCATTGCTGCACAGATAGCTTCGTAAGATGCGCCAGTTTTTAGGTTAACTGTTAGGTCAACTACAGAAACGTTAGCAGTTGGTACGCGGAAAGCCATACCAGTTAGTTTGCCGTTTAGTTCTGGAAGAACAACGCCTACAGCTTTAGCAGCACCAGTTGAAGATGGGATGATGTTCTGAGAAGCACCACGACCACCACGCCAGTCTTTAGCAGAAGGACCGTCAACAGTCTTCTGAGTAGCTGTAGTTGCGTGAACAGTAGTCATCAGACCAGACTCGATGCCGAACTTGTCGTTAAGAACTTTAGCGATTGGCGCTAGGCAGTTCGTAGTACAAGAAGCGTTAGAAACGATGTCCTGACCAGCGTAAGTGTCTTGGTTAACACCCATAACGATCATTGGAGTCGCATCTTTAGATGGGCCAGTTAGAACAACTTTCTTCGCACCAGCTGTGATGTGCTGACGAGCAGTCTCGTCAGTTAGGAAGATACCTGTTGCTTCAGCAACAACGTCAACACCGATTTCGTCCCACTTAAGGTCCGCTGGGTTACGCTCTGCAGTTACGCGAACTGTTTTGCCGTTAACGATTAGGTTGCCACCTTCTACTTCAACAGTACCGTTGAAGCGGCCGTGAGTTGAATCGTACTTAAGCATGTAAGCCATGTACTCAACGTCGATTAGGTCGTTGATACCAACAACTTCGATGTCGTTACGCTCTACAGAAGCACGGAAAACAAAACGTCCAATACGGCCAAAACCGTTAATACCTACTTTGATAGTCATTACAGTTGCTCCACAACTTAATTTCTAATGAAAGATAACTGGTAGTAAAATTACAGAATCTAACGTGACGCTGCAAGTGAAAAACGAACTTAAATTGCGTGAGGTCAAAAAAAAGTTCGGATTTTTTTTACATTCCTACTACAACGCTGCAAATTCGTACAGAAGTTGTATGAATATCAATCATTGCTGTTATTAACTTTTAATATCAACACGAAGCCCATTCAAAATATGCTTTAATGAGCAGTGAAGATGTAAAATCCTTTCGAGCAGAAAGTATGTGCCACAGACCGCGTTAATGGCAACCATTTTTCGGAAGAGATAACGTGAAAATTATAAGAAGGAAAGGTAATGTCAGTAAAATCAGAGTCTTATTGGCGTGAAAAGCTAACGGAAGAACAGTATCACATCTGTCGGGAGCAGGGGACCGAGGCTCCTTTTTCCGGTAAGTTGCTCCATAACCGCGAAACCGGTATTTACAGCTGTACCTGTTGCCAAGCGCCATTATTCCATTCGGGCAGCAAATACGACTCGGGGTGTGGCTGGCCAAGCTTTGATGCGCCAATCGCCCGTGATGCAATTCGCTACCTCGATGATCACAGCCATGGCATGCACCGCATTGAGATCCGCTGTGCCCAGTGTGATAGCCACCTCGGCCATGTTTTCCCGGACGGACCCAAAACCACCGGAGAAAGGTATTGTGTTAACTCGGTATCCCTGCGGTTTAATCACGAGAGTCGCGATAGCGATCACCGAGACGGCTAACGCCCCAAGATTCCGTTACGCCCTGCTTCCATTACAGGGCGTACCTGCCATCTCAGAAATAAGCTGGGCTAATTCGCCATGCTTGTGTGGAACTTGCCATCACTGAGTGCCTGGGCAATGTGTTCTGCCTGCTCATTCAATTCATTGCGACGCTCGTCGCTCATAGGGTAGAAGGCATTGAGCTTCTCCTGGCTGGCGACCGGTATTGCCAATTTCCCACCGACTTTGGCCCACAGGTAGGCCTGCTCACTCGCCCCGCTTTGATGGGATAGGGTGGCCAGGCCCTGGATGATTTCTGGTTTTATCTTCGGCTTGCGCGGGTAGAGCTCAAGTGAGTGTTTGAGCAACTGGATGGTCTTCTCCTGATCTTTGGTGGTGTAAAAGGTCGCCAAGGCCAACTGCATCTCCGGTGTTTCCATTTCTGGCGAGCCTTCGAGCCTCAAGAATTTCCGCAGTGCATCTCTGTCGCCTTGGCTCCAGCGAAAATACAGGATCTCCGGGTCGTTCGATTCGGCGAGCTCAAGGTTGAGTCGTTTGATGGAAGCGTAGGCACTGAGCATGGCCTGGGTTCGGTGGGTTTTGCGCTCCTTCAATTCCGTAGGCTCGATGCGGGCGGCATACTCCAGGCATTTCTGATAATCGTAGGTATATTTGAGCTCTTGGAACTTTTCTTTGTCGCTAGGGTTTTTCTGCACCTCGTAACGTTGCCAAATCAGGTTGACCCGCTGCAGCCGGCATTGGCCGTCATTGAGGTTAGTGTCGGCACAGAGTTGGGGCTCGGCCTCACACAAGCTGTCGGTTGAGCGGTGGCGCTCGAAGCAACCGCTGACAAAAATGACGCTGGCCAACAGAAGGGTAAGTTTTTGGATTGTTTTTCTCATTTGGCTTCCAGTGCCTTTGGTCAAGGTGTTCTTATTAATGAGTTTATCAAAATGGCGATAAAAGACTGCGGCGGGCCGCCGATTTTGAGCAGTGTGATCCCCCAAGCATTTTATCGACGTATTCTTGGCGAGCTTTAATGGAAACTGCTATTACTGCGGGCAACAATAATCATTAAATGGAAAAAGTGAACAGCCATGGATATAGAAACGGTGCTCAACGCCATGACCCCAGAAGTTTACCAGCGGCTTTCAACCGCCGTTGAAATTGGCAAGTGGCCAGATGGAACGCTTTTGACCCCTGTTCAACGCGACTCGGCCATGCAGGCCGTTATGCTCTACCAGTCCCGCCATAACGCTGAAGCTGCCCATATGACGGTCGAAAAAGGGGGGGAACTCAAATTTAAGTCCAAGGCAGAGCTGAAAAAAGAGTTTGCAGGCGAGGAGCCGGCAGCAGCGGTGGCCGCCGATGACATAGCCCGGTTTGAGCATGATCAGCTATAAGGCTTGGCACGGCACAGGCATGTTATCTAATGGTGCCGAGTACCACGGGCGGGCAATAGAAACCTGATAGCTCGTGGTCTTCCTCTCCAACCAGGTTGGCGACCCAGGGCTCTTGCTCGATGCGTGCAAGGTAACTGTCAAGATGCGGGTAGTGGGAAAACCTCAGTCCAGCCATCCAACCGCTTCGCAGTACACTCCACAAGCTTATTTCTGCCATCGACAGGTGGTCGCCAATATAGCCCTGCTCGGGTAGCTGCTCTTCAAGGTACTGTATGGCCCGAGGCAGGTGGTGCTCGAGGCACTGCTCAACGGCTTCTTCATCGACGTCTTTATCGAGCATCTTCCCCCTCAGGATTTTCTGGTAGAACAGTACGCCACCAATGAGCGATGTGAGCCGGGTATCGGCATACTCTTCCAGCCAGCGGATTTTTGCTCGGGTGAGCGGGTCGCCGGGATATAACGGGGGGACGGGATATTGGTCATCAAGGTAATGGGCGATGACCGTGGAATCGATAATGCTGTACTGGTCGACCTCCAGCACAGGCACTTTACCGAGCGGATGGCGCTTTTGAGCCAGCTCCTTTTCAAAGTAGGGGTTGAGGGGCTGAAGCTCGTAGTTGATCCCTTTGTAGGCAAGGGCCAGCATGATTTTTCTGACAAATGGTGAAATCGAGGAACCATGTAGGATCATAATGTACGGGCGGCCTTTTGCTGACAGGAATAGTCAAAGTGTAGCCGAGTTGTTGTTTATGCGGGGAGAACAATGAAAACGGCAGCGATTTACTGCCGTTTTTGTTTTGGCCGTGGCTTATTTGGCGCTTAGAGCGTCAGTTCGCCGCGAAGATCTTGCTGCATCATGCTGCGGACGGTTTCTACCGGCAGATCTTGGCTTAGCAGGAAGTGGAGCTTGGCCAGTGCGGCTTCCGGGGTCATGTCATAACCGCTGAGTACCCCGGCGTCAGCCAGGGCACAGCCCGTCGCATATCCGCCCATGTTGACCTTGCCTGACAGGCATTGGGTCAGGTTCATGACGATTACACCACGCTCGCTTGCCTCTTTGAGCTGTTCTAGCAGTTCCGGATTTTGCGGGGCATTACCCACCCCGAAGGTCAGCAGGATCATCGCATTGACCGGCTGGCGCAGGGTATTGCGGATCACTTCTGGTGAGATCCCCGGGTACATGGTGATCACGCCAATAGGCTGTGGCGTGATGTTGTGAACCTTGAATGGCCCGTCAGGTTTCTTGTCGATTTCAACATTATTGAGTTGAATGTTGATACCGGCTTCCAGCAGCGGTGGTAGGTTAGGTGAAATAAAGGCACCGAACCCGTCTGCGTGGGCTTTGGTACTGCGGTTACCACGGATCAACTTGTTGTTGAAGAAAACAGTGACTTCATTAATCGGGTAGTTAGCCGCAACGTGCAGCGAATTGAGCAGGTTGCTCTGGCCGTCAGAGCGCAATTCCGCAAGCGGAATTTGCGAACCGGTCACAATCACTGGCTTGTCGAGGTTTTCGAACATGAAAGACAGGGCCGACGCGGTGTATGCCATGGTATCCGTACCATGTAGGATCACAAAACCGTCGTACTTGTCGTAGTTCGCTTTAATATCATCAGCAATGCGCTGCCAATCCGCTGGCGTCATATCCGACGAATCAATCAGGGGATCGTACTCGTGGATGGTGAACTTTGGCATTTCTGCACGATGGAATTCTGGCATGCTTTCCAGTTGCTGTTCCATGAAGCCTGCAACCGGGATATAGCCGTGGTCAGACTTCTGCATGCCAATTGTGCCGCCCGTGTAGGCGATGTAAATGTTTTTTCTTTCCATATGAAGGTACAGAATTATCGGTTTGGTGGGCGCATTATACGGGGTATGTAGCGTAAAAAAAGCCCGGCGATGCCGGGCTGATCTCACTTTTAACGATCCGGGCAGTTTATACAGAAGGCATATTGCCCTTTTGGATCATTGAAGTTACCAAGGGTTGAGAGGTCTGTAACAACTTTTTGGGTGACTGGTTGCATTGCCTCCGGCAGTTCCCCCCATACCAACTGGTGGAAGAGTACCTTGGCACCAGAACTGAATTGTTGCATGAATATCTCTGCAGTACTCAGCGGTTTAGCCATCCAGCGAAGCTCGTAGTCATCGCCCAGCATGGCCAGTTCGGCGGCGCTGTTGATGGCATCGTCAAAGTCACCGAGCTCGTCGACTAGGCCGAGGGCCAGGGCATCTTGGCCGGTCCAGACCCTGCCCTGCGCAACGCTGTCGGCTTGTTCAATCGTCATATCGCGGTATTGGCTGACCAAGCCGATGAAACGCTGGTAGCCATTTTCAATCCCAAGCTGGAAGATTTCGGCGATACCTTCTGGTAACTCGCGGGTCACACCGACACCGGAGAATGGAGTAGTACCCACACCGTCACTGTAGATCCCCATCTTTTCCAGTCCTTTTTCGAAAGTCGTCAGGATCGCGAAGATACCGATCGAACCGGTAATCGTGGTCGGCTGGGCCATGATCTTGTCAGCAGAGGCGGAAATCCAGTAACCGCCAGATGCCGCAACACTCGACATCGACACCACCACGGGCTTGCCGGCTGCCTTGAGGGCGTCGACTTCGTTGCGGATCACTTCCGAGGCAAAGGCACTGCCCCCTGGGCTATCGACGCGCAGGATCACTGATTTCACGTTGTCATCAAGGCGAGCTTCGCGCAGTAGAGTAGCCGTGGTATCACCGCCGACATTGCCCCGTTGCTGGCTGCCATCCATGATGGCACCGCTAGCGACCACAACTGCAATTTGGTTGTCACTCGGAAGCTGGGTGTCGGTAACGGTTGGCTGGTAATCGTAGTAGCTGATCTGATTAAAGCTGTGGTCGTCGTTTTCACCAAATGCCTCAATCAGCTGCTGACGGAGTTGCGGGCGGCTTACCAGCTCATCGACCAAGCCCATCTTTTGGCTTAGCTTGGCAAAGTCGCCGTCGACACTTTTCAGCTCGGCGACAAACTGATCAAGCTCTGGCGTCAGAGAACGGGCTTCAATTTGGCGGTTGCTCGCGACATCAGAGGTATAGGCCCCCCACAGCTGGTTTAGCCATGCGGTGTTGGCTTCGCGAGCTTGGTCAGACATACCGTCCAAGGTATACGGCTCGACGAAAGACTTGTAAGTACCGACACGGAAGACATGGGTGTTGACGTTCAGCTTCTCGAACAGGCTCTTGTAGTACAGCGTATAACTGCCGTAACCCGTCAGCAGTACACCGCCATCCGGGGACATGAAGATTTTATCGGCGTAGCTCGACAGGTAGTACTGGCTCTGCTTGTAGTGATCGCCTATCGCGTAGACCGGCTTGCCGGATAGCTTGAACTCCTCGAGGGCCTTAGCGATATAGCGCAGCTTGGTCAGGTTAGTCTCTTGCATATCGCGCAGGTTGAGTACTAACCCGGTGATACGCTCGTCGGTCGCTGCAGTGCGCAGGGTCTCGACAATATCGAACAACACATTCTCCTGTGCCTGTTCGTTGCCGAACGCACTGCTGGTCAGGCTATCGAGTGGGCTGGTATAGCTCCGCTGCTCGACAATCGGCCCCGAAAGGTCTAAGACCAGCGCCGCTTGCTCCGGTAGCTCTGGCTCCTTGCCGCTTTCGCTGAAGACAAAGAAAAGCGCGCCAATGATAATGAGGAAGAGTAAGTTGATGATCAGCTGACGGGTAAAGCTGATCAGTTTCCATATCCAACGGAAAATTTTGCCAATTCCTTTAAAGATCATTTTCATGAAGGTTCCTGATATTTAGCCAAGGCTCTGGGCCTGCTTATCTCTCAATCTATATCTGATTGGACGTAATAATTATGGTTAAGTTCTATGCTACCTGAGTAATCAAGGAATTACAGTATCTAATCGTATCGGCTGAATCGCCGGGGCAAACAAATGCGGGGCAGCTAGCATCAAAATGAATATACCTACTTTTATACAGAGAGTTAGATCTAAATCAATATATTGTTGCGTTTATGTAAACGTTTGTTTGAAATATGGTTGGCACCTTCGTATACTGGTCAGACCATAACAACATAAAGAATGGAAGCCATGGACGATAAATCTTACCCTCATCTGTTAGCGCCGCTAGAACTTGGTTTCACTCAATTGCGTAATCGTGTGTTGATGGGATCGATGCATACCGGGCTGGAAGAATCCCGCGATGGATTCAAAAAACTTGCTGCCTTTTATGCAGCCCGAGCCAAGGGCGGCGTTGGCTTGATTGTCACCGGCGGTTTCTCGCCGAACTTTCGCGGTCGCCTCCATCCGCTCAGTGCTGAGTTTAGCTCGGGGCGGGCGGCTCGAGCGCACCGGGTGATTACCGATGCGGTGCACGAGGAGGGGGGTAAGATTGCGCTGCAGCTGCTCCATGCCGGCCGTTATGCCATGCATCCTTTTGCAGTCAGTGCCTCGTCTATCAAGGCGCCTATCTCCAAGTTTACCCCCAAGGAAATGAGCTCCCGACAAATTAAGAAAACCATCGAGGCCTTTGCCCGCAGCGCTGAGCTAGCCAGAGAGGCAGGCTACGACGGTGTGGAGCTGATGGGATCGGAAGGTTATTTGATCAACCAGTTTATCTGTAAGCGCTCGAACCATCGATACGATGAGTGGGGCGGCAGTTATGAAAACCGGATGCGCTTCCCCATCGAGCTGGTCAAGGCGGTTCGAGCCCGGGTAGGGCGGGATTTCATTATTGTTTTCCGCCTGTCGATGCTTGATCTGGTTGAGCAGGGCAGTACACATGACGAGGTGGTGCAGTTGGCTAAACGGCTTGAGCAGGCAGGGGTGACTATCCTCAATACCGGTATCGGCTGGCACGAGGCAAGGATCCCTACCATTGCCACTCAGGTGCCAAGGGCAGCTTTTGCCTGGGTGACCGAAAAGCTCAAGTCTGAGATTTCCATTCCGTTGGTGACCTCTAACCGTATCAATACCCCGCAGGTTGCCGAAGACATTCTGGCCAGTAACCAAGCCGATATGGTGTCGATGGCGAGGCCGTTTTTGGCTGACCCGGATTTTGTGGTGAAAGCCGAGCAGGATCGGGCGGATGACATCAATACCTGTATTGGTTGTAACCAGGCTTGCTTGGATCATGTGTTTGTCGGCAAGCGAGCGAGCTGTCTGGTGAACCCGCAGGCGTGTTACGAGACAGAGCTGGTATTGTCGCCATCAGCCAGCCAACGCAAGATTGCCATTGTCGGGGCGGGTCCAGCCGGTATGGCAACGGCCGTTGCAGCGGCCGAGCGTGGCTTCAAGGTGGATCTGTTTGAGAAGAACGATTATCTCGGTGGCCAATTCAACCTGGCAATGCAAATTCCGGGCAAGGAGGAGTTCAAAGAGACGATTCGTTACTTTACCCGCCGCCTGGAGCAGACCGGGGTCAATGTGAAGCTTGGCCACGCCGTCTCGGCCGACGAGCTCGGCGGATACGACGAAGTGATTGTTGCGACCGGTGTCCAGCCACGACGTCCGCCGATCCCGGGTATCGAGCATGAGAAAGTGATTGATTACCAGACGCTGATCCGCGACAAGGTCGAGCTGGGCCAGCGTGTTGCTGTCATCGGTGCCGGAGGGATCGGGGTCGATGTGTCCACAATGTTGACCGAGCCCGACCACCAGAGCCTGGATGATTGGCTTAAGGATTGGGGGATCGACAAGTCGATTGAGCATGCTGGCGGCCTGTATCCGCATGAAGAATATGTCAGCCAGCGTCAGGTTTGGCTGATGCAGCGCCGTCCGGGCAAGATGGGTAAAGGGCCGGGCAAGACCACGGGCTGGATCCACAAGAAAGTGTTGGAGAAGCGCGGAGTCGAGCTGCTCAGCGGGGTCAGCTACGACAAGATTGATGATCTCGGATTGCATATCACGGTCGAAGGCCAGTCGCGGGTGTTGGATGTCGATCATGTAGTCCTGTGCGCGGGGCAAACTTCGGTGGATGAGCTATCCGAAGCGCTCCGGGCCAAAAACACCAATGTCCATGTTATCGGTGGGGCCGATGTCGCCGGGGAGGTCGATGCCAAGCGGGTGATCCGCCAAGGGGTTGAGCTGGCGGCGAAGTTGTAGAAAAACGGTCCTATGGGAGAAAAGCGGTTCTGTGGCTCTATGGTATTTAAAGCGGAGCAATGTTTAGGAAGCTGGTGCTAAGGTTTTTGGGA
Source organism: Photobacterium gaetbulicola Gung47 (assembly GCA_000940995.1). Classification (NCBI taxonomy): domain Bacteria; kingdom Pseudomonadati; phylum Pseudomonadota; class Gammaproteobacteria; order Vibrionales; family Vibrionaceae; genus Photobacterium; species Photobacterium gaetbulicola. The sequence goes on from CP005974.1 coordinate 1,428,963, forward strand.
ATAAGTAGTTTTGATAATAACTTCGACATCTGTTGATTTTCCCTTGGCCGTTTTGAGCCTGTTTGCAGAACCGCAGAACCGCAGAACCGCAGAACCGCAGAACCGCAGAACCGCAGAACCGCAGAACCGCAGAACCGCAGAACCGCAGAACCACATGGGGAAGTTAGGTTCCAGGATCACGTACCTTTCCCATGGATTTACTGCGCAGAATCTATGCTACCGTCTAATATAACTACACATTTCTATGAGGTTGTTATGGACGCACTTACCTTATTGCTAAACCGCCGCTCGCTGCCCAAGATGGTCGCGCCGGCGCCCGAGGGAGAGGCGCTGGAAGCGATCTTCCGGGCGGGCCTGCGGGCGCCGGATCATGCGGGCCTGGCTCCTTGGCGGTTTATTGTGTCCCAAGGTGAAGGCTTGCAGAAGCTCGCCGATATTTTGGTCGAGGCGGCAAACAGCGAGGGTGCTGATGATGCGGCGATCGAGAAAGCCGGCAGCGCTCCCTTCCGGGCTCCGATGGTGATAACGGTCGTCGCCAAGGTCGCCGAGCACGACAAGGTGCCGGTAATAGAGCAGTACCTGTCGGCGGGCTGTGCGGTGCAGGCCATGCAACTGGCGGCCATCGCCCAGGGCTACGCTGGTTTTTGGCGCACCGGTAAGTGGGCGTATCACCCCGTGGTCCGTCAGGCTCTGGGAGTGGGGGGAGATAATATGATTGTCGGCTTTTTGTATCTGGGCACCCCCGGCTGCCGGGATGCCAAACCACCTGTTCGGGATCTGACTCAGTTCGTTGAGTACCTGTAACCGATATTGCGACGTTGCGAGGGGAGCCGTCGGCTCTCCTTTTTGATCCAAGTGGATGACAGGGTCTGGTTGCAGGAGTAGAATCCATCGCTCTTGTAAAATTATCGGAGCGTGTCATGGAAAATGTTCGCCTTACTCAATACAGCCACGGAGCAGGATGTGGTTGTAAAATCTCCCCTCAAGTTCTTGATACTATTCTTCGAACGCAGCTCGCTCCGTTTGCCGATCCTAACCTGCTTGTAGGTAACGAAAGTAAAGATGATGCCGCGGTCTATGATCTTGGCAATGGTACCGCCGTCGTCAGCACCACTGACTTTTTCATGCCGATTGTCGATGATCCGTATGATTTTGGCCGTATCGCAGCAACAAACGCGATCAGTGATATCTATGCCATGGGCGGCAAGCCGATCATGGCTATTGCCATTCTGGGCTGGCCGGTCAACGTACTGGCTCCGGAAATTGCCCAGCAGGTGATTGAAGGCGGCCGTGCCGTATGCCGTGAAGCGGGTATTTCTCTGGCGGGTGGTCACTCGATTGATGCCCCGGAACCGATTTTCGGTTTGGCCGTGACGGGCATTGTAGATACAGACCGTGTTAAGCGAAACAACCAGGCCGAGGCTGGCTGCAAGCTCTACCTGACCAAGCCGCTAGGTATCGGGGTACTGACCACGGCAGAGAAAAAATCCAAATTGCGCGAAGAGCACCGCGGGCTGGCCCGCGACTGGATGTGCCAGCTGAACAAGCCGGGTGCTGACTTTGCCAACGTCGCAGGCGTAAAGGCGATGACTGATGTGACCGGCTTCGGCTTGATGGGCCACCTCAATGAAATCTGCGAGGGCAGCGGTCTGAAGGCGAAGCTCGAGTTTGCCCAGGTACCGTCCCTGCCGGGCGTATTTGATTATATCGAGCAAGGGTGTGTGCCAGGTGGTACCGGGCGTAACTTCGCCAGCTATGGCCACCGCCTGGGGGCGATGACCGAGCAGCAAAAAGCGCTGCTGTGTGACCCTCAGACCTCAGGTGGCCTGCTGTTGGCGGTGGCACCTGAATTCGAGCAAGAAGTCAAAGCGCTGGCCCAGCAGCATGACATCGAGCTCAATGCCATCGGCGAGCTGGTAACCGCCCCGAGCGAAGAAACAGTACTGATTGAGATCTGCTAGTTATGTCGCGTCCTAATTGCCAAGATTTCCGCCAGCTGTTTATCAACGATACGCCACTGATGGATATGCGTGCGCCGGTAGAGTTTGAACTCGGTGCTTTTCCAGCCTCCGTTAACCGTCCGCTGATGCAGGACGAAGAGCGCAAGGCGGTGGGCACCTGCTACAAAGAGCACGGCCAGGAAGCCGCGATTGCCCTTGGCCACGAGCTGGTGCACGGCGATATCAAAGCCCAGCGGGTAGCACAGTGGAAGGCCTTTTGCGAAGCCAACCCTGAAGGGTATCTTTACTGTTTCCGCGGCGGGCTGCGCTCGCGCATTACCCAGCAGTGGCTCAAAGAAGCCGGTGTTGACTACCCCTTTGTCGAGGGGGGCTATAAGGCCCTGCGACGTTTCTTGATCGATACCATCGATGATGTTGCCACCAAGCCGATGACCCTGATTGGCGGCAACACTGGCTGCGGCAAGACGATCATGGTCAATGAGATCGGCAACGGTATCGACTTGGAAGGAGCGGCGAATCACCGAGGTTCGTCCTTCGGTCGCTATGTGACTGCCCAGCGAACGCAGATCAATTTCGAGAATGTGCTGGCGATTGCCATGCTCAAGAAGCAGGCCGCGGGCGTGTCGCACTTTGTCTACGAGGACGAAGGTAAGATCATTGGCTCGGTCAGTGTTCCCTTGACGATCAACCAAGCCATGCAGCAAGCGCCTATCGCCATTGTTGATGATCCGCTGGATGTCCGCCTCGAGCGTTTGTTGGATGATTACGTGGTGCGGATGCAACGTGACTTCTGTGCTGAATACGGCGAACAAGAGGGATGGGAGCGGTTTGCCCAGTACCTGGAGCGTGGAATGTTCAGTATCCGCAAGCGTCTTGGCTTCCAGCGCTATGAAGAGCTGCTGTTGGTCCAGCAGCAGGCGGTCAAAGCGATGCAGGCCACCGGTGAGCTTGGCGGTCACTATGATTGGTTAACCCTGTTGCTTGAGCAATACTACGATCCTATGTATACCTACCAGCTCGGCAAGAAAGCGGATCGCATTGTCTTCCGTGGTGAATATGCTGAGGTCAAGGCATGGTTGGCTGAAAATTGCGCCTAACTCATTGATGTTAAGCCCAGCATCCGCTGGGCTTTTTTCTGTCCAACAGCCAGCCTGATGTCGAGTGGCCTGTATCTATATCCAGTATTTTCTTGTTCTCCCCAGACTTTTTTCTTATAGTTCAGCCAAGACTTTCCAAAGCGATTCAACTGAACTTCAACCATGTCTCGTCTATATATTGCAGAAAAACCCAGCCTGGGGCGCGCCATTGCCGCGGTCTTGCCACGTCCTCATAAAAACCATGATGGCTATATCGAGGCGGGAAACGGGGATATCGTCACCTGGTGTATCGGCCATCTGCTCGAGCAGGTCGAGCCGGATGCGTATGATGAGAAGTATAAAAAATGGCATATGGCTGACTTGCCAATCGTGCCGCAGCAGTGGCAGTTGGTTCCCCGCAAATCGGCCAAAAAACAGTTGGGGGTGGTGCGCAAGCTGTGCAAGCAGGCAGGCGAAGTGATCCATGCGGGTGACCCGGACCGCGAAGGGCAGTTGCTGGTGGACGAGGTGATTGACTACGTCAATCTTGCCCAGGGCAAGAAAGCTGCCATGCAGCGGTTGCTGATTTCCGATCTTAACCCTGCGGCAGTTAAGCGGGCACTCGGCAAGCTGCGCAGCAACCGTGATTTTATCCCGCTGTCGGTATCGGCACTGGCTCGCTCCCGGGCTGACTGGCTGTATGGCATGAACATGACCCGTGCCTATACCTTGCTTGGCCAGAAAGGGGGTTACCGAGGTGTATTATCGGTTGGCCGGGTGCAAACGCCAGTACTGGGGTTGGTGACCCGTCGTGATGATGAAATTACCAATTTTGTCCCAAAGCCATTCTATGAGCTGTTTGCACTGATCCCGTACCAGCAGCAGGAGATCCGTGCCAGATGGAAACCGAGCGAAGCTTGTAAGCCTTGGCAGGATGAAGACGGCAGGGTGATGAACCGCAAGCTGTGTGAGAACGTTGTCAGCCGCATTAAAGGTCAGCCAGCGGAAGTAACCGCGTCGGAGCGCAAGGAAACCCGGCAGGCTCCTCCTTTGCCCTATTCACTGTCGGCCTTGCAGATTGATGCCGCCAAGCGCTTTGGTATGAGTGCCGCCGATGTGCTGGCCACATGTCAGTCGCTCTACGAGAGACACAAGGTGATCACTTATCCGCGTTCAGATTGCCGTTATTTGCCAATGGATCACCTGCGCCAGGCTGGGGATGTTTGCCAAGCCATTGCCAATACAGACAGCCAGCTTGGCAAAGCGGTGGACGGAGCAGATACTAGCTTCAAATCAAAGGCGTGGAACGACAAGAAGGTGGATGCCCACCATGCGATTATCCCCACGCCAAAGGCGGTCAATGCCGCGAGCCTGAGTGGCAGCGAGCAGAAGGTGTACCAGCTGATTGCCAGGCAGTACCTGATGCAGTTCTACCCGGCGGCGATTTACAGCGAGGCAAAGCTGGAATTCACCATTGCCGGTGGGCTGTTTGTGGCCCGGGGACGCCAGTTGATGTCGGCTGGGTGGCGTACTTTGCTGGGGCGTGATGAACCCGCGGACAATGAGGCGGATCTGGCTGACAAAGTGCCGCCGCTTGACAAGGGAACGGTCCTGACCTGTCGCGATGGCGAGATTGTGGATAAGATGACGGAGCCGCCCAAGCCGTTTACCGAGGCCACGCTGTTACAGGCGATGACCGGAATTGCCCGCTTTGTCTCCGACAGCTCGCTGAAAAAAATCCTCCGAGAGACCGATGGGCTCGGCACGGAAGCAACCCGTGCCGGGATCCTGGATATTTTGTTTAAAAGGCAATTGCTGATGCGTCAGGGCAAAAGCATCCATGCAACCGATGCAGGCAAAGGCCTGATCTATGCGCTGCCGGACGAGGCGACCTATCCGGATATGACCGCTCATTGGGAACACCAGCTGCAGGATATGGCCGATAAAAAGTGTGCCTACAAACCGTTCATGAATGCGCTGGAAGTCCAGGTGACCCAGATGATGGAAACGGTGAAAACCTGTGAGGTTCCCCAGAGCCTGCGCGACCTAAAATCGCCCGAGCCCTTTAAAACGAAGAAGCGTCGTTCGAGTAAAGGAACGAGAAAACCGGCTGCGGGCAGTACCCGCAAGGGCGGGACGAGGAAGCGGCGTTCCAGTTAATCATCCGGATCAGCAAGTACACGACATTGCCGCTAGCTTAGAATGTCTACAATTAGCCGCTGGTTACGGCCTCCGCTTTTTGCCTCGTAGAGGGCAGAATCGGCCATTTTGAAGAAAGCGTCAGGGGTGTAGCGTGTTGAAGGCGTGATGGTGGCACCGCCAATACTGATAGTGACAAACTCCGTAGTCTGCTCTGGATGCGGGTCCCGAGCAAGGCGTAGCCGGCGAATGGCGTTCAGGGCTTTGTCAGCCGCGTAGTGGGTAGCACGGTTATCTTGACCCGGTAGCAGCAGGACGAACTCCTCTCCGCCGTAACGGGCAAACAAGGCTCCGGCTCGCCGCTCAACCTGCGCCAGGGTTTGGGCAATGGTTTTGAGGCATTCGTCACCGGCGGCGTGGCCGAAGCTGTCGTTGTACTCTTTGAAGTAGTCAATGTCTATGATTAATATCGATAGCGGAAGCTGGTGCCGGTCGGCCCGTCGCCATTCATCAATAAAGCGTTCATCGAAAACCCGGCGGTTTGCTACCTCGGTCAGCGGATCTTCACGCGATACCTTCTGAAGTTTGGTGTTGGCTCGTTGCAGAGCGTGGGTTCGCTCGGCAATCCTCTGTTCCAGCTCGCCGTTGAGCTTCCTCAGTTTTTCCTCTGCTTGGCGCCTGACCAAGTGCTGCGAGACAATGAAGCCGAATTGTTTGAGGAGCTGATGAAAGTGATCCGGGAGTGGCAGGCCTCTTAGCAGGTTGTCACAAGCGATCCAGCCAATAAGGGTATCTTCATCCCATAGGGAAATGTAGGCGCTCCAGCCGAAGCCGACTTGTTTGAGGTCATGATAGAGCGGGGTGTTTTGTTCGACGACGAGATATTCTTTCTGCCCGAGTGCATGGGGGGTAAACCACATATCAGGGATATCTGATTCGAAGTTACTTTCGTTGACGGTATTCCCTTGCAGATCGGTGCCGTAAGTTCCCTTCATTCGGTTACTGGCCTGGAATAAAAAAATGGCCATTCTGTCGATATTGAGCCGCTGCTTGGCTTCGTCAACGGCGGTGAACAGCATGCTATCGATTGAGTCGGCACGCCAAAGCTTGAAGGAAATGTCATGCAGGGCCTGCAGTTGTCTTTGCAGGGTATGCTGTTCGTTTTGGCGGATTTTCATCTCTCGTTCCGCAACACGTTCTTTGCTGAATTTACTCAGGAAAATACTATCGAACATCGAGGCATTCAACTCGGCAGCCAGTAATGCCGCGAGAAAGTGAAAATCGTGGCTCTGAAGGTGCTGGTTGTCAGCACTTTCGGGGAAGTCGATAAGCATGCAGCCAATGTTTTCCGATTGCCGCTCTAAGGGAAGCAGCAGCCACTGTCCCGCGTTGTGAGGATGGAATACCGGCCACTGTTGCGTAATGGCCAAGTTGATCAATTCTGCCGGTAGCGAGGGGATCTCCAGATACGGAATAGGCGGATAATGATACTGGGTACCTTGCTCATCCATGTTCAGGATAATTTTCCACTGATTGCCATAGGCCAGAGCAATAACCGCACGGGTGACTGAAAAACGGAGAGCGAGGTTGTTGCAGATCTGCTCGCATGTTGTTTGAAGATTATGGGATTTTCCGCTTTGGGCAAGTAGACGATCGTAAAATTGCCGGACTTTATGATATTGGATCAATTTACCTTCCACCCTAAATGACTATGCACTCAATACGGATACGGCACACTTGGATCATGATTCTTGGTGCACAATCTATTGTTACGTTTTTTTTACCTGTATAGATAAATGGATACTGCAAATTGGCTTATTTCTCCTGGCGAGAAAGCCTTTCTGCGACGCATCATACGTGTGGCTGCAACTGGCTGACTTATCAATCAGTGGTTTTTCGGGTGAAAACTCTGGGGGAAGCCGCGATAAAGTGTTCGTTTTCATCGCGGCTTTGGCCGTTACCAAGGCAGGTAATTACCCTGGTAGTCCATGAACAAGCCGGAGTCGGCCGGAGTGAGGTTATCGATGACTTTTTTCAGGCCAACGGCTGAGGTTTGACTATCGATTAGCGCATTCGGTCCGCCCATCTCTGTCTGCACCCAGCCAGGGTGAAGGGCGATAGTGATAATCCCCTCGGCCTGGAGATCGTTCGATAGGCTCTTGACCACGGAGTTGAGAGCTGCCTTGGAAGAGCGGTAGATATAGCCGCCGCCACTGGTATTTTCGGCCATGCTGCCTACTTTGGAGGAAACGCAGGCAATCATACCGGGCGTTCCTTCTTTGAGCTGAGGGTAGAAGGCCTCTGCCAGCTTCAGCGGCGCAATAGTATTGATTTCCAATACTTTTCGCCATTCTTCGGCATCAGTGTTACCAAAACCATACCCTTTAGGGCCGTAGTAGCCTGCGTTATTGATAAGCAAGTCTAGACTGATGGACGCCATCGATTGGGCGAGATGCAAGATGGCATCGTGGTTGGTGACATCTAGCTCGACGATGGTCAGGTTGGGAAACAAGCTTTGCCTTTGGGTCAGCTCATTTGCACGGGCAATATCGCGGCAGGTCGCATAGACCCGCCAGCCGGCTTCAAGGTAAGCCACGGTCAACGCCAGTCCCACGCCACGGTTTGCGCCAGTAATTAAGACGGTTTTATTCATTTTTTATCCTTAACCCGCTGCTCTTTGGGGAAATATCACACTCAATAAGAGGCTGAAAAATAGAGAATATTAATCAGGTAGGTATAAAGATAGCGGAAGTATCGAAACTAAGACAGGCTGAAGTACTGTTCTCCGCTAAGTTTTAGGTGTTTACTTTCATATATGGATATTTATGACTCTTTCACCAACATTGATGGGGCTCCCCCTTGCTCTGCTCCTTCTGGCGGGGTGTGCAGATTCGCGTCACGACACGCTGGCTGAACTCGGATTTACCCGACCTTACTTAGATGGATACCAAGACGGGTGTTTCAGCCGCAAGAACGAACCGGCAACGCATCTGGATGGTTTTCGTCAAGATCCCGAAAGAATGGAGGCCGACCATAAATATGCTTACGGTTGGCAGGATGGGTATGAGCAATGCTATGCCGATAATACCGATTACCTGTAGTTAGCAGGCAATAGCGTCAAGGAAATAGGAAGGGCAGCCATGGGCTGCCCTTTTATTTTAAATGTTCTGTTTTATTGCTCTGCTCTGTAAAACCGTTTCATCTCGTGCATAGCCTGCATCAGGGTTGACAGCTTTGGTTTGGCAGAATCCATCCGTTTATAGTCTTGGTCATAAACCAGATAGTTACCGTATTTATCAATAACAGTGGTCGATTGTGGCTGGATCATCACAATGTCTTTTTCATTACCCGCCAAAATCCAGCGGCGCTTGGCCGAGGGGCTGAACAAACTGTTGCCACTGCTGTAGGAAGATGAGGGGGTTGTGGTGTTAAACAGTGACTCCATCAATGTTGGGGCAACATCAAGGTGGCTGGTGAGCCTGTCGCTCACTGAGGAAACGCTGCCCGGCCAATGGATAACCATTGGCACTTTCAATTGATATTGGCTGTAGTTGCTGTTTGCACCCCAGCTGTTACTTCCGGTTTCGTTGAATTCAGTACCGTGGTTCGCCGTAATAATGACAATGGTGTCATCCATGAGCTGTCGGTTAACCAGCTGGTCGAAGATACGGATCAACTGCTCGTCAATAAAGTAAGCTGCATTACGGTAGCTATTTTTCAATATCAGGTTAGTGTTCTGGCCTGAGATGTTGCTTGAACCCAGTGATGGCTCAAATTTTGGAGAGTAATCCCCACCTTCTTCAAAGTTCTGTACTGACGTAAGTTCAATGTAGCTGAACCAAGGTTTTTCACTGTTCTGGGCTTTAAGCCATGACGCCCAGCTATCCACGACTTCGGCATCTTGATCTGTCGTGGTCATTTCCTCGACCGGGAGACCATTGAAAATCGCGTCGGAGTATATCGGATCCTGACGAAGGTTATCGCCACCGAACAAACCAAAATGGTAGCCACGTTGTTCAAGCGTACTGACAAGAAGCGGTCTGGCGTTGCTTGAGCGGGCGCTGTTGATATAGCTGCTCGGCAAGCCGTAGAAAAGGCCAAAGATCCCGGCAGTATTGTCGTTGCTGCTGCTGTAGTGGTTTTCGAAATCGATATTTTGGCTGGCGAAGGCTGACAGGTAAGGCATGGTTTCGGCCTCAACCATATCGCTACGTAACCCATCAATCATTACGATCAGCAGATTTTTGCCTGTTCCTGGATCATCAAATGCCATTTTCTCCAGCGGATAGCGCAGCTGTTCGCTGGTTTCGATCCCCTGGGCATTGAGACGCTCGGTATATTCTTCACGGTCCAGCAAACCATGCTTTTCCATGAAGCTTTTGGCTGTCATTGGGTAGGACAGTGGAAAATTTGAACGCTGTACGGTGATCGGGCGGTACAAATTGGCATCAGCCCAGATGTACATGAGGTGGCTGCTGATAAAGCAGATCCCAAAGACTGTTGCGATTGGAACCCCGACATGTTTGCGGGTAAGCTTTCTCAATTTGCGCCACAGCCATTCAGACAGCACCAGCTGGAGCAGGAAGATGACCGGGACGGTAATAAACAGGTATTGCCAGCGGGCATTGAGTTCAGTGCGCTCACCGCTGAGCAGTAAATCCCACACCAGGGGGCTCAGGTGAAGATCCAGCGTTTCATACGCATGGGTATCAAGCAGCAATGCGGTTAGGCCTGTGGTGGCCACTAACACGGCAAACAGCCGCATCAGACGCTGAGAGGGGATCAGGAAGCTGGCCGGGAACAGGATCAGGATGTAGAAACCGAAGACCAGAAAGCCGAAGTGGCCGACCCAGCTGAACAGCAGGTAGAGTTGGCCAAGCAGGGATGCCGGCCACTCAGAATGGACAATATACCGCGTACCCAAAAGCATGGCGGCGATGATATTGAAAAAACTGAACCAGTGTCCCCAGCTGATAAGCTGAGAGACTTTGTCTTTGTAATTGTTACCGCTGGAGACCATAGATGTCAGTGTTTCCCAGTCCTATATAGCTGTGGCACAAGCAAACAAGATTAGTCTTCTTTGACAGAGGACTGCAGAGCCTGCGCGAATTTATCTGCAATAGCTTTCCTTTGCGATGCAGGAACATCGGCATTGATGATGTTGGTGGCAATGTTGCCCACGATCATCAGCGCGAGTTCTGCAGAAGCATCATGCTTCTCTAATACATCGAACATATCTTCAATGATTTGTTCAACTTTTTTATTGGTGTATTTTGAAGTAATTGGCATAGGAAGTCTTGTTTAATCTTGTTTAATGTTAAGGAAAGCGACTTATAATAACCTACACTTTAGATTTACTGAAATTTTTCCATTATGAGTCTCACGCTTTCTAACGTCATTCTTCATCAAATAGTCAAGAATGAAAACGATGAATTGGAAATTCATCTTCGAAAACAATCCCTTGATAATAACACTGCGACCGAGGATCTGGTTTCGGAGCTCCATCGGGTTTACAGCAGCAAAGGTGCCAAAGGGTTCGGCCACTTCTCTGACGATAGCGAATTTGGCCACTGGCTGAAACAGACTCGTCGTGGTGAGTTGGACTTTCTTACATTTTCTAATCAGTCGGCTCAGCGCCTGCAGGCCGAGCTGGCCAAATACCCGTTTGCCGAGACTGGCACACTGGTGATTGCCGAGTACCAATCGCTAGCGACGGATTACCTGTTTATCGGCCTGCTGCCTACCTGTCACAGTATGAAAGTGACCGAGCAACTTGATATCAGTGCGACCGATTATCTTGATGTCTCGAAGATGGATATTGTTGCCCGCATCGATCTGTCATCGTGGGAAACGGATGCAGATTCTAACCGTTACCTGACCTTCATCAAGGGGCGTGTCGGTCGCAAGATTTCTGACTTTTTCCTTGATTTCCTGCAGGCAGAAGTTGGCCTGGATGTCAAAGAGCAGAATCAGGTTCTGATGCAGGCTGTGGAAGATTTCTGTGCCGATTCGCGTATGGATAAAGAGGAAAAGCAGGAATACCGCAAGCAGGTGTACGATTACTGTAACAGTCAACTGCAGGCTGGTGATGAAGTGACCGTCAAAGAGCTGGCTGCTGAGCTTCCCGAGTCTGAAGACGGGACTGATTTTTATCAGTTCACTTCACAGCAGGGCTATGAGCTGGAAGAAAGCTTCCCCGCCGACAGAACGGCGATGCGTAAGTTGACCAAGTTTGTTGGCTCAGGTGGTGGTGTCACCATTAATTTTGATGGCATGCTACTTGGTGAGCGTATTTTCTACGATGCCGATACCGATACCCTGACTTTGAAAGGGACACCACCAAACTTGAAAGATCAGTTACTACGCCGACTCAATAGCGACGGCTAGAGCTCTGGACAACGGGTGGCCTCTCGGTTACCCGTTTTTTGTGTAAAGTTGCACTGCATATCAACTAAGCTGTGATTTTGGTTGTACCTCTCTAATTTTATTGCCTACAGTTCTTGTATAGCTTTCTGTACCTATTGGTTTTTTTTTCAATACTAGGTCTGAGTGTGTTTCATCGCCATCGTTAAGATGGACAGGAGTGACCATGACAAATGCTTGCGGCAAAAACTCTACCTCCCCTTTGAGATCTCATAGTTCCAGGAAAAGTGTTGTTGGTACCGTACTTATCGTTGCCGCGCTGCCGAGTCTGTATCTTGGGGTTAACTTGTCTGGAGTGGTGGGCTATTCACTCATTGTGTTCTCGGTGATGGCTTTGGTGGCTGCGTTGGGGCTTGGATTCAATTTGCTGGTAAAGCCAAGAGAAGACGCCGATATCGGCACGGATGCCACAACAGGCTCAACGAACGAAGACACTGTAAGCTCTCGCACAGTGCTCGACGCGGAACCATTGAGTCTTTCGCCTGAAGTGGAGTCAATGCTGGTTTTCGACAGTGATTTCCTGCTCGAGACCATGGATGGTGAACGCGATATGGTGGCGATGCTGCTGGAGGTCTTTGTCGATGAACACTTCAACGATGGCCATAAGATTGTAATGGCGCTTCAAGCCGGTGATCTGGATCAGGTACAGATGATCGCTCATAGCCTCAAAGGGGTGGCGGCCAGCCTGGGCACCGAACAAGTCCACGCATTGGCTGAACAGATCGAACGCGAAGTAAAAGCTCAGGCTAATAGTGAAAAGTTGGAAAAGTTGTGTGAATTGTTGAAGATGGTCTTTACCCCGGCGGCACTGGAAATCCAATCATTCCTTGAGGAATGCGCCAGCTTCAGGTTGCGAGAATCGCGCAATGAAACCTCTTCCCTGATAGGTAGTCCCCGTGTTATTCCTTTGGATAGTGACCCCAGCGAGGCTGTCATTGCTAATATGGCGGCAGCGCCTGCCGATGATGACGCAAAGGAACGGCCTGCCTCCCCCTGGCTCGATATCACTGCTCTGCTTGAAAGTATGGATGGTGATGAGGACGCGGTGTGCATGTTGCTCGAGATATTTATTGAGGACAATGCGGGGAAAGGTCAGGTATTGGTATCAGCAGCATCAGAGCCCGGCCAGCAAGAACACGCGTTGAATGTCGTCCATGCGCTAAAAGGGGTGGCAGCCAGCCTCGGGGCGGCGCCTTTACGAGATTGCTGCGAAGAGGCAGAAACCAAGCTCAAACACAACCAAATCGTTTCAGAGGGTGAATGTCGTGATATCGAACAAATCTTGAATAAAACAATCGCCCAGGCAGAGGTTCTTCTGGCCAAAGCGAAAGTAGACGCCTAGTGGCGTGCTACATAAGACTGAAAGGCGAGCGTTGCTAGCAGTATTTTCTCTCGGTCTACTGTCATATGGCTGAGTGATTTGTTTGTTCGCTTGCCTAAATTGATCGAGATCATATAAATGATGTGGCGGCAGTGGATAATAGCGCCACTATGATCGTTCTAACTTCTGGTCCAGCTCGTCAGCAGCGTGAGTTGGATACCGCAAAGGCGATGATTCGCCTTTACTGCAAAACGCTGCATCGTGGTGCCATTATGTGCCCTGAGTGTGAAGGGTTAATCAAATATGTCGAACACCGCGTAGAAAAATGTCGGCTCGGTAATGAAAAGCCTAACTGTATCCAGTGTAAGAGTCATTGTTATCAGCCTTCGAAACGTCTGCACTTTAATCATGTGTTGCGATGGGCTATGCCGAAACTGGCATGGCGGCGTCCGCTGCAAACCTTAAAGTTCAAGATTGACTGCCTGCGCCGTGGTGAACAAGTCGATAACTCCTCATCTTCCTTACAGCAGTAGTTCTCTTTTTTGTCACATCTTGACTGTGTAAGTTGGCTTTAGAGGCGAATCCCGAACAACAAGGGCTGCGATTGCAGCCCTTGTTGTTCAATTTTTCTATCTCTAACGGCTTAAAGGCCTAGCGTCGATAGCCACGTTGCAACGCGATCGTCAGTCAGTTCTGGCTGGCGATCTTCGTCCAGCGCCAACCCTACAAACTTTCCGTCTTTTACTGCTCGGGAGTCATTGAACTGATAGCCGTCCGTTGGCCACTCGCCGATCAGCTCACCGCCGGCTTCTTCGACCATTTCCGCTAGTTCGCCCATGGCATCGAGGAAACTATCAGGGTAGTCAATCTGATCGCCAAGACCAAACAATGCCACCTTCTTCCCGGTTAAATCGGCCTCTTCCATCTCTGGGACAAAGTAATCCCAATCGGGTTGCATCTCGCCGTAGTTAGCCGTTGGGGTGCCGAGGATCAGCACATCATAATCATCAAAGATGTCACTGCTGGTGCCCGCGATATCCTGCGGTTCCAATGCCAGTTTTGCCGCGATTTTTTCTGCTACTTTTTCGGTGTTACCGGTATCGCTGCCGAAGAAAATACCGATGTTAGCCATAATTTGTTTCTCCTAACTATTTAATGCTGGCTGGCTGCTGAGAGTAATAAAACGCTGGCCAGCCGCTTTGTGATCTTGTTGAGTTGCACACCCGTTGGACTGGGTTATTCGTTGTTGTCTTGAGCCGGTTTCCACTGGGCCAGTTGTTCGAGTAACTGCTGTTTGTGGTTTACCTGCTGGCGAAGGCGGTTGAGGTTCTGTTCATAGCGCTGCGGATCTTTGCGCTTGATTTGGGTAAAGCGTGCTTCACGGCCAATAAGCTCTTCGATATCTTTCTTGGCTGGTTTCGAGTCCATCTGCAGCGCGGCACGGCCTTTGGCAACCCGGCGTGGATCAAAGCGGAATAGCGGCCATAGCCCTGAATCCACCAATAGTTGCTGATGCTCGACGCCTTCCGCCATGTCAAAGCCATGGGTGATGCACGGTGAGTACGCGATTACCAAAGACGGTCCAGGATAGGCTTCTGCTTCCTGCAGGGCTTTGATGGTCTGGTTCATGTTGGCACCCAGCGCGATCTTGGCGATGTAGACATTGCCGTGCATCATCATGTTGAGGGCCAAATCTTTGCCTTGGCTGGTTTTGCCCTGAGTGGCGAATTTTGCCACGGCTCCGGTTGGCGTCGCCTTTGACTGCTGGCCGCCGGTATTGGAATAACCCTGGGTATCCATCACCAGTACGTTGACATTATCGCCGCCGGCAAGGACATGGTCCAAACCACCGTAGCCGATGTCATACGCCCAGCCGTCGCCACCAACAATCCAGTTGCTTTTCGCGACTAGGTCGTCGGCACAGGCGTCAAGCTGGCGCATTGAATAAGGCAATGCCGCCCGCAGACGGGTGAGGTTACCGCGTTGGCGGACAACGGCGGTTTCGCTGCTGTCGAAGGCGTCCTCGCGGATCTGGTCGAGCAAGTCTGCGGGGACAATATCGCGGGCACTATCGAGCAATGACAGGGCATTATTGCGCTTGCTGTCCAATGCCAAGCGCATGCCCAGGCCGAACTCGGCATTGTCCTCGAACAGCGAATTGGCCCAAGCCGGACCCCGGCCATCACTGTTGACGGCGTAGGGTGTGGTCGGCAGGTTACCGCCATAGATTGACGAACAGCCCGTTGCATTGGCAATCAACAGGCGGTCACCGAATAGCTGGGTGAGCAGTTTGACATAGGATGTCTCGCCACAACCCGAGCAGGCGCCGGAGTACTCGAACAATGGCTGCAGGAGCTGGCTGGTGCGGGCATCAATGCGCTTGATATCAATGCGTTCCACTTCCGGCAGTTGCAGGAAGTAATCATAGTTTGTGCTCTGCTGCTCAATGACTTGTTGCTTCGGCACCATATTGATGGCCTTACGCGCCGGGTTGTCTTTGTCACTGGCAGGACAGGCCGTGGTGCACAGGTTACAGCCGGTGCAGTCCATTGGAGATACCTGCAGGGTATATGCTTGGCCCTTGAAGTCACGCTGCTTGTAATCGGTATGTTTGAAACCTTCCGGGGCATCAACCAACTCACCCGGCGCAACCGTCTTGGCTCGGATGGCCGCATGCGGGCACACCAAGGTACAGATATTACACTGGGTACACAGATCTTCTTCCCAGACCGGGACTTCCTGGGCAATGTTACGCTTTTCCCACTGGGTAGTTGCTGTCGGCCAGCAGCCATCAACAGGGAAAGCACTGACAGGCAGTTGGTCACCTTTGTCGGCCATCATCATGGCGCTGACACGCTTGACCAAGTCCGGTGCGTTTTCGCCGACCACTGGCGGGCGACGGAAAATACTGGTGGCTTCATCCGGAATAGCGACAGCATGCAGGTGTGCAACAGCTGCATCAACCGCAGCGTGGTTGGCCTCGACAATTGCCGGGCCGCGCTTGCTGTAGCTCTTCTCGATAGCATCCTTCAACTGACCAAGCGCCTCATCGAGCGGCATCAGGTTGCTCAGGGCAAAAAAGCCCGCCTGCATGATGGTGTTGATACGGTTTTTCAGCCCAAGCTCACGGGCAAGTTTTACTGCGTCAATCACATACAGTTTCAACTGGCGGCCGATGATCACCTGCTGTACTTCCCGTGGCAGGTGCTGCCATACGGTGTCAGCATCGTGTGGGCTATTGAGCAGGAGGCTTGCTTTAGGTGCGGCTCTTTCAAACATCTCCAGCTTGTTGATGAACTGGAACTGGTGGCAAGCGATAAAGTCCGCCTGTTCGATCAAGTAAGGGGCTTCGACGGGATGAGGGTCAATGCGCAGGTGTGAGGTGGTGATCCCGCCCGATTTTTTCGAGTCGTAGACAAAGTACCCCTGGGTGTGCAACAGGGTATTTTCACCCAGGATCTTGATGGTGTTCTTGTTGGCACTGACGGTTCCGTCGGCCCCCAAGCCATAAAACAGTGCACGCAGTCGTCCCGCAGGCTCGATGTCGATAGCGGTTGGCTGAGGTAGCGACAAGTGGGTGATGTCATCGATGATGCCCACCGTAAACGGATGCTTGATTTGCTGTTCTAGCATGGCGTTGAAAATGCCAGCCGCATGCGATGGTGTGAATTCTTTGGAGGACAGGCCATAGCGACCACCGACAATCGAAGGCATGTGCGGAAATTGCTGGTTGGCAACAGCCTGCTGCAAGGCGGCCAAGACATCCAAGTAGAGTGGCTCGCCCAAGGCACCCGGCTCTTTGGTGCGGTCCAGTACTGCGATACGTGCCACCGAAGTCGGTAATACCGCAACCAAATGTGAAAGCGAGAACGGACGGTACAAGTGAACGGTAATGACTCCGACCTTTTGCCCGAGAGCTAGCTGGTGGTCAACAGCTTGTTTTACGGTAGCAGAGGCTGAGCCCATCACCACAATCACGTCATCGGCTTGTGGGTGGCCGTAGTAGTCAAACGGGCGATATTCACGACCAGTTAGTTCGGCAAACTGGGTCATTTTCGCGGCGACGATATCAGAACAGGCCTGATAGAACAGGTTTGATGCTTCGCGGGCCTGGAAGAAAGTATCCGGGTTTTGTGCGGTACCGCGGATGCTCGGGGCATCTGGAGTCAGGCCTCGTTCACGGAAGGCGTTGACCTGCTCGCTGTCTATCATGGCATGTAACGTCGCGTCATCAATCACTTTGATTTTGTTGATTTCATGCGAGGTACGGAAGCCATCGAAGAAGTGAACGAAGGGTACACGGCTTTCCAATGTCGCAGCTTGGCTGATAAGCGCAAAGTCATGGGCTTGCTGCACACTGCCTGCCGCCAGCATGGCAAAACCAGTTTGGCGCACTGCCATTACATCAGAGTGATCGCCGAAAATTGATAAGGCATGAGTTGCAAGGGTACGGGCGGCAACGTGCATAACGAACGGGGTGAGTTCGCCCGCAATTTTGTACATGTTCGGGATTTTAAGCAGTAACCCTTGCGAAGAGGTAAAAGTGGTCGACATCGCGCCGGCCATCAGGGCACCGTGCACGGCTCCGGCAGCCCCACCTTCTGATTGCATTTCAATAACGCGAGGGACTTGGCCCCAGATATTTTCCTTTTGCTGGGATTCCCATGTCTCGCAGGCTTCCGACATCGGGGAAGACGGGGTGATAGGGTAGATACCGATCACTTCATTACAGCGGTAAGCGATTGATGCGGCGGCTTCATTGCCGTCCATGGTGACAAACTGCGATTGGCTTTCAGGATGAGTAGACATGACTGGCTCCAATGGGCAAGCCCTGTTTAACAGGTGCAGGTAATCGACACAGGCAAACACGTTGCTGTGTTATTGTTTTAATTAAGGGTAGGCCGACCCCTAGTGGGTAGCAGAGGGCCGGCCTGAGGGCATGACTGCCGTTTACACTTCAACCACGTCTAGCTGTGGCTGAGGGTTCAGCATGCGAGCCAAATCGTCCTTGGCATCACCAGTTAGCTGCAGGTTGAACTGCTGCTGCAAGAAGGCAAAGATATCTTCGTTAACAAACTCTGGTGGATTAGGGCCCAAGTAGATGTTTTGGATACCCAGGTTGAACAGCGCCAGCAGGATCAATACCGCTTTTTGCTCCATCCAAGACAGGACGATATTCACTGGAAGATCGTTAACAGGTACTCCCATCGCATCGCTCAATGCCAGCGCAATCATCACTGCGCCGTAGCTGTCGTTACACTGGCCAAGGTCTAGGTAGCGTGGGATCTCTGTGCCCGGAACGGTACCGAAGTCATGGTCGTTGAACCGGAACTTACCGCACGAAGAAGTCAGGATGATGCAATCTTCCGGAATCGACAGGGCCAACTCGCGGAAGTAGTCATTCGGCTTGCCTGGCTTGTCACACCCGGCAACCACGAAGAACTGCTTGATCTTGCCTTCGTTAACCGCTTCAAGGATCTGCGGAGCCAGACCTAGAATAGTCTTGTAGTTGTGGCCAGTCATCAGGGTTTCTTCGCTGTCGAAGCCTTCGATGTCAGGTAGGCTCAGCGTTTGCTCGATCAATGGAGCGAAATCGTCTTCAAGCTGGCGGCAATTATCGATGCCCACAATGCCGTAGCTGTATAAACGATCTGCATAATCAGCACGACCCGTTGGCGGTACAATACAGTTGGTGGTGACGATAATAGTACCGTTCCACTTCTGGAACAGTTGTTTTTGGTCGAACCAAGCTTTACCGATATTACCCTTAAGGTGGCTGTACTTGCGTAGCTCAGGGTAGCCGTGGGCAGGTAGCATTTCTGAGTGGGTATAGATATTGATGCCTTTGCCTTCGGTGGCAATCAGCAAGCGCTCTAGTAGCTCAAGGTCGTGACCAGTAACCAGGATACCTTTACCTTCAGCTTTGTTTTGCGGCACACATACAGGAGTAGGGATCCCTAAGCGGCCGTGGTGGGCTTCACCGAGACGAGACATCATCTCGCTACCAGCACCACCAATTTTCATCAGCTGGGCGATATGCTGATCGAAGCTGAAGTTAACGTTAGTCAGCGTGAAGTATAGGGTTTCGGCAATCACATCATCGACTGATTTGGTGTCTGCACCTAGATCATCGGCATGAGTACGATAGGCAGAAAGGCCTTTCAGGCCGAAAATCATAATATCTTGTAGGCGGGAAAGGTTTTCGTCTTTACCACAAGTACCTTGGGTTTTTCCCGTGCTACCACAACCGCCAGTCTGGGCCATAGAGCATTGGTGACAGAACATTGCTAAGTTCGACATTATTGCATTCCTTTAAAGGTGTATTTATATTGCAACTTATGGGGTGAGGATAAGGGCAAAGAGCAGTAACGTCATTGATCGAGATCATTTTTGGTAAATGACATGTATTTTAAATACTGGTTATGGTGAGTGTATCGAAATGTATGGATTGTAAGGGTGCTATTGAACGGTGTTTTGTATTTGTGTAGCCTATTGCTCGCGGGTTGATTATTTGTGGTAATTATGACTATCTCTATGAGAATTAAAGAAAAGCTGGCCCAGGCACACTTAGCGAGGGTGAGGGAGAAACATATAGAGGCTTACCAAACAAATGAAAAGCGCCGAATACGTTCGAAGGGATATGTAAAGGGTGTTTGCTCATAATGAAAAAGGGCGCTGTCGCGCCCTTTCGTCTAATACGGTGAATTAACGATAATTAACCCGCAATTTTAGTCAGTACTTTCTTCAGCAGCTGGATACGAGGCTCGATAGTTTCAAGCTCAAGGTATTCGTCTGCGCTGTGGAAGCCGGCACCAGCAGGACCAAGGCCGTCCAGAGTAGGGATGCCCAGAACAGCAGTCAGGTTGGCGTCTGAACCGCCGCCGACTTCCTGCCAAGTAATGTTGATACCAAGTTCCTGGCCTGCTTCTTCTACCATAGCCATCAACGCTTCTGTCTTCTCAGAAGGGACCATAGATGGTTTGTGCGCTTCGCGGTCAATGGTGATCGTTACACCGTCGACGAACGGCTTTTCAGCCATGGCGCGAATTTTCGCATCGGCAGCAGCGTATTCGTCGTTATCCCAGAAACGAACGTCAACCACAGCTTCAGCGTGGTCTGGAACGATGTTGGCACCTGCACCACCTTTAACGACACCGACGTTTAGGGTCGTGCCGCTTTCGAAGTTAGTCAGCTCGTTAATAGCCAGGATCCAGTTGGCCATTTCAGTGATAGCACTGCGGCCGTTTTGTGGTTCGTTACCTGCGTGTGCCGCTTTACCAGCGAAAGTCAGGCGGTAGCGAGCCATACCCTTACGAGCTTTTACCAAAGAGCCGTCTGCACGGGCAGCTTCTGCTACCAATACATTTTTCGCGTTAACCGCAACGCTCTTCAGCCATTTTTCTGAGTGTAGCGAACCGATTTCTTCATCTGGGTTCATGCATACGCAGATAGACAGCTTGTCCAGGGTTTCCTTGTCCATTTCACGCAGGGCGTAAACAACGTTCAACAGGCCAGATTTCATGTCAGAAACGCCAGGGCCGTAGGCACGCTTGTCATCAAACGTCATTGGGCGAGCGGCTACAGTGCCAACAGGGAAAACGGTATCCATGTGGCCGATTAGCATCACGTCAATTTGCTCTGCTTCAGGCTTGTTGCGAACTTCAAGACCTGTACCAGCAATGCCGCAGTCAATGCGCTTAACGTTCCAGCCCAGATCAACGTATTTCTGTTCCATCTGGTTGGCAATAACTTCAATGCCTTCTTTGGTTAGCGTACCGCAGTCAACATCGATCAGCGGGCGTAGTTCTTCCAAGTAATCTTGCAGTGAGAAACTCATATTAGCTCCTGAGAGAAACCCTTAGGGGTATGAATAGCGACAGGAAAAAGGGGGCAGTAGGCCCCCTTAAAGGTAGTGATTTACACTAGGATGTTCATCACGAACATAGCGACGAATGCGTTCAGAACAGAGATCGCAACCATCACTGGGATGTGGCGGCCTTCTGTGCCGATAACACCAAGGATACGGCCAAGGTACTGAACCTGAGAGCCCATTAGGTAGATAGCAGGGGCAAGGATAGCGATGTGGTTACCGTCAAGGATACCGCTGTCAAACAGGGTGATCACCACACCAACTGCACCGCCCATAGACATCCAAGCACCGATAAGTACAGCTGCTGCTTCACCCGGTAGGCCGAAGACACCCATGATTGGCGAGAACAGCACGCCCATCGCGTCTAGTGCGCCGGTTAGCGAAAGTACTTTGATGATCACGAAAGCCATCAGTACGTTTGGAATCGTTGAGCTGGTAGAGATTGCCCAGCCTTTCTTCGCGCCTTCTACGAAGATATCAGTAACCATTGGTTTTTTAGTTGCTTGAGACATTATGCGGTCTCCTTCTCAGTAGAAACGTTGGTTTTCTTGTCAGTGGCTTTTAGGTATAGGCGGAAGATATTCGCGCCAACAATTTTCATCACGAACATGATGACAACCGCCAGGCCGATTGAAGAGGTTACTGCATTGCTGCCGTCAGCGTAGGTCAGGGTAAACAGTACCGCGCCAGAAGAGAAGAAGTTAACGATGGTTGCACCGGCAGAGAACTGGAACATAGCGAACACATCGGTCTCGCGCTGGTTGATATGGCCTGCTTCCTGAAGCTGGCGAGTCATCGATGCACCTGAGTCAGTATTCTGAAGAGAAGCGATCAGAGCTAGACCGGTATCACCTGGTAGGCCGACTAGCGGGCGTAGAAGTGGTGTCAGAAGCTTACGAGCAGCGTCCAGCGCACCGTAGTGCTCAAGAACATTGATCATACCCAACGCGAACATAACGGTTGGCACCAAGGTTAGGGCGAATAGGAAGCCGTCACGTGCACCGCTACCGCCAGTACCGCGCATTGTTGTTTTTGTCACTTCTACAGCGCCATCAGCGGCCATAGTGACATTGTTTGCCATGGTACCGAAAGAACCGTTCAGGGTGTTGAAATCAAATACACCGTACCATTCGTTGGTCTGTAGTAAACCTGAAAAGAACACAAAAGCGAACGCAAGGGCAATGTATGCACCTATCGTTACCTTTTGGTTTTTTTCTGCTGGATTGCTCATATATAACCTCTTAGGAATCAAAAAGGCCGATTGGCCAAAATAAGGAATCTGTAACAATTCTTCACAACAAAAGCTGCTGTTACAGAGTCCTCAAAACAGAAACGAGGTCATTGTCCCTGATTTAGTTAGGAAATAATTGACGGGGGTCAATATGTGCTACTGAATGCTAATCCAATTGGGGTAATGGGTAGTATTTGTGATCGTGATCTACATTAATATCTCATTCACAAAATTTAATATCACCAAGCAATGTTTTAAAGCATGATTAATTGTTTTTTATATATTAATTAATCATTTCCATGTTGTGCTTTGTGTGTTTTTAAAGTGTTTTTTGGGGCGGTGGGGAATGATAAATATGCCTATTAGCGAGGCTTTGCTAGTATAAGCGTCATTAATATTTGTTTACAACTATTTTATTGTGCAGATAAAGAAAAGGGCGCCCAAAGGCGCCCTGGGAATTACGGGGGAATAAGGGTTAAGCTGTTTGCTGCTGTGCCTGAGTCGCTTGCAGCTGGCTTTCATCGTCGTGGTTGTCAGCTGTTTCTGTTGGCGGGCAACGGTCGACGAACCAACCCATGTAAGACGAGACAATGGTGACGATGATGCACACGAAGCTCAGCCACATGAATGGTGCATATGAGAAAGTTGCCACACCCAAGATGCTCGCCATGTAGATACCATTATCACTCCAAGGCACCATACCTGATGTCAGGGTGCCGCCGAACTCGGCATTACGTGATAGGTTCTTGCGCTGGTAGCCCAAACGGTCGTAGTTCTTGGCACAGATTTTCGGCGTCAGGATCAGGGAGACGTACATTGCAGAGCCAAACACGTTGCCTAGGAAAGCAGTAGCAATAGTCGATACCGATAGGCTGCCTGCCGAGTTAACACGCTTCTCGAAAAGTTTGGCAATCGTCTGTAGTACACCCACTTTATCCAGCAGGCCACCGAAGCCAAGGCCGAATACGATCACCGCTACTGAGCCCAGCATCGATGACATACCACCACGGTTTAGGATTGCATCGATGAAATCAACACCCGAGTCGATAGAGAATGGTGCCCAAGCGGTGTTGAAGGCTACTAGCGGATCCATATCCTGAACCATTACCGCCCAAACGATACCCAGCAGGGAGCCAAGTGAAATGACTGGGAAAGAAGGCAGGCGCAAGGCAAGCAGGGCAAGCACAATGATCACCGGCACGAAAGAGAACGGCGAGATCACAAATTGCTGCTCCATAGCGACGATAACCGACTCAACCTGAGACATGTCGACATTGCCGGCGTAGTGGATACCTACAGCGGTAAAGAGGATGCCGGTGATGATGTAGCTGATCAGGGCAATAGGTAGCATGCCTTTGATGTGCTCAACAATTTCCACATTGGACATCGAAGACGCCAAGATCACCGAATCTGACAGCGGCGACATCTTGTCACCGAAGTAACAACCTGAGAGCACGGCACCGGCAGTCATCGGTGCAGGAATGCCCAGCCCCTGGCCAATACCCATCATGGCAATACCGGCGGTGCCCGCTGCGCCCCAAGAGGTACCGGTCGCCAGTGCCGTCATCGAACAGATCAGCATAGTGGCAAGCAGGAAGATGGATGGGTGGATCGCTTTCAACCCGTAATAAATGATGGTCGGTACAATACCGCCAGCAATCCAGGTACCAACAAGAGCGCCGACAGCCAGCAGGATCAGTACCGCTCCGAGGCCGTTAGCAATGCCTTTGGTGGCCGCTGTTTCTAGCGATTTGTAATCATGTCCAAGTTTTATGCCCAGTGCGATGATCACGAACCAACCAATGTAAAGTGCTAGCTGGATAGGTAAATCGAGTTTCGCAGTAAAAGAGAAAGCCAGCGCAAGAAAAATACCGAGGGCAATAAAGACCTGAGTCAGCGACGGTAGTTTTACTGTCTGTTTGTTCATACTTCTAACCTTGTAAGTTCGAGCCTGTAAAGAGTGAATATTCCTTTGGAGCCTATTTCTCGTTCCAAGGAATTACTTTGTAATAATTTTGATGACCATTACGGCCTGCTAAAGGGGACTAGCAATGATTTGCTGCTACTCTAGCGGATAGCTTTTGTTGTCACGATAGAAAATGTCTCTAGATGTGATCTCATACAAATTGCTATCAAAACCCTTTAAAAATTGATGTTTGCATTTTGATTTATTGTTAATTAAGCGTGCTTAATTTGTTTTTTGTTTGTTTTTTGACTGTTTGTTTGTATTGTTTCCATGTGTGAAATTCCATTAATGAATAGATGATATAACCATACAAGTGGTAATATCCTAGAATTAAGCTTCGCTGCTTATGGTTGTGGTAGGTTATCAATGTGTGGCGAAATGATCAAAAAAAGTGATGGTGATTACTTGTGGTCGTTTCGATTTAATTTAATCTTTCAGCTTTGTTTTTATACATGTAGTGGCGATTTGCGTGCAATTTACCCGGTGGTTGTTTGTCTTCTAGCCCGAAATTTCACCAAAAATAGTGTGGGGATTTAAAGTTAGATAGTGCAGGATGTAATATTATTTGCGGCTTTTCTTTACAGCTTGGTGATTTTTTTTACAGCTTTTTTGCAACTTCTGCTTGAGTTTCCTTGCTGAAATTACTATAGATGGGGGTCTGCCTGTCGTTATAACTATTGGCCGTTTTTGTTTAGATGGTCGTACCAGCAGACCAATAGTTATACCGATAGAACAATGATCAGGGAGTGTTGTGCACATGATGAAAGTAGGATTAGTGGGTTGGCGAGGCATGGTGGGCTCAGTCCTAATGCAACGTATGGTAGAAGAGGGTGATTTCAATGTGATTGACCCTGTTTTCTTCTCTACGTCCCAAGTTGGGATCCCAGCCCCAAATTTTGGTAAGGATGCCGGTGTCCTTCAGGATGCGTTTGATATTCAGCGCCTGAAACAGTTGGACGCGATTGTTACCTGTCAGGGTGGCAGCTATACCGAGAAAGTGTACCCAGCACTTCGCCAAGCAGGCTGGAAAGGCTACTGGATCGATGCGGCATCAACCTTGCGCATGAAAGAAGATTCAATTATTGCCCTTGACCCGGTGAACTTTGACCAGATGCAGCAAGGTCTGCATAACGGTGTGAGTACTTTTGCCGGTGGTAACTGTACGGTAAGCCTTATGCTGATGGCTGTAGGGGGCCTGTACCAGGCCGGCTTGGTGGAGTGGATGACCTCCCAGACTTACCAGGCAGCTTCAGGGGCTGGTGCAAAGAACATGCGTGAGCTGATCAGCCAGATGGGTGTGATCAATGATGCGGTGTCTAGCGAACTGGCTGATCCTTCCACTTCTATTTTGGATATCGATCGTAAAGTCGCCGAGACCATGCGTTCTGATGATTTCCCTGCTTCTGAGTTTGGCGCGCCGCTGGCAGGTTCGTTAATCCCTTGGATTGATGTGAAGCGCGACAATGGCCAAAGTAAAGAAGAGTGGAAAGGCTCGGTGGAAACCAACAAGATCTTGGGGCTTGATAACAACCCAATTCCTATTGACGGTACCTGCGTGCGTATCGGTGCAATGCGTTGCCACAGCCAGGCTTTGACACTGAAGCTGAAAAAAGCCGTGCCTATGGACGAAGTAGAGGAAATTATCGCATCGCATAACGATTGGGTAAAAGTGATCCCGAATGACCGCGATGTGACTGTCCAAGAGCTAAGCCCGACTAAGGTAACAGGGACGCTGTCGATTCCTGTTGGCCGTTTGCGTAAGCTGGCGATGGGTGATGACTACCTCAATGCGTTCACTGTGGGTGATCAGCTATTGTGGGGGGCTGCAGAGCCACTACGCCGCACCCTGCGTATTATCTTGGCTGAAAAGCATTAATAAGGCTTACTTGAGCCAAATAAAAACGCCTGCATTTGCAGGCGTTTTTTCGTTTCAACTCTATGGCAAGTTGAAAGAGGGGGGAATCTTTGCGCGATTAGGCTGCTAGGTTCTTCGCAACGAAGTCCCAGTTAACCAGAGCCCAGAAACCATTCATGTAGTCTGGACGTAGGTTGCGGTAATCGATGTAGTAAGCGTGCTCCCACAGATCAACAGTTAGAAGAGGAGTAACACCTTCTTCAGTCAGCGGAGTACCAGCATTAGACGTGTTAACGATGTCTAGAGAGCCGTCAGCCTTCTTCACAAGCCAAGTCCAAGAAGAGCCGAAGTTGTTGATTGCAGAATCAGTGAATTTCGCTTTGAACGCTTCGAAAGAACCAAATGCTGCGTTGATTGCTTCTGCAACTTCGCCTGTTGGCTCGCCACCTGCGTTTGGCGCTAGGCAGTGCCAGTAGAAAGTGTGGTTCCAGATCTGAGCTGCATTGTTGAATACGCCACCCGTTGAAGTCTTAACGATTTCTTCTAGTGATTTTTCTTCTAGCTCAGTACCTTCGATAAGACCGTTTAGTTTTACCACGTAAGTGTTGTGGTGCTTGCCGTGGTGGTACTCAAGAGTTTCCTGAGAGATGTGTGGCTCAAGAGCATTTTTTTCGTAAGGTAGAGCTGGTAGTTCGAATGCCATTGCTCGATTCTCCATTTTGGTTAAGGGGCGTTTCCCTTGACATTGCTTCCAGTCGGCTAGGGCCAACTTATTATTTGAAACTGACTATTGTCACCGGATTACTATACCGCGAGGTATGGGTCTAAATTGTGACAGTGAAATCATTTTAGCAAGTTTTTTCTTTATTAAAAGAGCTGAAAGCTAAAAAAGAGTTGAAAAATAATGTCCTTACTTTTTTTAGGCATTTTTTTCCGGCACGAGAGCAAGTAGAATGATGTCTGTGATAGTCAACTTATAAAGCAAAGTCGTAAGAGGAAGCTATGGAAACCATCGACAAGATTAAACAACAGATCGCTGAAAACTCAATTCTGTTGTACATGAAAGGCTCACCGAAACTGCCAAGCTGTGGTTTTTCTTCTCAGGCGGCACAAGCGCTGATGGCATGCGGTGAAAAGTTTGCTTATGTCGATATTCTGCAGAACCCTGATATCCGCGCTGAGCTTCCAGCCTACGCGCAGTGGCCTACCTTCCCTCAGCTATGGGTTGAAGGTGAGCTTATCGGCGGTTGTGACATCATCATCGAGATGTTCCAGAAAGGCGAGCTTCAGCCATTGATCAAAGAAGCGGCTGAGCGTCGTGACGGTGAAGCAGCAGAATAATCTGTCGAACGGAGAGTAGGTAGACGGGTTCATCACCGGCTACTAACGCTGTATTCGCAGAGCACCCCGAGGAAGAGTCTTCCTCGGGGTGTTTTTGGTGCGCCGAGCATGGCGTTGTTCTAGGAGGTGAAAGTCCTCTACGGGCTCAGTCGAGCGAGAACCGTTAGCCTATGCAAGGGTGTCCACCGTGAGGTGGGATCTGAAGGAAGCAAACGGCAAAACTTGGTTGTGACGAACAGAAATCTGATAGTAGGCCAGTACAACTTGGGTAACCTAGCCATATATAGAATAGCCCAATGCCTCGACGGGAAGTGTGTACGGGTAAATCAGGCACAACCAAGTGAAAGAACAACGTCTTACCTCGGGAGATCTTATTAGCTGTCTCGGACGAGACTAGTGCAGCAGTGATGCTGCGTGACGGTTAATAAGAAGTCAGCAGAAGGCATAGTACCTTGGGGAAGTACAACCCAAGGGAAGGCCGGAACTGAATATATCAAGAAGCAGTCACTAGACACTCAATCATGTGGAGTCATAGCAAGATGAACAATATCTCTACGTACCAATGGGCAACACCGCAAGTGACGCTCATGGCTACGAAGAATGACAAGCATGTTTGGCGTAGACAGGAGGACGAGTCTTGGTGACCTCAACTCAGTTGATGGAGCAGATCTGTTCATCAACGAATCTGAACCAAGCCCTGAGAAGAGTAAAGAAGAACAAGGGATGTGCTGGGGTTGATAAACTCGACATAGCAGCCACTATCTCGGTGCTTCGGCAGTCTTCCAATGGGCAAGCGCTCCGCCAGAGCCTTCTGGACGGTAGCTATCAACCCCAACCCGTCTTGGGTGTAGAAATCCCTAAACCTAGTGGGGGAGTGAGGCAGCTAGGTATCCCAACGGTACTTGATAGGATTGTCCAACAGGCCATCACATCAGTCCTGACAGATATCTACGAACCTAAGTTCTCCAACAGCAGTTACGGGTTCAGGCCCAACCGTAGTGCCCACCATGCTCTGGCGGCAGCAAGCCACTACATCAGGGAGGGGCGGGGTTATGTAGTCGATGTTGACCTAGCGAAATACTTCGATACCGTGAACCACGATAGGCTGATGCACAGGCTATCGAAAGATATCACAGATAAACGGGTACTGAAGCTGATCAGGTCATACCTACAGGCAGGCATAATGCGAAACGGGTTAGTCGAGCAGAGGCAACGAGGGACACCACAGGGTGGCCCATTATCTCCGCTGCTATCAAATATCGTATTAGATGAGTTGGATAAAGAGCTTGAACGAAGAGGGCATAAGTTCTGCCGATATGCAGACGACTGCCAAATCTACGTACACAGTGAGGAAGCCGCAAATCGAGTAAAAGCCTCGATAACGGAGTTCTTGGAGCAGAAACTGAAACTCACGGTCAACCGGGAGAAGAGTGCGGCAACAAGAGTGACAGAGCGGACTTACTTAGGCCATCGCTTCCAACGAGATGGAAGTATCCATATCTCGAAGACAGCACAAACTCACATGAAGAAGCGAGTGCGTCAAATAACGAAGCGGAATCGAGGACGAGAGTTGAAGACAGTAATAGTCGAACTAACTCAATATCTAAGAGGTTGGCAACACTACTTCAAGCTCGCCATGCGGAAAAGCGCGATGCAGCGCTTGGATGAATGGATAAGACGGCGCTTACGGTGCTACCGACTCAAGCAGCGAAAACGCAGACACAGCATAGCGACATGGTTACGCCAAGAAGGCGTAAACGAGCGCAATGCTTGGAAGCTAGCGATGTCAGAGAAAGGATGGTGGCATCTGGCTTTATCGCCGCAGCTCAATCAGGCCATGCCAGTTAAATGGTTCAAGGAGATGGGCATGTACTCATTGAGAGATGGGTATGAGTCACTGAAAATATATTCGGAACCGCCGTATGCGACCCACGCTTGTACGGTGGTGTGAGAGGACGGAGGCCGTGAGGCCTCCTCCTACTCGATTCACTATTATTGACTCAGTTGATCATATCCGGACGGGTGACAACAATACCTTGTCCAGCATTCGCTGAGAACGTCGCAACTTGCAGCTGAGCCTGATCGGTGGCAGCTTGGGCGGTGACAGGATCAATAGCAGTTCCTTCGCCGTCGACTAATTGCGGGCCGATTACCGTACTGTGCTGAGCTTTGGAGTCGATATTGAATCGAGCGATGTGGGCGACTTCGCCCGATGAATAGTTCTTGAGGTCAGCCAGGCCAAGTTGTTTTGCTAACGGCTCCGTACCACCAATGATGCCATACTTGGTGGTTTGGTTTGGTATCACGCTGTCATTGGCCGCCTGCATGACATATACAGGGCCTTCAACATCACGTCCAAGGTTGTAGGGGTCAATGGTATCCAACACGGTTTGAGCGGCATAGGCAAAGGCGGTAAATGTACCGTCGACTTTTGCTTGGGTTGTTTCATCCAAGCTGTCATAGAAAGTAGCGAAACAAGCAGCGCCATCTTCAGCTCCGCCGCAGGCACCCAGGTATGCTGCGTCTTCTGCCCCCAGCATGAGTGAATGCTTGATAGTTGGCCCAAAGGTCTTTGACTCAAGCAATAGCGATGGAATACCGCCGCCCGGGTTGGCAAATGCCCCAGAGGTGAAGTTGAACAAAGCATCAGCTTCATCGATGCCTAGTGTTTTGTTGCCTAAACGGTAAGTGCCGATGCCCGAAATAGCCCCGAGAGAGTGGCCGAAGAAGCTGACATCCATGACATTCAGGCTTGGGAATGTAGGAAGGCCGCTGCCAGCCATCACAGACAGCGAGGTGCGAAGACCTAGATCATCAATGATACTCTGGCGGATATTGTCGCGGGCAACATTGAGGTATTCGAGGTTCATGTACACGTCAGCGGTTTCGCCGGTGGTCACGGTACCATCGGCCAGCGCACGTTCACCGTGAAGCGGGTGGTCAATCGCGACGATGGCTTTCGGGACTGCCGATGTAGCTGCTGCGGCACCGATATGTTGGGCACCGAACAGGTAGGCGGTTTCCTTGACCGAAGTGATACCGTGCTGGTAAACCACGACCCCCGGCGTCGGTGCCAGAGCCGCTGGTGGAACGATCATCAGCACGGGCACCTGATCGACCGATTGGATTTGCGGTAATGGACTGTACTGGGTGACCAGGCGTTCTTCATCCAGTTGCGAACCATCGGCTAGCGTGACTTTTAGGCCAATCAGTTTGATGAACTCGGCACTGTCGCCGCCAAGCAGCTTGGCAATATCGATACCGTCCAAAGAGGCTTGTACCGCGGCTTTGTCGGCATCGGAGCCGTTGGTCATGACATTGCTGATCTTGGCAAGGCTAGGTACCGCGCTCTGCCATGGGGTTTTCTTCCACGCTTCATTTTCTGTATTGCTGTTGAGGAAGTTAGGCAGGCTGACGGTACCAGTGTACACTTTAATTCCATTTCCCACGTAACCAGCGACCAGATCATCAATCGTGTCCTGGTCATTGCTAACCAGTGCGCGCAGGGTAGCGCTGTTATTAAAGAAGGTTTCAATATCAGTGACTTCACTGATATTCATCTGGTACAGGCTGGACAGATCGATGTTATTGGGATTGGCTTCACCCTTTAGTATATCTTCCGCTTTCCCGCCTGCTTGAACAGTGCCGATTGTCTGGGCGATGACGGCCTTGGTGGTATCAAGCACATCACCGACCGAGCCGGTAGTGAACCAGCTTGAGTAGATGATTGAATTAGGCTCTATACCTTTTACCGCGGCAACAGTCGCCTCGATGGCATGGGTGACTTTCTGTGCGCCGATAAGGTCACTGCTTGGCGGTTTAACGGTTGTTTTCAGTGCTGCATAGGATTCGGACATGCCGACCGGCTCGCCTTCACTATCAAGCAGGCTATCGGTCAGGGCAAACATATAGTTAGATTTCGGGTTCAGTGGTGAATTCGGGAAAATGGTAATCTTTCCATCTCCGGGAACCAGCAAGTAGTCTTTCAGAGGGCCGCGTTCCAATACTTTGATGAGTTGAGGAGCCCCCGCCAGCGGACTGGTTGTCTCTATAAGGTGGAATGCATCCAAAGCGCTCGCGGCATCGAGTTTTCCATCAAACGGCAATACAATCGGCTGTGATACACTCCAACCGTCTGTTTTACCCAGTGCGGTTAGCGGATCAGACAGGTCGGTTTTGTAGTTTTC
Source organism: Photobacterium gaetbulicola Gung47 (assembly GCA_000940995.1). NCBI lineage: Bacteria > Pseudomonadati > Pseudomonadota > Gammaproteobacteria > Vibrionales > Vibrionaceae > Photobacterium > Photobacterium gaetbulicola. The sequence goes on from CP005974.1 coordinate 1,460,333, forward strand.
ATCACCGACACTGCCCTCGGTAGACAGTGTTCCATCAGTACTGTCCATGGCCAGGAAGGTTGGTAGAATCGGCGCCGTCAAAATATCAAATTTAATTTTGGTATCGGCTTCCAAGCTCTTGGCGATGTGATCTTCATAGCTGACTTTATTCTCGACTTTTGCGTCGTTACCACAGCCGGCCAGGGCCAGTGAGGCGGCAATGCTCAGAGCTAAAATACTTTTGTTCATTGTGGTGATCCCTTAACTGAATTTATTGTTTCCTACCGGATTAGAAGATGTAGTTAATCTGCGCCGAGGTTAGGTACGCATCATTGGTGGCGTTGAATGTCTCGCCACTTTCTTCGAAAGTACTGCTCTTGCCGTAAAGGTAGGTAAAGCCAAAGTCGAATGTCATCTGGTTGCTGTAGTTGTAGGTAAATCCAGCCGAGTACCAGTAACGGTCGGTATCGGGAATACTCAGGGTAGATTTGCCCGCCTGCTCATCGAACGCAAAGCCAGCGCGGAGGGTCCAGTCAGGGTTGAGGTTGTAGGTGGCACCAATGGAGTAGCGGAAGTTATCGTCGTAGTCTTCCTCTTTGAGTAAGCACACATTGTCGACACACTGATCGCTGGTGGCACGAAGCTCTTTGAACTTGCTCCACTGGACCCACTGCACGCCATAGTGAACGGCCCATTGGTTGTTTAGCTGATGGAAGCCGCCAAATTCGGCAATGGCCGGGGTGATCACATTGAGTTTGCCGGGTACGGTATCGCCAGGTGCACCGTCTTTGATAAATGCACCGCTGTAATCGGTAAAGTCGCCATCAAACTTCAGCTCTACTTCCGAGCGGTAGCTCAGGCCGAAGCGGTTGTTTTTGTTATATTCATAAAGAAAACCGATGTTCCAGCCCCAATCAATGGTATCGCCTGCCAGTTTTAGGAGATCCGCACTTGGGTTGGATGGGGTAAGGCCACCGTTATGGCGCAGCAATTCGGCGTCGGCATACACCATGTTGATGCCCGCACCAAGACTGAATTGTTCGTTGATTCGGTAAGCGATGTTGGGATTGAGGTTGAGGGTGAGCAGGTCGGTTGTACCGGCATCGGTGCCGAAGTGGAAATCAGCAGGGTACTCTGTGGCAAAACCGTAGTTGGTAAACATCGCCAGTCCCCAAGCAAACTTATCGTTGATTGGCTGGATGAAGTAACCGGCTGGAACCACGGCGGTTGGCGCGACATCCTTCGCCGTTTCGCCAATTGTTTCCGCAGTGACATCGATTTGCGGGTCAATGTATGAGACCGCACCTGAGAATTGCATCCGGTCGAACATCATCATCGCGGCTGGGTTACGGGCCAGTACCGACGCATTGTCTGCGACTGCTACTTCGCCAGAGAAAGCGCGGCCAAGACCGGATGCAGAGTGTTCGTTAACTTGGAAGCCAGCCGAGTGAGCATTGATACTGAGGAGCGCTGCGGAAACGGCGAACGCCGTTAGAGTGATTTTCTTAGTCATTATTATGCATGCCTTTTAGAGTAAGTTACTTCTTGTTCTTCGATCCATGAATGAAAAACGCAAAAAGGTGTTACTGAACCACGGGTTTCGGAAGGGGCCCTTGACAACAGGGGAACAGGATATTTGTTCACACGAAGGGGACACATCAACGATAAATAGCCAGAGGTTATCGTTCATGCGGTGATACCACTTGAAACAATATGAAACAGTTAGGGCAGTATAAAGACGGAATTTAGAATTGTTAACCTACTGTAAAGCATTGTTTTTGATTAATATGTATAATTGAGCAATGTTTAATTAGGTTGCGTTTAAAACAATCACAAAAAGTTGCAGGCATGTTTGAATGGAAGTGTGACCAAGCCCAAATTTAAAGGGCTTGGTCAGAGGTCTGATGAGTTGGTGTTGTTTGAATTATTGGCTGTTAGCGCTAGCGTCTGTTTGACTTTCTAGCAGTGGCCAACCACCCAATTTTTTCCATTTGTTAACAATCTCACAAAATAACTCTGCCGTTCTCTCGGTGTCGTACAGGGCTGAATGTGCTTCCTTGTTGTCAAATTCGATCCCTGCGGTGGCACAGGCTTTGGCCAGCACAGTTTGCCCGAAGGCCAGGCCACTCAAGGCTGCGGTATCGAATGTGGCAAATGGGTGGAACGGGTTGCGTTTTAGTTTCGCACGCTCTGAAGCCGCCATAACAAAACTGTGGTCGAAGTTGGCGTTATGGGCCACCATGATGGCTCGAGAACATCCCGCTGCTTTTTGTTCTTTGCGGATCTGCTTGTAGATTTCTTTGAGCGCAGCTTCTTCCGATACTGCGCCGCGCAATGGGCTGAACGGGTCACGGATGCCGTTGAACTCTAATGCTTCTTTGTGGATTACGGCCCCTTCGAATGGCGTCACATGAAAGTGCAGGGTGGATGCCGGTTTCAGCCAGCCTTCCTCATCCATTTGTAGCGTTACGGCACAGATCTCCAGTAACGCATCAGTCTTGGCATTGAAGCCTGCAGTTTCTACATCAATGACGACTGGGAAGTAGCCGCGAAAGCGACTTTTCAAGGTATTTAGTTCGTTATCTTGGCTCATAAAACGGCAAATCAATGTAAAATAGTCGGCCATTATGTCAGATTCGACCGATGAGCTAAACCTTTCCCTGCCCTGAAGCCCAATCGCTCTGCAGTAAGGATAGGTCGAGCCAATTCAGCCTCGTAGCCCCAATAACCCCGAGGCTATTTGGTTATAAAGTTTTTCTGGCGTTTTCCGATACAATAACAAGCTTCACATTTATCTCGCACTGACAGGCAGTGTGAAGGGCAGGACAGCAGTAATGGGTGATAAAATGGCTATCTCGAAATTTCAATCTTGCAACGTAGCATTCATGCTCGGCATGGTGATGGCCAGTGCGGCGAGCGCGACACCTGTGTATGTTGCCGAGCCTGCCCAGTCGACCTGGAAAGTGGCCGTCGATACCCCATTGGAGTGCCGGATGCTCCACACCATACCCAGCTATGGTGAAGCCCAGTTTACCTCCAAGGCCAGTAAGAAAATCAATCTCGACTTCGAGCTGAAGATGCGTCGTCCGATGGGCGAAACACGCAATGTCAATCTCGTTTCAATGCCCCCGCGTTGGATGCCGGGTGAGGCCGCGCAGTCCATTACCAACCTGACGTTCTTCAAACAGTTCGATGGCTATGTCGGTGGGCAAACAGCCTGGGTTATGCTGTCTGAGCTAGAAATTGGGCGCTACCCAACATTTAGCTACCAGGACTGGCAGCAGCAAAACAAACGGATCGAAGTGGGCTTGTCTGCTGTCGCTTTCCGTCCGGCCTATGATCAGTTCAGCCAGTGTCTGAATAATTTGCTGCCTTACAGCTTCGAAGATATTGCATTTACCGTGCTTCATTACGATCAGGGCAGCGATCAACTGAACAAAGCCTCACAGCAGCGCCTGGCTCAAATTGCGGATTTCGTCCGCTACAGTGACGACGTAGATTTGGTCTTGGTGGCGGCCTACACCGATGGGCGGGGGGGAAAGACCGCTAACCAGGCGTTGTCCGAGCGACGGGCAGAGCGTTTGGAGGAATACTTTATGGCGATGGGGTTGCCGGAAGACAGGATCCAGGTTGAAGCGTATGGTGAACGCCGCCCCGTTGCCGACAACAATACGCCAATCGGGCGCAATAAAAACCGCAGGGTTGTCATTTCATTAGGTAGAACAATTATCTAATGGCACCTTGCCGTAAAAGAGTAATTTGCCTCCTGCTTTGTCTTAATTTTGAAGCGCTGAGTTTGCCTGCCGAAGACTAAATTTATCTGGATAAATAATTAAGCAAGGTAGTGGCGATGAAAAATATCCTGTGGACCCTATTGTTCGGTGCTGGTTCGGTTTTGGCTGCTAATGACGTGGTTGTAGGCAGTGATGTGTCTAAAATACAAAGCGAGTTAGCCTCTGAGGTAAAATCGCAATTGATTACATCGGAGCAGGCCGAAGAGATGGAGCTTAACCGGGCGGAAACGTACGAAGTCACTAGTACGGTGAGTGTCGAAAACTTGGAGTTACAGATTGCCGAGAAGCTCAAAGACAGCATCATGCCTTATTACTCAATTGAATATAACGAACCAACCAATGACGATGATCGTTTTACGGCTATCGTTACAGAATATTTCGGTAAAGTTGAGTAATCGATTTGCTTGGTTGGATGCGCCCGCCATGGCGGGCGTATCATTATCCATTACGCGAAAAGGCCAGCTCTATAGTTCCGTTTTTTCTTTGTACTCACAAAGGTCTTCGATGATGCAACTGCCACAGCGGGGTTTACGCGCCACACAGGTGTAACGGCCGTGGAGGATCAGCCAGTGGTGAACATCGACCTTGAATTCTTTAGGGACCACCTTGAGTAGTTTTTCCTCTACCTGATCGACATTTTTGCCCATGGCGAACTTGGTGCGGTTCGATACCCGGAAGATATGGGTATCAACAGCAATGGTCGGCCAGCCAAAGGCCGTATTGAGCACGACATTGGCTGTCTTGCGGCCAACGCCCGGTAAGGCCTCCAGTGCCTCGCGACTTTCAGGAACTTCGCCACCGTGTTTCTCCAGCAAGATTTTACAGGTCTTGATGACATTCTCAGCCTTGGAGTTAAACAAGCCGATGGTTTTGATATATTCCTTGACGCCGTCTACACCGAGGTCGAACATGGCCTGCGGGGTATTGGCAACAGGGTAGAGCTTGTCAGTAGCCTTATTGACACTGACATCGGTTGCTTGGGCAGAGAGCAATACTGCGATTAGCAACTCGAACGGGGTGCTCCAGTTCAGTTCGGTCTCGGGGTGGGGGTTCTCCGCACGTAAACGTTCCAGGATCTGGACGCGTTTTTGATTATTCATATTAACTTCCAGCGATATAGCCAACATTGTTCTGCCGGTGATCCCTCACCAGCAGTTTAGGATTAATTTGTTGTCGTGACGCGGGCACGCTCGATAACAGGTTTGTCCTGTGCCTTGGCGGCTTTCTGCTCACGCTTGTTATCAATAGCATTTTTCAGGGCAATCATAAAGCCTACCCCGATGAAAGCGCCCGGTGGCAGGATGGCCAGCAAGAAACTGCTGTCAAAACTGAAGACTTCGATACGCAGCGATGCTGCCCAGCTACCAAGCAGGCGGTCTGCGCCATCAAATAGCGTACCGTTGCCCAGGATTTCTCGCATGGCGCCCAGTACCACCAAAGCGGCGGTCATACCTAGCCCCATCCATAATCCGTCCAATAGGGCTGGAACAGGATCATTTTTAGAGGCAAAGGCTTCAGCACGGCCGATAATGATACAGTTGGTAACGATCAACGGGATGAAGATACCCAGCGATTGATACAAGCCATAGGTAAACGCATTCATCAGCAATTGCACGCAAGTTACCAAGGAGGCAATGATCATCACGAACACCGGAATACGAATTTCTGATGGTACCCACTGCCTAACCAAAGAGACGATCAGGTTCGAGCCAACCAGTACTGCCGTTGTCGCCAGGCCCAGGCCAAGGGCATTGGTCACTGTGGCTGATACGGCGAGAAGCGGACACAGTCCCAGCAATTGGACAATTGCCGGATTATTGTTCCACAAGCCATTTTTCATCAGTTCTTTATTCATCATCTTCACTCACCCTGACAGTTCAGTGGCTGTTCGAATAGGTCTTGCTGGTTCGCCTGGTAATACAATGATACGTTTTTGACCGCACCCACTACCGCTCGTGGGGTAATGGTCGCACCGGTAAACTGATCAAACTCGCCACCGTCTTTGCGTACCGCCCAGCGGGTATCTTTTTCGTTGTCGACACGTTTGCCAGTGAAGCTGTAAATCCAGTCGCTGATCCTGGTTTCGATTTTATCACCCAGCCCCGGGGTCTCATTGTGGCTAAGGATGCGAACACCGGTCACGGTACCTTCAAGATCGAGTCCGACGATAAGTTTGATGGCACCGCTGTAGCCATCAGGTGCGATAGTCTCAATAGCCATACCGACTTTCTGACCATCTTTCTCTGCGATATATGCCGGCATAGGGCTTTCGGTACCCAAATATTGTTCGCTGGTCAGCAAAGTACAACTTTTATATAGCTCATTATCATGGCTTTCCGCTGGGATCACCTGGTTAAGTACCTTAAGCAGTTCTTGCTGCTGCTGTTGCTCGATTCGCCCGGCGGTTAGCAGGTTGGTGACCGATACCAAGCTGGTAGCTAGGATGGCAAAAATTGCCAGGATGCCACCATTTTTTTTCATTGCGTTAATCATGGTGGTTTCCTCAGTGGCCAAACGTGCGTGGTCGGGTGTAGTAGTCAATCAGCGGTACGCACATGTTGGCCAGCAGGACACTGAAAGCGACGCCGTCAGGGAAGCCACCGAAGGTGCGGATCAAGAACACCAGCACGCCGATCAATGCGCCGAAGATCAAGCGGCCTTTAACTGTGGTCGAGGCTGATACGGGATCGGTCGCAATAAAGAAGGCACCCAGCATGGTGGCTCCCGAGAACAGGTGGAACAGCGGCGAAGCGGTGTTATCCGGGCTGATCATAAACGCGATAGTGCTGATGACGAACAGCGCGCCGAGCATACCTGCTGGAATATGCCACTGGATCACGCGCATTTTCAGCATGAGCAGACCACCCAACAAAAAACCGAGGTTAACCCACTCCCAGCCAATTCCGCCAATCAGGCCAAACACTGGGCCAGAGAGGATCTCTGTAGCGGTATGGCCTGTGGTCAACGATGTTTTCAGCGTATCGAGCGGCGTTGCCATTGTTATACCATCGACCGACATACGTAGCTGGTGGACGCTGAATCCATCAGGAGTGAAGCCTGTCAGGATCGCGCTGACACTATCCATCAAAGTAACAGGCTCAGCAGCCAATGACTGCGGTGGTAACCAGGTGGTCATTTGCAGTGGGAATGAGATCAGCAGAACCACATAGGCCACCATGGCTGGATTGAACAGGTTTTGTCCCAATCCACCGTACAGGTGTTTAGCAATAACAATGGCAAATAGGCAACCAATAACACTGATCCACCAAGGTGCTAGAGGTGGAATGGAGAGGCCAATCAACACTCCTGTTAGCAGCGCGCTGTTATCACGCAGGTAGGGTACCAAAGGACGCTGGCGCAGTTTCAAAATCACAGCTTCGGTGGCGACGCACAGTGTTGCTGCTAGGGCGATTTGGATAAGGACGCCCCAGCCAGAGAAGTACCATTGGGCGCTGACACCCAAGGCGGTACAAAGGATAACAGTGCGCATCAAGCTGCTGGTGCTTCGGCGACTGTGGGCATGGGGGGAGCTTGCAATATTAAAAGCCACAGTTAGTTTTCCTCATTTTTTTCTTGTGCTTCTTTCGCGGCTTTGCGTGCCTTGGCGCGGGCGACGGCAGCTGCGACAGCGGCTTTTTTCGGATCAATTTCAGCCTCTGGTGCCGATTCTTCCTGTTTGGCATCTTCAGCAGCAGCTTCGGTTTGCGCCTGCTGAGCCGCCTTGCGTGCCTTGGCTCGAGCAATCGCAGCAGTGACAGCGGCTTTCTTCGGATCAACCTCAGCATCTGGTTCCGGTTGTTCCGGTTTGGCATCTTCAGCAGCTTCGGTTTGTGCCTGTTGTACAGCCTTGCGCGCTTTGGCGCGGGCGACGGCAGCAGCGACAGCGGCTTTCTTCGGATCAACCTCAGCATCTGGTGCCGGTTGATCCGGTTTGGCATCTTCAGCAGCTTCGGTTTGCGCCTGCTGCGCCTGCTGCGCCTGCTGCGCCTTGCGGGCCTTGGCACGGGCGACGGCAGCAGCGACAGCGGCTTTCTTTGGATCAATTTCAGCGTCGCCAGTTTGCTCTGGCTTGGCTTCTTTAGCAGGTGACTCCGCTTGTGCTTGCTGGGCCGCCTTGCGCGCTTTGGCGCGGGCGACGGCAGCAGCCACAGCCGCTTTTTTCGGATCCGTATCTGCTTGTGTGGTTTCAGCCGGTTGCTCAGGTTCACCGCCTGATTCCTGTGCGGCTTTACGCGCTTTGGCACGAGCTATAGCGGATGCAACCGCTGCTTTCTTCGGATCGGATGTTGCACTTGCAGATTGCTCTTTCGTTGACTCTGGCTGTGCATCAGCTTGTTGAGCTGCCTTGCGGGCCTTGGCGCGGGCAATCGCAGCAGCAACCGCATCCTTCTTGCTATCAGCGCTTTGCTCTGATGAGTTTTCTGCCGTGTCAGTCGATTTAGCTTCTTCTGCTAATTTTGCAGCCTTGCGCTCACGGGCTTGACGCTTACGTTCTTCACGCAGTTTTGCCATCTCACTGTTGTCAGGGACCGCACTGCTGATCTTGGGTACTGCATTACCGGCGTTAGCGGCTTCTGCCTGCTTGGCTTTAGCACGCGCAATGGCAGCTGCAACGGCTGGCTTCTTCTCCGCGCCTTCAGTAGTTGCAGCGGCTTGCTTAGCTTTGACGCGTGCAATAGCCGCAGCGACTGCGTCGTCGCCACCTTTCGCGGCCATATCTTTGCGACGGTCTTCAGCCGCCTTCTTGAAGCGGTTTTCACGCGCCGCTTTTTCACGTTCGAAGCGCGCTTGCTTGGCTTCGAAGCGCTGTTTTGCGCGCTCGGCATTAGCGGTCTCTTGCTGGTTGGCCCAAATCTCGGCCTTAGCCTTGCGGTAGTAGTTAACCAGCGGAATTTCACTTGGGCAAACATAGGCACAGGCACCACATTCGATGCAGTCGAACAGGTTGTATTCTTCACATTTGTCGTAGTCCTTGTCCTTGGCATACCACTGTAGCTGCTGGGGTAGCAACGATGTTGGGCAAGCGTCGGCACAGGCACTACAGCGGATACATGCCATTTCGTGAGTATGCAGCGGTAGCTCACGACGTTTGGGCGTCAGGATACAGTTGGTGATCTTGGTGATAGGTACATTCGGATGCGGCAAAGTAAAGCCCATCAATGAGCCACCAATAATCACGCGCGGGTATTTTCGATCCGGCTTATACCCGTAGTTATCGAGCAGGTAGGAAATCGGCGTTCCCAAGCGGGCAAATACGTTACCACGCTGCTTGAATGCTTCGCCGGTCAGGGTGACAACACGTTCGATCAAGGGCTCGCCATCAATAATGGCCCGCTTGACCGCAAAGGCGGTACCGACGTTCTGCACCACGACACCCACTGCGGAAGAACGTGCTTGGCTTGGTACTTCACGTCCTGTCAGGATTTTCACCAACTGTTTGGAGCTGCCCGAAGGGTACTTGGTGGGTATTACCCGGATGATAATGTTGTCTTCCGGCGAAACACATTTCTCCAGTGCCTTGATTGCATCTGGTTTGTTATCTTCGATACCGATCAGCGTCAGCTTGGGTTTGACGATATGACGGAGGATCCGCACCCCTTCGATCACTTCTTCGGCATAGTCCTGCATCAGACGATCGTCGGCGGTGATATAAGGTTCACACTCTGCCGCATTGATGATCAGAATATCGGCCAAGCCCAAGCTGCCCTGCAGCTTACGACCTGTCGGGAACCCTGCGCCACCAAGACCGGCAATGCCGCTCAGGCGGATCGCATCGATCAGCTCAGCGGGCTCAAGAGATTGGTAATCGGCAATTTTGTGCTGAGAGCCCCACAGATCTTCGCCGTCACTCTTGATCACAATACTCAGATCGCTGAGACCTGAAGGGTGCGCCGTGGTTCGTTGTTCTATTGCCGTCACGGTGCCGGATGTCGGGGCGTGGATCGGCACGCACATGCTCATATCACTTTTGGTCAGCGGTTGGCCTTTGAGAACGTGATCACCAACATTGACTAATATTTCACCTTTGGTACCGATGTGCTGCTTGAGTGGCAGTACCAATTCATCCGGAACCCCAGCACGAGTGATTGCCGTGCGGTTAGACAGGGTTTTATTTTCGGCAGGGTGGATACCGCCTGGGAAGTCCCACAGCTGACCTTGTTTGATTTGTTCAATAATAGACAGCATGTTACTTCACCGTGCTTTCATTGTTATCTGCTGGAAGGTTTACAACCGGGATCTGGTTCAAGTCCCATGTCCAGCTCTCAGGCGTTGTTTCTACCGGGATCATTTCAATACAGTCGGTCGGGCATGGAGCGACACACAAATCACAGCCGGTACATTCATCCTTGATGACGGTATGGAGGGCCTTGGTACCGCCGACAATCGCATCGACAGGGCAAGCCTGGATGCACTTGGTACAGCCGATACACATGTCTTCATGGATGAAGGCGACTTTCTTGATGGTTTTATCGACATCGTGGGCCGATTCCTGCACCTCAACACCCATCAAATCTGCCAGTTTTTCGATGGCCTGCTGGCCGCCAGGGGGACATTTGTTGATGTCGTCGCCATTGGCGATGGCCTCGGCATAGGGACGGCACCCTGGATAGCCGCACTGGCCACATTGGGTTTGCGGCAAGATAGCATCAATTTGTTCGACGATCGGATCCGCTTCAACCTTGAACCGGATAGAGGCATACCCCAATACCAGGCCAAAAATTGCTGCCAGGGCTGCAATGGCTATCACAGCAATGATTAATCCACTCATGTTACAGTTTCACCAATCCAGTAAAGCCCATAAAGGCAAGTGACATCAGTCCTGCAGTGATCATGGCAATAGAAGCACCTTTGAACGGGGCGGGTACATCCGCTGCGGCGATACGCTCGCGCATCGAAGCGAAAAGAATAAGGACCAGAGAAAAACCGGCAGCAGCACCAAAACCATAGACGACCGACTCAATAAAATTGTGGCGTTCGTTAATGTTTAGCAGGGCAACCCCCAGTACGGCACAGTTTGATGTGATCAGTGGGAGGAAAATGCCCAGAAGGCGGTAAAGTGTCGGGCTTGTTTTGTGAACCACCATTTCTGTGAACTGTACAACGACCGCAATCACCAGGATAAAGCTCAGCGTTCTGAGATATTGGATGCCTAGTGGTACCAGAATGTAGGTTTCGACTAAGTAAGCACATACTGACGCCAGAGTCAGCACAAAGGTGGTAGCAAGCCCCATCCCGATGGCAGTCTCCAGTTTTTTGGAAACCCCCATGAAGGGACAAAGTCCTAAAAATTTAACCAGTACAAAGTTGTTGACCAACACTGTACCTACGAGAAGGAGTAGGTATTCAGTCATACCGCCGTAATACTATTTGCAAAAGATCCTTATATTATCTTCCTTTGTCGCACCTATAACAACTCCCTAGGAGCAGGGTTTTTCCACTTCGACGACCTTTTCGCCATTCATTGCGGCAAAGTTAATGCGACATTATGTGCTGTTAACATTTAAGCCCGATCTTTCTATGTCACTACAACATCCGCTGAGGCCATGCTACTTGTGGTAAAAAACACGGTTGTTTACAACAATAAACATCTTCAGTTCCAGAGTAGTCTGTTTTTTGACCAGGCTTGTAACAGAAGGCGAAAGAAAGTTCGGCGAGGTTTTTTTTGCAGAAAAAAAGCTTGATTTCCTTCAGCCCTGACGGCTCAAGGGTTTAGCCCACTTATCCACGGAAACTGTGGATAACTGTGTTGATGGATGTTTGGAAACTAGGGCTTGAGGTTATCTCTGTGTCGTTGCGGTTAAAATGTGAGCAGGATCAGATATGCAATAAACCACTGTTATAGGTGGAGTCACGGAGGGTAACGATGTGCTTGTGGAGAAAGCTAGAGTGATTACTTTACGGAATTTTTGGATGCAACAACGCTGTGAATTGATATAAATCAAAACTTGGATAAGTTGTGGAAAGTTTCCTCAAAAGCATATTTTGAAGATAACGAAAGGGGTAAAGCTGACTGGTGGGTAAACAGCACTGTGCTGCAGCGTGGGCGGTGATAATACGGCGTTAGACGGATACCGTCAAGGAAAAAGACGCAGATGTTTGGCAGAAAGTACCACTCCAGTCAGTGAGGGGCTGGAGTGGTACCACGGGGTTATGGCGCTAGCTGGCAGCCCTTATCTGATAGTGAGTTTAGATATACCACTTCTCCCTGTGGCTCGTAATCAGCGGCATTGATAACCTGTTTGGTCTCAAAGAAGCGCTTCAGTTCATCTGCGTCAACTTTACCGGTATCGATGAAGTCAAGGATTGGGTAATTGTCGCCCCCGTTGGCATTAAAGCTTGGTATGGTGAAAATGTAGCTATCTTCAGGGCTATAGTCTTTATCTCCCAGTGAGTTGATAGCAACCGTACCGGCTGCGCAGTCAACAGCCATATTGACCCCAGAGAATTGTGCATAGGCACCAGATTCGATCTGCTTGGTGGCGACATCGCCAAGGTATTCGGCGATTGCCGCGCCTGACATCTCGACACGGCCAATAGTATTACCGAATGGCTGCACGATTAAGACATCGCGGTAGGACACGTCATAGCCACTAATACCTTCGGCATTGATGGAGTCACGAACTCCACCAGAGTTCATGACGCCGAAGTCGGCGTTTGGCACCGCTTCGGTTTGGGCTGCAGCAATCAGGCGGCCAAGATTGGTTTGCTGCGAGCGCACAACGCTCCTGTCGCCTTCAAGCTTACCGTTGAGGGTGGCGATGATATTGCCAAGGGCCTCGTCACCTTTGTTCTGGAACTCTTCGAGGATAGAGTAGAGGGCGGGATCTTTCTCGATTTCCTCACCAATAAAGACCTTGTCGCCGTCTTCATTCTCTTCTTTTAGGTTCACCGGGATGAGCTCATAGCTGACGAGCTTTAATTCATCGCCGCGAAACTCAAAGTCTGCACGGCCAACATATTTGCCCCATTCATGGGCTTGCATAATGTAGGTCCCGTTTTGCTGGTCGGGAACACACTCGTCGCCGGGCTTAAAGTCCGTATTGTAATTGTTTGTGCCAGGCTCCATGCACACCGGGTTTTGCGAGTGCCCGCCGATGATGGCATCTAATTTGCCAGGTGCCAGTGAGCGTGCAAGAGTGACATCGCCTGGGGCGTTGCTCCCATTATTGCCATCTTCGTAGTGGCCCATATGGGTGGTGGCGAGGATAACATCAACGCTTTCGTTAGCTTCGATTTCAGCGATGACTTTTGCGGCTTCTTCTGCGGTGTTGCGAAACTCAAGATCAGAGACATACTCAGGGTTACCTATCCGACCGGTATCTTCGGTCGTTAGCCCGATCACGGCAATCTTTACCCCATTGACATTAAAAATTTCATAGGGCTTGAACAATCGCTCGCCAGTGTCTTTCTTGTAGATGTTGGCAGAGAGCATGGGGAAAGATGCCCAGGCTTGCTGTTTTTCCAGAACCTCACGAGGGTTATCAAATTCATGATTGCCGACCGCCATGGCATCGTAACGGATGTGGCTCATACCGACGAAATCCGGCTCGGCATCGAGCAAGTCAGATTCGGGTACACCGGTATTGATATCGCCCCCGGAAAGCAGCAACACTTCGCCGCCGTTCGCCGCTACTTGCTCACGAAGACGGTTAATCAAGGTTTGCCGTGCGGCCATGCCATATTCGCCATCGGAGTTATGCCAGAAACGTCCATGGTTATCATTAGTGTGTAAGACCGTGAATTTTAACGTTTCATCACTATCGCTGGAGCAGCCTGCCAGTGACAGAAGAAGTGATGCTGATATTGCGGTTTTAATTAAGTTCTTTTTGCGGATAAATTTCATAATAGTCTTGCCGTATGCTGAATTTATTGAGTGAAAGCTTCTATGGTTCTTTTCATGCATAGAGGAAAGACAAAATTAGGGATTTATTGTTTAAAAACAACGGTAAGATCATTCGAGTATGGGCAGGATCACTGCGTCGGCTTAAATTACTGTCAATATTGTAATTAGCATCCATAAAACAACATTTTATGTTACCTATCAGTGTATTATTTAAACCGAATGCCAATAGTGTGATGGTGACTGTAGAATGTTATACAGTATTCAGGATAGGCCGTCGGTAAATACCCAGGGGGAATACCCGCTGGTTATTGCACCGTGCGTGTCTGTGTTTTATATCATGGGTGAGGGCTGACATCATACCCTTGCCGATATGGGGCAGAAAATGGCTTATTATTGACATGCTCGTTAGCTGCTGCACAATGTCATACACACTGATCATATAGCCAGTATGGAATCATGATGGACAAGTCTAGTTCTAAAACCTTTAAACTCTCTTCTCGCTATTCCCCTTCCGGTGATCAGCCGACGGCTATCAACCAGTTGCTTGAAGGGCTGGAAGCCGGCCTTGCTCATCAGACCCTGCTGGGGGCGACGGGGACAGGTAAAACTTTTACGGTGGCCAATGTGATTGCCGAGTCAGATAGACCAACGCTGATTCTGGCACCGAACAAAACCTTGGCAGCACAATTGTACGGTGAGATGAAAGAGTTCTTCCCGGACAATGCGGTTGAGTATTTTGTTTCCTACTACGATTACTACCAGCCGGAAGCTTACGTCCCGACGACAGATACCTTTATCGAAAAAGATGCGTCAGTCAATGCGCATATCGAACAGATGAGGCTGTCTGCCACCAAAGCGCTGATGGAGCGCCGTGATGTGGTCATTGTGGCATCGGTGTCGGCGATTTATGGTCTGGGCGATCCTGACTCATACCTCAAAATGATGCTGCACGTGCGCCGTGGCGACATCTTGGATCAGCGCGATGTCTTGCGCCGCTTGGCTGAGTTGCAATATACCCGAAACGATGTCGCCTTCGAGAGGGGTAACTTCCGGGTACGGGGAGAGGTGATCGACATCTTCCCGGCTGAATCTGAGAAAGAGGCGGTAAGGATCGAGCTGTTTGACGATGAAGTTGATTGCATCAGCATGTTTGATCCGCTAACAGGTGCCATATTGCAACGGGATCTGCCTCGCTGCACGATCTACCCTAAAACTCACTATGTTACCCCACGGGAGCGTGTCCTTGAGGCTATCGATGGCATCAAGGAGGAGCTCGATGTACGCAAAAAGCAACTGCTCGACAACAACAAGCTGGTCGAGGAGCAGCGTATTAGCCAGCGAACTCAGTTCGATATCGAAATGATGATGGAGCTTGGCTTCTGCTCGGGGATCGAAAACTACTCCCGCTACCTCAGTGGCCGTGCCGAAGGTGAGCCGCCACCGACCCTGTTTGACTACTTGCCGCCGGATGGCTTGTTGATCATCGATGAGTCCCATGTCACCGTCTCGCAAATTGGTGCGATGTACCGCGGTGACCGCTCTCGCAAAGAAAACTTGGTGGAATATGGTTTTCGTCTGCCGTCGGCACTGGATAACAGGCCTCTGAAATTCGAGGAGTTTGAGTCTCTGGCTCCCCAGACGTTGTATATCTCGGCAACACCGGGCCAGTATGAAATCGACAAATCCGGCGGGGATATTGCCGAGCAGGTTGTTAGGCCAACAGGGTTGCTCGATCCGGAGATTGAAGTCCGCCCGGTTGCGACTCAGGTTGACGACCTGCTGTCTGAAATTCGGATCCGCGAGGCCAAGCAGGAGCGGGTACTGGTAACCACGTTGACCAAACGGATGGCAGAGGATCTCACTGAATACCTGACTGAGCACGGGGTCAGGGTGCGCTACCTGCATTCGGATGTCGACACGGTTGAGCGGGTTGAGATCATTCGCGATCTGCGGCTGGGGGAATTCGATGTCCTGGTCGGGATCAACTTGCTGCGTGAGGGCTTGGATATGCCGGAGGTCTCGCTGGTGGCGATCCTCGATGCCGATAAGGAGGGCTTTTTGCGCTCCGAGCGTTCGCTGATCCAGACAATCGGCCGTGCCGCCCGTCACTTGGAAGGCAAGGCGATATTGTATGCCGACAGGATCACCGGCTCGATGGAGCGGGCGATGAATGAAACCAACCGACGCCGTGATAAGCAGATCGCCCATAATGAAAAGCATGGCATTGTGCCCAAGGCACTCGAAACCAAAGTGTCCGACATTATGGAATTGGGGGCCCCGGGCAAGGGCAGCAAAGCCAACCGCGCAGCACAGCTGCATAAAGTTGCCGAGAAGAAGGCAACCTATACCACGATGTCTCCGCAGCAGCTGGAAACGGAAATTCTGCAGCTTGAGAAGGAAATGTATGATGCTGCCCAGAACTTGGAGTTTGAAAAAGCGGCTGAGCTCAGGGACAAAATCCACACATTGAGAGAGCAATTTATTGCCAATAGCTAGCCAACGCGAGACGGTAAAATAGGTAAGGAAAAGCGGGCAAAAAAAAGCCAACCGAGAATAGGTTCGGTTGGCGTCATTGTTTTATTGAAATAATTCCAAAAACAACGTCAGTTGGCTAGGTTGACTCTCAGGAAGAGTCACTATGAATAAAGCATGATGTGTGCCAACTTTTTATGGCCCTCTTTAATTGCACTTTTTTAAGGGTTTAACAGCAAAATTAGCCGTGTATATTGATTATTTGTGGACACGGATTCGCATTTTGCAAAGCAATTTGCGATTCATAATGCCAAGGCAGTGCAAGTCAGTTATATTTGAGTGATAGATTAGAAAAAGTCACATCGTTTTTTTTCTTTTGTTTACAATTAGTAAAGATTGGTGGGACTTGGAGGGGCAATGGAAAGCAGATTACAACAGCGTCGTATTTTGATGGTTGAAGATACCGCCTCAGTCGCTGCGTTATATAAGTCGTACCTTAATCCATTAGGGGTATCAGTGACCATTGT
Organism: Photobacterium gaetbulicola Gung47; assembly: GCA_000940995.1. Lineage (NCBI taxonomy): Bacteria > Pseudomonadati > Pseudomonadota > Gammaproteobacteria > Vibrionales > Vibrionaceae > Photobacterium > Photobacterium gaetbulicola. The sequence continues at coordinate 1,476,949 of CP005974.1, forward strand.
GGGCTCGGGGGCGGAAGCGCTGGACTTTGTCAAAGGTGTCACGCCCGATTTGATCCTGCTCGACCTGCGGTTGCCTGATATGCAAGGCATGCAGGTGCTGGAAGTGGTTAAGCGAGACAATCCTGACATCCCCGTGGTCATTATGACTGCTCATGGCTCAATCGATGTGGCTGTTGAAGCGATGCGATATGGTGCCATCGATTTTCTTATCAAGCCTTGTGAAGCTGACCGCCTGAGGGTGACCGTTAACAATGCGCTCAAAGACGGAGACCGTAAGGCCAAAGGTGAAACCTACCAGGCTGCGCCCAAGCAATCTGGCGCCCAATATCAAGGGTTTATCGGTAACAGCCTGCCTATGCAGGCTGTTTACCGGGTGATCGAGTCTGCCGCAGCCAGTAAGGCTACTGTGTTTATCACCGGGGAGAGCGGTACCGGTAAAGAGGTCTGTGCCGAAGCGGTTCATGCGGCCAGTCCACGCAACGACAAACCTTTTGTCGCTCTCAATTGTGCCGCGATCCCCAAAGAGCTGATCGAGAGTGAATTATTCGGTCATGTGAAAGGGGCATTTACCGGTGCGTCGACTGAGCGCCAAGGTGCCGTCGAGTTAGCGAATCATGGTACGTTGTTCCTTGATGAGCTTTGTGAAATGGATTTGGATCTGCAAAGCAAATTGCTCAGGTTTATCCAGACCGGCACTTACCAAAAAGTCGGCTCATCTAAAACCAGTACCGTCGATGTCCGGTTTGTTTGTGCCACTAACCGCAATCCTTGGCTGGAAGTGCAGGAAGGCCGTTTTCGTGAAGACCTTTATTATCGTCTGCATGTGATTCCCGTGACGTTGCCTCCGCTACGTGAAAGGGGGGGAGATGTGATGGAGATCGCCCATGCCTTGCTGGCGTTGATGTCAGTTGAGGAGGGTAAAAACTTTTCCCGTTTCTCTCCGGAGGTCAGCTCTCTGTTCGAGCAATATCACTGGCAGGGCAATGTCCGTGAACTGCAAAACGTTATTCGAAATATCGTTGTGCTAAATTCGGGCGAAGAAGTGACTTTGGAAATGGTCCCACCTCCAATTAACCAAGCTGGTGTTAAAATTGCATCATTTCAGCCTGTTGCCACTGGTAGCATCGAGGGGGAAGCTCTTCAACCCGAGGTCAGTGGATTAACAATCATAGATAAATCGCAGGTTGAACCGCTGTGGATTGTCGAAAAGCGCGCAATCCAAGCAGCTATCGATGCTTGTGATGGCAATATTCCACGTGCTGCGGGGTTGCTAGAAGTCAGTCCGTCAACAATTTACCGGAAATTACAAGCCTGGCAGGAATCGCAAGGTTAGTTGTAGGGAGAGAAATACATAATGACAATTAATGCCGAGACTATTAAACGCATGGCAGATGAAGTCGGTCAGGAAACATTGACATTACTCCTCAATGTATTTAGCGATGAATTGGAACAGTACCAGCGCCAGCTCTTGGACCAGCCCACGATCAGTGAGGTTAGAGAGATCTGCCATTCGTTAAAGAGCAGCGCGGCCAGCTTCGGTGCTGATGAGCTCGCTGATATGGCCCAAGAGTGTGAATCACGTGTCAAGCAAGGGCAGGATGAGTGGATTGTCACCCATCTGCCAGAGTTTAGGCAGATGGTTGAAGGTATGGCAATTGAGTACAAGCGCTTAGCCTGCCATGATAATCCGGTGAATAGCCTGTTTTAACTTTTCCCTGTCGTGTCGCCATTGATGGTTGTTAGACGCAAGTGAGGTAATATGCTGGTTGTATCTTGCATCCAGCCCTTCGGACTTCTCGTCAGCAAGCACAATATCAATTTGGCGGCCTCCCATCGAGCGTTCACACCAATTGAGCATTTGCGGTAGCGTCATCATGCCTGCCGGACCGTGTTCTTTATCCAAGTTGGTGACAAAAACTATTCTGGCTTTGCATTTCTTCAATGCTTGCTCAATTTCTTTTAGCAACAGTGGCGGCATGACGCTGGTTAGGAAACTGCCAGGACCGAGCAATATGATATCAGCGTGCTGGATAGCGATGACGGCTTCTTTGGTTGCCGGCACGGCCGGTTCGATGTATAGCCGCTGAGGTACATCAGCCAGCTCATCCACGCTGGTTTCACCGCAAATAATCTCACCTCCCGGAGTCATCGCTGACAGATCGGCAGGGTGCTCGGTCATCGGTACAATATGCGTTTTGACTTTCAGCATATCGCGGATCAAGTTGATTGCTTCCAATGGCCTGACCGAGAGGTTATCCAGTGCCTTTAGCATCAGGTTGCCCAGGTTATGGCCATTCAACTCGCCGTTGCCACGGAATCGATACTCGAAAATCATCGAGCCGACGGAAGGCTCAGTAATAAGCTGGTTGATACAGTTGCGGGTATCGCCCCAAGCAATCCCCCCTTGGCAGGCGCGGATCCGACCGGTTGAGCCACCATTGTCGGTAGTGGTTACAATACCGGTTACATTCTCGCCATGTTCAGAGAGGGCCGAAAGCATGCGGCCGAGACCATGGCCACCACCAATAGCAACAATTTTGGCTTCTGTAATATTATTCACTGTAGTGTTTGTCATCATTGGCTGAAAAGTGTGAACTAAGTAGATGCAGTGTATCGCGTTAGTTGTATTGAATACAGGCCTTGCCCCTGTGGTGGTATGCCTGTCACGTATTGTGGGCGTAGGGCGAATAAAAAATGCCCTCTATGGGGGGAGGGCATGGGATGGAACGGTCTGGCTACCGCCGTTGCAGCATGAGCGCAGCGGGGTAAGGAGTCTACCAGGCTATAATCTAATGGGTTTTTTGCATAATGCTGATCAGGTAGTCATAGGTCTCTAAGCAGCTTGGCGCTGTCAGCAGCATCTGTTTTTCACTGGCCGGTACGGGGAGCAGCTCCAACCAGCGTTGGCAAAGCCAGCTCAGGTTGTCGAATTGTTTTTTATGGTGTAGCTCGCCAAGCTCCGGATGTTTGCTGAACATTTGCTTGAGCTTTTCAGCCAGGATTTGCTGGTCTTGGCGCACCTCGGTTTCGGGCCAGGGAGGAATGAATTGGCAGTCTCCACAGAAGAAGCCTTCATCAGTTTGCTCCAGATGGTTGATTGTGAAATTTTCGTGGCCCGCAACAGTAACGATCAAGCAGCCGTTGTTTGGCGAGATATCAAAATCTTCAACCGTAACGCGAGTGCCAATTTGGAAGAAGTTGTGTCCGTGCTCGTCTTGGTCGAACATACAGACACCAAAACTGTTACTACCTTCACGTAGCGCGGCTTTGAAAGCTTCCATCTGCGGTCCAGGAGCAATGCGTAGGGGAATGCGACCACCGGGTAAGACGTGGCGTTTTTGGAAGAGTAGCGGCATGTAAGTGTTCATAGTCTAATCCGGTTGCAAAATGTCTGATGAAGTAGACATTGCAAATGGGATACCAATTTTACAAACCGCTTATAGTTTGTTTTCGGCGCTTTTGACCCAATTTGTCTTTCTAAAATGCAAAAAAGTACCAATTTACAATTTGCATTTTGCGAATTATTTCTGATTCGCAATGATTTTCATTGCATTATCGCTGGGTAGCAACTCCAAATGACTTTGCTCATCAAAGTACCAGCCTTTGATTAAACCTTTCTCCTGCATGTCAATAAAACCGTTAATAACCAGCTTGGCTTGTTCGCGAGCATGTGCCAAATCTAATCCCTCTTCGCGTTGTAAGTAGAGGGCAATATCATCGACTGTCGCAGATTCAATAATATTGGACATAATATCCTCACAATCAGTAAGAAATTTTCCGGGTATTCCCTTTAGTAGTATTGTCGTGAATTCGGCTGAAAGGTAGAATGCAGCACGAAAAAACTGAGAGTTTGCCTATATGGCATTTCCTCTGATATTTTTATAACTAATACGCTATTGTGCGCATTTTGGTTTTATCCTGTGCGGTACAATTGCCATGCTCCGAGCTTTTTTCACTAAGTTCCCGGCTAAAGGGGATAAGTGATTCAAGCCAGTGACAAGTTGTCACCAGGGTCGATAAAGAAATGCATCGGCCTCCCGTACTTGGAAAGGTGTTCCGTGGCGAAACAATTTGAAGATAATTATCATCGCAAGTTCTATTACTTGCGTTTGTCGGTTACAGACGTCTGTAACTTTAAGTGTACTTACTGCCTGCCGGATGGCTACCATCCTCAACAGAAGAAAAAGCCATCGTTTCTGACGCTTGAAGAAATTCAACGCGTGACAGGGGCGTTTGCTCAGTGCGGCACATCAAAAGTACGCATTACCGGTGGCGAGCCAAGCCTGCGTCGTGATTTTACCGATATCATCCGTACGGTTGCCGAGCAACCCGGTATCCGTAAAGTCGCAACTACAACCAATGGTTATCGCATGGCCAGACATGTCCATGAGTGGCGAGATGCAGGCCTTACCAATATCAATGTCAGTGTGGATAGCCTTGACCCGAAGATGTTCTACCAAATCACCGGTGAGAATATGTTCAATCAGGTGATGGAGGGGATCGATGCTGCGTTTGATGCCGGCTTCGAGCAGGTCAAGGTCAATACCGTATTGCTCAAAGACCTCAACTCTCAGCAGTTGCCGCAATTCCTGAACTGGATTAAGACACGGCCAATCCAGCTGCGCTTTATCGAACTGATGCAGACCGGTGAAATGGATCAACTGTTCAATAAGCACCATGTCTCGGGTGTCAGTATTCGCAATTACCTAATAGCCAACGGCTGGGTACTGAAGCTGAAAAGCAACAACGATGGCCCTGCACAAGTCTTTTGCCACCCCGATTACCAGGGTGAAATTGGCCTGATCATGCCTTACGAAAAAGATTTCTGTAAGAGCTGCAACCGCCTGCGCGTCTCTGCCTTGGGTAAACTACACCTGTGTCTATTTGGTGAACATGGCGTGGATTTACGTGACCTGCTTCAGCAGGATGAACAGCGTGACGAGCTCATTGCCCGTATACAAGGTGGATTGGCTGAAAAAGCGGTGAGCCATTTCCTCGATGAGGGGAATACCGGTATGACACCAAACCTTGCCTCTATCGGTGGCTAAACGCCACCTTTCAAATTTTCTTTTTCTGTTTTGGGACAGACGGATGAACCAATTTACGCATATCAACGCTTCTGGGGAAGCTAACATGGTTGACGTGTCAGCAAAAAATGACACGGTTCGAGAAGCACGCGCTGAAGCTTTTGTGCATATGGCGCCGGAAACTCTTCAGTTGATCGTTTCTGGTCAGCACCACAAAGGCGACGTGTTTGCTACCGCGCGTATTGCCGGTATTCAGGCGGCGAAAAAAACCTGGGATTTGATCCCACTTTGCCATCCACTGCTGCTATCCAAAGTTGAAGTGCAGCTGGAAGCGATAGAAGCTGAAAATATGGTTCGTATCGAATCATGCTGTAAACTGGCGGGTAAAACAGGCGTCGAAATGGAAGCCTTGACGGCTGCTTCGGTAGCGGCCTTGACCATTTATGATATGTGTAAGGCCGTACAGAAAGACATGGTGATTGGACAAGTGCGTCTGCTGGAAAAAACAGGCGGTAAATCTGGGCATTTTAAGGTGGAATCATGATTAACGTATTATTCTTCGCTCAGATTAAAGAGCTCGTTGGTGTCGACCGTTTGGAGGTCACGGCAGACTTTGCCACTGCCGAATCGTTGCGCCAGCACCTTGCTGAAAAAGGCGATAAGTGGCAGCTGGCGCTGGAGCAGGGCAAGCTGCTGGTAGCGATTAACCAAACCATCAGCTCGCTCGAGAGTGAAATTAAAGACGGTGACGAAGTGGCTTTCTTCCCGCCTGTAACTGGGGGCTAAACATGATTTCTGTTCAGTTCGAAGACTTTTCTGTTGCTGAAGAGTACAGCTTGTTATCACAGGGTACCGATGCCGGCGCAGTTGTCACCTTTGTCGGAAAAGTCCGTGACTTCAACCAAGGTGATGCGGTAACGGGGTTGTCATTGGAGCACTACCCTGGCATGACGGAAAAGTCTCTGGAAGAGATTGTCGAGCAAGCTCGTGAGCGCTGGCCTTTGCTGAAAACCCGTGTTATCCACCGTGTGGGTGATCTAGAACTTGGTGATCAGATTGTCTTCGTTGGCGTAACCAGTGCCCACCGTGGCGCGGCATTTGAAGCTTGTGAGTTCATTATGGACTACCTGAAAACCCGTGCGCCGTTTTGGAAGAAAGAGCAGACGCCGGATGCATCTCGTTGGGTCGATGCTCGCGAAACCGATACCTCTGCTGCCGGTCGTTGGCAGCAAAAATAACTTTTTGTGGCACCTGTTCTTAGCAGGTGCCAACATCACCACGCCTCACGCCTCACGCCTCACGCCTCACGCCTCACGCCTCACGCCTCACGCCTCACGCCTCACTCTCGCATAATCTTTCTCTATTATTCAGCTATTCTTTCAGTGAGCTCTGTGCTACTTTGAAATTGATCGTATAAATAACCAATAAAAGTGAATGGTTATTGGTTATTTATCTGGTCTTCGGAATCGGCCAGAGGCAATATCAAGCAATGAAAGAAGGAGTATGCCAATGATCAGGAGCGATCGACTACTCTATGAACTTGAGCCCGATGGTTTTGGTAGCCGCCACTGTGAATCATGGGAACAATGGCAGCCCAAAGCGCATCAGGTCCTACCTAACTTCCCTGACGATGTGTTGAAGCAGTGGCTATACCGGCACTGGAAAGGCGTTTTGTGCAACTGGGGCTGGCTGGATTTTCAGTCAATGCGGTTTGAACTTGAATCCTGGACCAGTGAGCAAATTCAGTCACAGATCCGTACCCCACACCAAGAGGTGGTCGATAAGTTATCACGTCGGATGACGAACCCGATTTTTCAACGTAGCTGGCTGGTACAGCAGATGCAAGAGATGGGGACGTGGCCGCAGGCGCCAATTGTCCTAAGTTATGAACGGGATATCGCTATGGCCAATGGTAAGTCGCTAAAGGCGCCTTTTAACTTGTTGGAAGGCCACCACCGGTTGGCATACTTGAGCAAGATTATTGAGCAGGGAGTATATCACCAAGATAAGCATGATATTTGGGTGATTCGTATCCCAACCCACTAATAGAATAATCCACTGACACATCGCGGATTAATAAAGGGGGAGTAGCGAGAGGGCTACTCCCCCTTTTTATACACGTGGTTTCTTATTGAGTGTTAACATTGTAGCGCAATAAATCTGTCTCACATGTTGCCGTTTTGTTTCTTTAGGTGTTTAAAAAGTGAGCAATTGAAGGTTTTTGTTATATCTTTTTTGCCATTTATTTTATTTCTTATGCTTTATTGTTATGGATAAATTTATTGTTTGGTCTAAAGCTACGCTGAATAAAGTCTGAGCTAGGTTACTGTAAAGATGAATAATAATGGTGGTTTTAAGGTTTTTTGTGATTTTTTATGTTTTCTGTTTATGTTTTTTTAGCTAGCTAAAAGTGTTGATATATTTTTTTATGTCAGTTTTTTGCTCTATTGATGATTTTTTTTGTTGTTGATATGTTTCATTTCGGCTCAGGACGAGTCAGCAAGATTAAAAAAATTATTACAGGTAAGTAAAAATGAAAAAAACACTTCTAGCAGTAGCAATCCCAGCAGTACTTTTCGCTCATTCTATTTCAGCCGCTGAAGTATACAAATCAGACGAAGGATTCGTTGATTTTTATGGTCAGCTTAGAACTCAGTTGGAAAAAAAAGAGGATAAGGATGTCACTCTAAATGCGGGTTCTTCAAGGGCCGGTGTACAGGCACAATACTCCGTTACAGATTCTGTTGATGTATTTGGTAAAGTTGAATTTAGCCTTAACTTCACTGATGGCGAAGACTATGAAATGAAAAACCGTCTACACTTCGCCGGTGTAGATACAGACTTTGGTAAAATTACATTTGGTCGACAGTGGATCGTTTCAGATGATGTTGGTGTAGCTGATTATTCATACTTCAACGGTGGTTCAGGTAACTTATCAGGAATTCTCTCTGGAGGTCGCCATGATTCTTATATTAAGTACAACTATGAAGGCGAACAGTTCTGGTTAGCTGCTGGCTTTGGTCTTCCTGAAGACGATACAAACCAAGAGCTAGCTGAGCTTTATGTTGGTTCAAGCATCAATGGTTTCAGCTTCAACCTAGGTGGAGGTGTAAATACTGACAAATCTGCTTCTGCTGTTGAACTAGAAAACACTTACTACGAAGCAACAGTTGATTACACCACAGGCCCATTCCTAATTGGTTTCACCTACTATACAAATGAGCTTAAAGACACAATCAGCGGACTTTCTATTGATGGGGATTCTTACACTGTAGCCGCTACTTACAGTTGGGCTGATAATGCTACCGCTTATGCTGGTTACGAGTATACAGAGCAGAAACTGAGTGTTGGTAGTCTAAGCGAAGACAGCACAGTAATTTATGTAGGTAGCGATTATCACTTCAATAGTTATGTGCGTGTATATGCCGAGTACGCCTATCTAGATGGTGCAACTTTGGGCTATACCAACAAAGAATCTGATAACACAGTAGAACCAGGATCACGTGCAGATGGTGATAACTACTTCGGAGTAGGCGCTCGCGTTTACTGGTAAGCCTACCCAACGTTCATTGTCTTATTTATTTTTGCCCGGCCAAGTGTCGGGCTTTTTTGTGCGTGTAAAGAAAAATGGCAAAGCTATATCAAGGAGGGAAAATTCAATCAAACTTCTTGAGTTGCTGGTAGCACTTTCTCTCAGCGGCATTGAGCTCCATCATCAGGCGGTTGATATCGGCTTGTTGTTGCCTGAGTTTCTGTTGGCGCGACTGGATGGTATGGAGCATATGCTGCACCTGGGAAAGACTCTGGGATCCTGAGTCATAGAGCTGGAACAACTCTTGTATCTCCTGCAGGCTGAACCCCAGACGCTTACCGCGGAGGATCAGTATCAACCGGGCTCTGTCATGCCTCGAGAAGATCCTGGCCTTTCCTTGCCGTTGTGGACTGAGCAGCCCTTGATCCTCATAGAAGCGGATGCTGCGTAGGGTGACCGAAAACTCATCGGCGAGCGCTGATATGGTATAGGCCTCTTCTGGGTGGCTGCTATTGGACATTATGACTTCCTGTGATGTTGCCTGTTTTCAGTTCGATCACTCCCTGATCTGGCCTGATGATTTCACAATACAATGGCTATCACAAGTTTTTAACATGGTGCGGCGAAATAGCGAAGAAAAAGCCCCTCTACGAGGGGCTTGTTGTTGTCGTGCCTATCAAGCTGTGTTGATACGCTTATTCCGCTTTTGGCTTGCGTGATGGTGGTACGTAGCCGTGGCGGACGCGGGAAGGACTTGGACGTGAGAAACAACCTGCTGGTCTCATATTTTCTAACTCTCAAGGGTAACGGAACGGGAACGGAATATGGCTTAAACCAAGGCTTTAGCCAACAAAACGATAGTAGCGTTAATGAGACGTGAGAGAAACGTATCAACGTTGAAAAGTTCAGTGATGTGAGAACTTAATCTATTAGACATGTTTTATATAAAGTTTGGTTATTATAACTCAGTGCCTCTTCGCGGCATGGCAGGCAGGATAACGGATCCTGTGCCATAGTTAAATCTGTGCTAGGTGACAGGCTTCACTTGGTACAGTCTATCTGTTATGGGTCAATAGTGCTGTGGTTAACAGCGGAGGGTTCCATGAAGCATAAAAGAATGTCAAACCGTCGTATCAAGCAAATGCTGGAAGATATCAATCACGATGGTCTATTTGATGAGGCTATTGGTAACGAGCACAACGCAATGGTGGAGGGCAAAGAACAATCAATCAATGAAGTGCCTCCGAACATAAACATGGATAGCGAGAATAAATAAGAAAGCGCCGCAAGGCGCTTTTTTTATAGGTAAAAGTCATATTTTTACACCTTTGTTATTGACATATTGAGTTGTTGTAAAAAATAGAAGAGATTTCTGCTGCTAATTTATGCAAACTTACAATTATTTATTCAGTTTTTACTCTTTTTTGGCTCAATTGGCGGATTTTTCTCTTGATTTTGGATTTTGTGATAGATCTAGCTGCAACACAACTTTGAGCTAGGTGCTTATGCTAGCGGCATAGTGCTTATTAAGGATTATGTCGGTTTTTGTAATCAAAATGTGGCAAATTACTTCAATGCCTGATAATGTTTTGACCAATTCTTCGGTTTGCTTTGTATTGTTTAGGATTAACGATGCGAATATTGTGAGATGGCACCGGCTGGAGAACGCAAGGACGTATCTAACGATGTATTGGAGTTAATGCATGTATAAGAATAAAATCACCCAGGCGATTCTCCTGGGCGCTGGCATGGCTGTAGCGGCTACTTCTTTTTCTACTCTTGCTGCTGACGTGCCGGAAGGGGTAAAGCTTGCTGCCAAGCAAGAGTTGGTGCGTGGTAACGGTACGGAAGTTGCCTCGCTAGACCCACACAAAACGGAGGGTGTGCCTGAGTCACACGTTATCCGTGACCTGCTTGAAGGCTTGGTAAACCAAGATGAAAATGGTAACACTGTCCCTGGTGTTGCTGAGAGCTGGGAAACTACTGACAACCGCACATTTACATTCCACCTGCGCAAAGATGCTAAATGGTCCAACGGCGATCCTGTGACTGCCCACGACTTCGTGTACAGCTTCAAGCGTGCTGTTGATCCGGCGACGGCATCTCCGTATTCATGGTACCTGGAAATGACCACCATGAAGAACGCAGATGAAATCATCGCGGGTAAAGCCGACAAAGAAACTCTCGGCGTATCAGCGAAAGACGATTACACACTGGTTGTTGAGCTTGAGCAAGCTGTTCCATACTTTGTTAAGATGATGGGCCACACTACGGTTAAGCCAGTAAACCGCAAGGTTGTCGAGAAGTTCGGCGACAACTGGACCAAGCCAGAAAACTTCGTGGGTAACGGCGCATACACCCTGGACAATTGGGTTGTGAACGAGCGTATCGTGTTAACTCGCAATGAGAACTACTGGGATAACGATAACACGGTTATCAACAAGGTTACTTTCCTGCCAATTGAAAATCAGGTAGCTGAAATGAACCGCTTCCTGGCGGGTGAGATCGATATTACCAACGAGCTGCCGAACGAGCACTTCCGTCGTCTTCAGAACCAGCACGCTGATTCTGTGTCTATCTCTGGTAACCTGTGTTCTTACTACTACGGCTTCAACAATGAAAAAGCGCCATTTAACGATGTGCGTGTTCGTAAGGCGCTATCTTACGCGATTGACCGTGATGTAGTGACCAAGGCACTGCTTGGCCAAGGCCAGAAGCCAGGCTACTTCCTGACGCCAGAAATCACTGCTAACTTCAATCCAGTGACGCCTGAGTATGGCCAGATGACGCAGAAAGAGCGTAACGCGAAAGCGAAAGAGCTGCTTGAGGAAGCCGGCTTTGGCCCAGGCAACCCGCTGAACTTCACCCTGCTTTACAACACGTCTGAAAACCACAAGAAGATTGCAGTTGCGATTGCTTCTATGTGGAAGAAGAACCTGAACGTCACAGCTACGCTTGAGAACCAAGAGTGGAAAACGTACCTAGATACTCGTCGTCAGGGTAACTTCGACGTTACACGTGCAGGCTGGTGTGGTGACTACAACGAAGCATCAAGCTTCCTGTCACTGATGCAGAGCAACAACAGTTCTAACGACCCTCGTTACAACAGCAAGGCATACGATGCGATCATGGCAAAAGCGCTGGAGTCCACTTCAGATGCAGAGCGTGAGCAGCTATACATCGAGGCTGAGCAGCTACTAGCCTCAGATATGCCAATTGCTCCTATCTACCAATATGTGAAAGCGCGTCTGGTTAACCCGAAAGTGGGTGGCTACCCTGCGAACAACGCAGAAGACAAGCTTTTCTCCAAAGATATGTACATCATTGCTGACTAATAGCCAGCAAGAAGCATGATAATAAGCGCTGCTCTCGGGACGGGAGCAGTGCCCTTTCTGGTTTTTCACGCCAGTATTTATTGACTGTCACAGACTAAAAAGAACGGTGGAGTTTATGATTAAATTCATCGCAAAACGGATTTTTGAAGCAATACCAACCCTGTTGGTGTTAATCACAATTTCCTTTTTCCTGATGCGCTTTGCACCAGGCAACCCATTTTCCAGCGAGCGTCCGCTTCCCCCGGAAGTGATGGCTAACATCGAGGCCAAGTATGGTCTGGATAAGCCGGTATTCGAACAATACACCACGTACCTTGGCAATATTGTGCAAGGTGATTTCGGTCCTTCTTTCAAATATAAAGATTTCACCGTCAACGAGCTGGTGTCTAAAGCCCTGCCGGTCTCGGCGAAAATCGGCTTCTTTGCCTTTATTTTTGCCTTGGTGATGGGGGTCACCGTCGGCACCATTGCCGCCTTGAAGCAAAACAGTTGGATAGACTACTGCATAATGTCGACGGCCATGGCCGGGGTGGTGATGCCGTCGTTTATTCTCGCCCCGGTATTGATCTATATCTTCTCGATTAACCTGGGCTGGCTACCCGCGGGGGGCTGGAACGACGGCGGCCTGAAATTTATGCTGTTGCCAATGATGGGGATGTCACTGCTGTACGTAGCAACGTTCGCCCGTATTACCCGTGGTAGCATGATCGAAACCCTCAATAGTAACTTCATCCGTACCGCTCGCGCCAAGGGCCTGAGCTACGGCTATATCATTATCAAGCACGCCCTGAAGCCTGCGTTGCTGCCAGTTGTTTCCTACATGGGTCCGGCTTTCGTCGGTATCATCACGGGTTCAGTCGTTATCGAAACCATTTTCGGCCTACCGGGTATCGGTAAGCTGTTTGTTAACGCCGCCTTTAACCGTGACTACTCTCTAGTATTGGGTATCACTATCCTGATTGGTTCTTTGACCATTATTTTCAACGCCATTGTCGACATTGTACTGGCGTACATTGATCCGAAAATCCGTTACTAAGGAGCCCAACCGATGATGCTGACTAAAAAAGAAAACGTAGAAGCGGTTGAGAATTTTTCCGAGCAATTGGAAATTGAAGGCCGTAGTTTGTGGCAGGATGCCCGCATCCGCTTTATGCGCAATAAAGCGGCGATGGTGAGCTTGACGATCCTCTGCTTGATCTCCTTGGCAGTGATCTTTGGCCCGATGTTCAGTAACTATGCATTCGATGACACCGACTGGTATGCATTGCACGCCGCTCCGAGCTTTGGTCCGGAAGGCCATTTCTTTGGTACTGACAGCCTGGGCCGAGACCTGTTCACCCGTACGCTGATCGGCGGCCGTATCTCCCTGATGGTAGGTATCATGGGGGCATTGGTCGCAGTTTTGATTGGTACGCTTTACGGTGCAACCTCCGGCTTTATTGGTGGCCGGACCGACCGTGTGATGATGCGTATCCTGGAAATTCTCTACTCGATCCCATTCATGTTCTTCGTGATCGTATTGGTAACTTTCTTCGGCCGTAACATCATGCTGATCTTTGTGGCGATCGGTGCGATTTCATGGCTCGACATGGCACGTATTGTTCGTGGTCAAACCTTGTCGTTGCGCAGTAAGGAGTTCATCGAGGCGGCTCGGGTATCTGGCGTAAGCCAGTGGCGGATCATTACCCGCCATATTGTGCCGAACGTATTGGGTATCGTCGCGGTTTACTCAACTTTGCTAGTGCCATCGATGATCCTGACAGAATCGTTCCTGAGTTTCCTTGGCTTGGGGGTACAGGAGCCAATGACCAGCTGGGGTGCCTTGCTACAGGAAGGTTCACAAACGATGGAAGTCGCCATCTGGCAGCTGATGTTCCCAGCGGCATTTATGGTGGTTACGCTGTTCTGCTTTAACTATGTGGGTGACGGTTTGCGTGACGCACTGGATCCAAAAGACAGATAACAAGAAGGCCTCGGTCTACCACCACGGAAGAGGGCAGGTAGGCCAGAGGTAGATAGATTATAAGGAAGTACTATGAGCTTATTAGATGTCAAAGATCTACGCGTAGAATTCAAAACTCAAGACGGCATTGTCACCGCGGTAAACGATCTAAACTTTTCGCTCAACCAAGGCGAGACCTTGGGTATCGTCGGTGAGTCCGGTTCGGGCAAGAGCCAGACGGTATTCGCTATCATGGGCCTACTGGCTAAAAACGGCATGATTGGCGGCAGTGCCAAATTTGAAGGCCGTGAAATTCTCAACCTACCAGAAAAAGAACTTAACCGGATCCGTGCCGAACAAATCGCAATGATTTTCCAGGATCCGATGACGTCACTGAACCCGTACATGAAAGTTAGCGATCAGCTGATGGAAGTACTGATGTTGCACAAGGGAATGGGCAAGGCTGAAGCATTCGAAGAAAGTGTTCGCATGCTGGAAGCGGTGAAAATCCCTGAAGCACGCAAGCGTATTACCATGTACCCGCACGAATTTTCGGGCGGTATGCGACAGCGTGTAATGATTGCCATGGCACTTTTGTGTCGTCCTAAACTACTGATTGCTGATGAGCCGACAACAGCGTTGGACGTGACGGTACAGGCGCAGATCATGGAGTTGTTGAATGAACTGAAAACAGACTTCAATACTGCGATCATTATGATCACCCACGATCTGGGGGTGGTTGCCGGTAGCTGTGACAAAGTATTGGTAATGTACGCTGGCCGTACCATGGAATACGGCAAGATTGATGAGATTTTCTACAAGCCATCGCACCCATATACAGAAGGTTTGTTGAAAGCCATTCCGCGCCTTGATACCGAGGGCGAAGAGCTGCCAACAATCCCGGGTAACCCACCGAACTTACTGAGTTTGCCTGTCGGCTGTCCTTACCAGGAGCGATGCCATCGTGTATCTAGCCGTTGTTCGCAAGAAGCGCCTCAATTAAAGGCATTTACTGAAGGTCGCTTGCGCGCGTGTTTTTCTGATATGGGGACGTGGTAATGGAAGCTCAAAAGAAAGTATTACTTGATATTCATGATCTGAAGGTTCACTTCAGCATTGCTCAGAAATCCGCATGGCCGTGGACCAAACCATTGAGCTTGAAAGCGGTTGATGGCGTTGATATCCGTCTCTATGAAGGTGAGACGCTGGGTGTGGTTGGTGAATCTGGTTGTGGTAAATCAACCTTCGCCCGTGCGGTTATCGGCTTGGTTGAAGCAACCGATGGCAAGGTGGTTTGGTTGGGTCAGGACTTGACCAAGCTGGACCACAAAGCGATGCGCGAAAAACGTAAAGACATCCAGATGATTTTCCAGGATCCGCTGGCATCGCTGAACCCGCGTATGACGGTAGGTGAAATTATCGCTGAGCCATTGAAAGCTTACTTTCCGGAGCTTTCGGCAGATGATGTGAAACAGCAAGTTAAGGCCATGATGGCCAAAGTAGGTTTGCTACCTAACGTAATCAACCGTTACCCGCATGAATTCTCAGGGGGGCAGTGTCAGCGTATTGGTATTGCCCGTGCCTTGATCCTAAAGCCCAAGTTGATTATTTGTGATGAGCCGGTATCGGCTTTGGACGTATCGATTCAGGCACAGGTCGTTAACCTGCTTAAATCGCTACAGAAAGAAATGGGCCTGAGTCTGATCTTCATTGCCCACGACTTGTCGGTAGTTAAGCACATCTCGGACCGCGTGCTGGTGATGTATTTGGGCAATGCGGTTGAGATGGGGGAAGCCGAGGCACTGTTCAGTGAGCCGAAGCACCCATACACCAAAGCCTTGATGTCGGCAGTACCGATCCCTGATCCGGAGTTGGAGCGCACCAAGCACATTGAGCTGCTGGAAGGCGATTTGCCTTCACCGATGAACCCGCCTTCAGGCTGCGTGTTCCGGACCCGTTGTCCAGTGGCGACGGCCGAATGTGCGAATAAAAAGCCAGTGCTAAACGGCAACGATATTCATGCAGTTTCTTGCCTCAACGCTCAATAATTCAAGCCTGTGACAGGCTTTGGGCGCGGTGTAAAAACCGCGCCTTTTTTGTTTGTAATCTGGCTAAAAAGCCAATAAATTTAATTATTTATGCTATTGGTGCCTGTGTGACCTACATGTCACAATATGCAAAATATGGCGACTGGGTCCAAGGTTTGACACAGTACCGATAACGTTTGTTGTCGAATAAATGTAGTAGTAACAAGGATTGTTGTATGCGGTCATTATCCGTCAAATGGAAAATAGCCCTGATGGCCGGGCTAGCCTTACTGGCGACAGTTATAGTCTTAACAGGCCTGTCATTTTATTTCGCCTCCCAAAACCAACAGCTCGTTAGCCAGCAGGTTTTCTCTACTCTTAGGGAAAAATCCCAACTGGTCGTTCAGGCCCAAGCAGAAAAGCAAAGCACGACGGTTCAGCAGTACCTGGATGAAGCGACGCACCGCGCTGAGATGCTGGCCCAGAGTGTACTGTTCCTAAAACACAATGCTGAAGAGAATTACACCAATAGCTCTGAATTGCGTGGTTCTATCAGCGAGTTATTACGTCGTACCGTAAATGAGTTCGAGAATATTCATGGTGCCTTTGTGGTGTTTAACCCTGATGCCCTGGACGGTGAAGATAGGAATTATGTTGGAGCCGATTATGTGGGTGCCAATGAACAGGGACGCTTTGCGCCGTATTGGGCGAAATCACCATCCGGTGATGCTGAACAATTTATCTATTCAGAGTCGCAGTTGATCTCTCGCCAAAGGCTATGGTCACAGTGTCTGAGCAGCCAAGCGAGTATGTGTGTGTCTAATCCGCTGTTGGCAGGGTTCGGTCAGCTGGCACCTATTGTTAGTACCATTACTGTCCCGCTTGATATTGACGGAGAGATCGTCGGGGTGATGGGAATTGATATTCAGCTTTCTCCATTACAGCCACTAATTCAATCTGTCGACCAAGCGTTGTTTGATAGTGCCGGCAATGTCAGCCTGATCAGCCAGAATGGCACAATCGTGGCTTGGGATCAGTCGCAAAGTCGAGTCGGCCAGCTCTTTAATCAAAACGACGGACTGCCGGCGGAACTAACCCGCTGGTTACAGGGAGGCGAAGAGCAAGTGCTCTGGACGGGTGATCAGCTGTGGCTCTATGCCTACACACCGGTCCAGCTTGGGCTGGTGCGCTGGGGAATTGTTATCCAGTTGCCGGTGGCACGGGTGCTGGAAGAGGCAATCGCTTTGGACGCAGATATTTCGCAGCAGCGTGACCAGTCGGCATGGGTTCAGTCGGTTGCAAGTTTGGCGGTCGCGGTTACTGGCTTGCTGGCGGTTGTCTTCGCTGCTTCTCGTGTGGTGGCTCCGATCCGCCATGTTGCTGAACGATTGGAAGACATTGCGACGGGGGAAGGGGATTTAACTCAGCGCTTGCCTGTCGCGCAAAATGATGAAGTCGGCCAGCTTGCCCTTTGGTTCAACCGTTTTTTGGATAAACTCCAAGCCACTATCGGTGATGTCGTGGTTGCGGTGAACGATGTGGGTATGACGTCTGAACAAGCAGCAGAAGTCGCTAACCATACCCGCGACGGCAGTCAGGCCCAGTTCCGGGAAGTGGATATGGTGGCCACAGCGTCGGAAGAGCTGGCACAGACCGCCGAGCAAGTTGTGGGCTATACCGAAACGGCCGTTGTGGCTGCCGGCCAGGCCGATAGTGCGGTGCGAGATGGTCACGGGGTGATCAAACAATCAGCAATATCGATGGATAGCTTGGTGGCCAGGATGGAAAATGCCGTGCCGGTTGCCAAGGAGCTTGAGACCAATAGTGAAGACATCAACCAGATCCTCCAGGTAATTGAAGGCATTTCCGAGCAGACTAATTTGTTGGCCTTGAATGCCGCCATCGAAGCAGCTCGTGCCGGTGAGCAGGGGCGTGGTTTTGCCGTTGTAGCCGACGAGGTGCGCCAGTTAGCCAGCCGGACACACGACTCGGTCGGGCAGATCCGTACTGTGATTGAAGTATTGCAACAAGGTACGCGTGATGTTGTCGTTGCGATTGAAGAGGGTAACCAGTTAGCCGGTGAGACGTCCTCTCAAGTTGGCCGCGCCGTGGTCAGCCTCGGACAAATTACGGAGGCGGTGGCATCTATTCAATCAATGAATGAGCAAATCATGCATGCGGCCCATGAACAGCAAACAGTATCGGCTGAAGTTAACCACAATGTGTCGAATATCCGAGGTTTGAGTGAGAACATCCTTGAGCAGGCGGAGAAGTCTGCGGGTATTGGCAAGCGGTTGGCTGACCTATCCAAGCATCAGCAGTCGTTAGCCGGGCAATTTAAGCTCTGAGTTATATACCCGGTAACCGCATCAACACCAACACCGGGCAAACACCCGGTGTTTCATTTAACAATCGACTATTCAACGGGATACCAGTATCCGTAGTTGATCAGCTGGGTCAGTAAGGCGATAAAGGCCGGATGATCGATGAGTTTGCCCAGCTTATCCTGACTGATGGTTTCAGCATCGCACAGGTAGGTCGCCGCCGTGCCGCACTCTTCTGGTAGTTGGTAGCTTTCACCATTGATAAAGAGCTGGTGCGGTTGTTCGGGGTAGTAAAACGCCCGGAGGCCACCCAGTCGTTTTAGCACTTCACCACTTTCGAGAAACTGGTAGACTTCAGCGGCTTGCCATGGTGGATCAGCGGCAATGATATCAAGTTCGTGGCGATTTTGGCTGAGGTGTTCACCCATCCACTGTTTTATCATCTCAGGGTGATCTAACAGGCTGCGCATCATGGCTTCCATATCGGCGCGCTCGCTGGCCATGATTGCCCCTGGTGTTTTGCGAGCCGGTAAATCAGGGTTGTGGTAATGGACATCACCCACCTCGTTGGCAATCACATAATCGGCAAAGCTGCTGAGTAACTCTTGTTTCTTCGGTGAGCGAAAGCCGATAGAAAAACTCATCGCCGTCTCGATGGCATAGCCGTCGTGCGGGAAGCCCGGCGGAATATAGAGGATATCGCCCGGCTCGAGGACATCGTCAAGAATAGGCTCGAAATCTTTGATCTGGCGAAGTGCCGGATGGCCATGCTTTTCTTCGTAGTCTTCTTTTTGAGGCCCTACGCGCCAGCGCCGCTTACCCGAACCTTGTACGATGAAGACATCGTATTGGTCGATGTGCGGGCCGACACCGCCGCCTGGAGTGGAATAGCTGATCATCAGGTCATCGAACAACCAGTTCGGTAATTGGCGAAAAGGCGTTACTAAGCTGGCCGCCCCCTCATGCCAGTGGTTAGCGGCCTGTACCACGAAGGACCAGTTATCTTTTGGCACGTTGTCGAAAGTAAGCGGGCCATGTTTGACCTCCCACTCGTTGCCGTGCTTGGCGATATAGCGAGAGTCGACCTCTTCTTCCATGGCAAGGCCTGCCAACTCGTCAGGACTGATAGGATCGGTAAACTTATTGAATCCACCTTTGATGATAGTGGGTTTCTTTTGCCAGAATTCGGCAAGGAACGCTTCGAAAGAGAAGGTGAGCTGATACATAGTTTTGCTTTTAAACGCTGACAATGATGTTGAGATTATACGCATAAGTATGTCGTGGCAGTGGATTATTTGCGAAAAAGAGCGAGCAGCACTGTTTCGTGAGATGGGCCATCATTGGCTAATGCTTAAAGTGATAAGCTGGGTAATTCAATCTTTTACAGCGAAATTGTCGAGAAAGAGAACGAAAATGAAACCTGCACCTATTAAAGAACTAATCACGTTCGAAGACTTTGAAAAACTGGATATCCGAGTTGGCACGATCACAGCTGTTGCTGAAGTTGAAAAATCGAGGAAGCTGATGAAGCTGACAGTGGATTTTGGCGATCACGTTCGCTCTATCCTTGCCGGGATAAAGCAAGAGCGTGAAAACCCTTTTGAGATTGAAGGCAAGCAAGCCTTGTTCGTGGTGAATTTACCCGAGCAAAAAATGGCCGGTGAGGTATCTCAGGGAATGCTGTTTGATATTGGCTACGCTGACAAGTTGACACCTTGCCTCGCTATACCGGAAGCCACAATTCCGAATGGCAGCCGAGCGGGCTAGATAACAGGTAGTAGGTTAGTTAGATAGAGGAAAAATATGACCGGGAAGCTGTATTTCTTCTGCGGCAAGATGGGGGCGGGAAAGTCTACCAAGTCCAAGCAAGTTAGCATTGAGCGAAATGCTGTCTTGCTATCGGAAGATGAATGGTTGGCAGCGCTTTATCCCAATAAGGTTGCTTCGTTCCAAGATTACATCCACTATTCAGGTTTGATGAAACCATTAGTCCGGAGCCATGTTCAACGCATTCTATTAACTGGCACCAATGTGGTATTGGATTTTCCTGCTAATACCCAAAGCCAACGGACTTGGTTCTTATCTCTAGCCTCTGAAGTTAATGCCAATCATGAACTTATTTACCTGCAGGTAAGTAACGAGCAATGTCTCAGGCAGATAGCGAAAAGGCGAGCCGAACAACCGGAGCGGGCAGCGTTTGATAATGAAGAAATGTTCAACCATATTACTCAGTTTTTCGAGGCTCCTGACAGCAGCGAAGGTATCATGATAACTGTTGTTTCAAACGGGTAGTGCGGTGATAACGAGCGGCAAAATTCTGATTAGCCGTTAGAATACACTCGCATAGACCGAAGTGAGCCAATACTATATATGGCAGATTCATTGATAGAAGAAGTAATGTATGTCTTTCCCTCCTTGCCCTGTTTGTAACTCTGAGTTTGTGTACCCGGATCAAAACCAGCTGATCTGTCCCGAGTGTGCGCATGAATGGAACCCGTCTGAGCCTTCTGGCGAAGAGGAGTTTACCGTTAAAGATGCCAACGGCACATTGTTGGCTGAAGGGGATAAAATTACGCTAGCCAAAGATCTCAAAGTAAAGGGGAGCTCTATGGTGATGAAGATTGGCACCAAGGCGGTCATTCGTCGGATCGTTGAAGGCAAGGATCATCAACTGGACTGCAAAGTTGATGGCGCGGGCGAAATGATGGTAACGGCGAAGTTCGTGAAAAAAGCCTAAACATCGGTAACAAAAAGGCCAGCAATCAGCTGGCCTTCCTTTATGCGAGATATAACCTTGCGATTACAGCTTGTCAGTTAGTTTAACTGCGTCACCGATGTAGTTCGCTGGGGTCATTTCTTTCAAGCGTGCTTTCTCGTGCTCTGGTAGTTCCAGACCATCGATGAAGTTGCGCATGCCTTCGCCGTCAACACGCTTACCGCGAGTTAGCTCTTTTAGCTTCTCGTATGGCTTCTCGATGCCGTAGCGACGCATTACTGTCTGTACCGGCTCGGCCAGTACTTCCCAGTTTTTGTCTAGCTCGGCTTCAAGAGCAGCCTGGTTAACTTCTAGCTTGCTGATACCTTTAAGGGTTGAAGTGTATGCAATGATTGCATAGCCACAGCCAACACCTAGGTTACGAAGTACTGTTGAGTCAGTCAGGTCACGCTGCCAGCGAGAAACAGGCAGTTTCTGTGCTAGGTGGCCGAAGATAGCGTTAGCTAGGCCAAGGTTACCTTCAGAGTTTTCAAAGTCGATTGGGTTAACTTTGTGCGGCATAGTCGATGAGCCGATTTCGCCAGCGATAGTCTTCTGCTTGAAGTGACCTAGAGCGATGTAGCCCCAAACATCACGGTCGAAGTCTAGAAGAATCGTGTTGAAGCGAGCGATAGCATCGAATAGCTCAGCGATGTAGTCGTGCGGCTCAATCTGAGTGGTGTATGGGTTCCAAGTTACGCCAAGAGATTCCGTGATGAACTCTTCACTGAACTGGTGCCAGTCAACGTCTGGGTAAGCAGATAGGTGAGCGTTGTAGTTGCCTACCGCACCGTTGATTTTCGCAAGAATTTCAACGTTAGCGATTTGCTTGTACTGACGTTCCATACGGTATGCAACGTTAGCCATTTCTTTACCCATAGTCGATGGAGAAGCTGGCTGGCCGTGGGTACGAGAAAGAAGCGGTACTTCACGGTATTCGTTGGCTAGGGCCTTGATCGCATCGATAACGTTGCGGATCTCAGGCAGGATCACTTGCTCGCGCGCTTCATGCAGCATCAGTGCGTGAGAAGTGTTGTTGATATCTTCAGATGTACATGCGAAGTGAATGAACTCGTTCACTGCGTGTAGCTCTGGTACTTCTGCAACTTTTTCTTTCAGGAAGTATTCAACAGCTTTTACATCGTGATTAGTCGTGCGCTCAATGGTCTTGATGCGCATTGCGTCTTCTTCGCTGAACTCAGCAGCAATGCGATCAAGGAAGGCATTGGCTTCAGCGCTGAACGCAGGAACTTCCACGATAGCATCAGTAGCGGCTAGTTTCTGTAGCCAGCGGATTTCAACGATTGTACGGTACTTTAGCAGACCAAATTCACTGAAAATGCTGCGTAGTGCAATCGTTTTACTTCCGTAGCGGCCATCTACTGGGGAAACAGCAGTCAATGCTGACAGTTCCATGTTGCTCTCTCCTGATTCAATTAAGGTTTAAACAAGGTGTAACTCTCACCCTTGCAAAATCGACGCAAGGGGATGAAAAAGGTGCCAGCTTAAGGGCTGGCACAAAATATTTTGTTAGCAGCGGGCAAGTAGGATTTTCGCCTGCTCGACCATCTGCTTGCGTCCGAAGATCAAGTGGCGTCGTTTGCCACCGACCTGGCGCCATAGCACCGCAGAGCGAATTGCGGCGAGAAGTAAGGCACGCACTTTGTGCTGTACACTCTGCTGCTGAAGCTGTGCTGGTGTACCGGTCACCTGAATACGAGGGCCTAACGGGCTGATGATATCCAAGTAGATATTTGCCAGGTTGCTGATCATTTGGTCTTCAAGCAATTCGAAGTGATCCATCTGGCGCTGGGCGGTGCTAATACGGTCACCCAGCTGTGCCATGCTGTCGCGGCGGCTATCCAGCTTTCGTTCCAATGCCATTACACTAACCAGATAGCGAGTGATTTCATTACCCGAAGGAGTGTTATCAATCTCAGCTGCCAGTGCTTCGAGACCCATTTTCAAATTGGCTTCATTGCCGAAGATCTCAATAGTGTTTGACGGGTTGGTTGCCATGATGCTTCGCAGGCTAGCTTCCAGCGCGTCTTGGTCACAATGGCCATCTCGGGCAATCTTCTGAACCAGTTTTACGGCCTGACAAATACCAGCAAAGGCAATAGTACGGTCATAAACAGTGTGTGCCACGTGCGTCAACTCCCTTAGATACGCTTTTCAATAATACCGCCGCCAAGGCAGACTTCACCGCTGTAGAATACTGCAGACTGGCCCGGCGTTACCGCAATTTGCGGCTCGTCGAAGATAACCTTGATAGTCTCGTCATCAACCGGGATAACGGTACAAGGGATATCTTGCTGGCGGTAGCGTGTTTTAACCGTGCACTTGAACGGTTCGCGAATTGGTTGGCGGTCAACCCAGTGCAGCTGAGCGGCCACCAAGCCGTCTGACTTCAAGCGAGGGTGATCTTTACCCTGGCCAACAATCAGTACGTTACGCTCTACATCTTTATCAACAACGAACCATGGCTCTTCATTACCGTTGCCACCTTTCTGGCCCCCAATATGCAGCCCTTTTCGCTGACCTAGGGTGTGGTACATCAGACCCTGGTGTTCGCCGATGACTTTACCTTCATCGGCTGTTTCAATGTTACCTGGCTGTGCAGGCAGGTACTTGCTCAAGAATTCAGTGAACTTACGTTCACCGATAAAGCAGATACCGGTTGAGTCTTTTTTCTTCGCGGTGATCAGACCTTGCTCTTCCGCAATGCGGCGAACTTCTGGCTTCTCTAGCTCACCCACAGGGAACAAGCTGCGAGCGATCTGCTCGTGGCTCAATGTGTACAGGAAGTAGCTCTGATCTTTATTGTTATCAACGCCGCGCAGCATCTTCGGCAATTCACCTTCAGCCGTCGGGAAGCTGCGACGGGTATAGTGGCCCATGGCAATGTAATCGGCTTCCAGCACTTCGTCGGCAAAGTCCAAAAATGCTTTGAATTTAATTTCTTTATTACAAAGAATGTCTGGGTTCGGTGTGCGACCTGCTTTGTACTCTGCAAGGAAGTACTCGAACACGTTGTCCCAGTATTCTGCCGCAAAGTTGATGGTGTGCAGGTGGATACCCAGTTTGTCACATACAGCTTGCGCGTCAGCGAGATCTTCGGCTGCAGAGCAGTACTCATCGTTGTCGTCTTCTTCCCAGTTTTTCATAAACAGGCCTTCAACTTGGTAGCCCTGTTGAAGAAGAAGGTACGCGGATACCGAGGAATCTACACCGCCGGACATGCCGACAATGACTTTTTTCTGGCTGTTATCTGACATTTTACTCTTCAGTCGTTAATAAAAGTTAAGGGCGCGATTCTAACAGAAACCATCTGGCCGAAACAGAGCGAGAGCGGAATCACACTTTAATAATTTTACCAACGTCATTTTTTTATTTGCGCAAACGTTTGCTTCTGGTGGCAATGATAGATGAGGCCGAGGCAAAAGTGTAGTGTTTTTAATGTTAAAATCGTAAAAATGCGGCAGGGAAATGTGAAGGCTTTGCCAGCAGTATAAAACTGCTGGCAAGTTGGTTTAGGAGGCGTCGAGTTTGACTTCTTTCCATTCTCCCGGCGCCAGGTCGCTGACGGTCCAATCTGCCATTTTATAACGGATAAGGCGCAGGGTAGGGTAGCCGATATGAGCTGTCATGCGGCGGACTTGGCGGTTGCGTCCTTCTTTGAGGGTAATGGCCAGCCAGGTGGTCGGAATGTTTTTCCGTTCGCGAATGGGCGGGGTCCGCTCCCAGACTTCTGGACTGGCAATGACTTCCACCCCGGCTGGCAGGGTTGGGCCATCCTTGAGCGTCACGCCGCGGCGCAATTGTTCGAGCTCTTCTTCGCTTGGCGCGCCTTCTACCTGAACCCAGTAGATCTTGGGCTGTTTCGATTTTGGTTGGGTCAAGCGTGCCTGCAGGACACCATCATTGGTCAAAACCAACAATCCTTCACTGTCTTTATCCAGTCGCCCGGCCGGGTAAACGTCTTTCACCGAGACATAATCAGACAGCGTTTTATCCCCCGGCTCGCCGGTAAATTGGGTCAAAACGTTATAAGGTTTGTTAAATAATATGATTTTTGTCGGGCCGCGTGGCCGCTTTGGCTTATTTCGTATTCTTGATGGTCGGCGCTCATTATTGGCACGTTTGGGTTGACGCGAAGAGGTGTTTGGCTTCATAAATAGCGAGTTGTACAAGGGAAAAGTAAATTGACATACCTATTATACGCGAAAAATACAATGAGTGGCGTATCGATAAAATTTCAAGTATGATTTGCGCGCATCTTACAAAAAGATAACAAATGGACGCTAGGAGATTTAAATGGATAGTAAAGTAGTTGTACCAGCTGAAGGTCAGAAAATCACTCTGGACTCTGAAGGTAAACTGGTTGTTCCTAACAACCCTATCATCCCTTACATCGAAGGTGATGGTATCGGGGTTGACGTAAGCCCTGCGATGATCAAAGTCGTTGATGCCGCTGTCGAGAAAGCCTATGCCGGCGACCGTAAGATTGCCTGGATGGAAATCTATACCGGTGAAAAATCAACGCAAGTATACGGTGAAGATGCTTGGCTACCACAAGAAACCCTTGATTTTATCCGCGACTACAAAGTGGCAATCAAAGGTCCTTTGACGACGCCAGTAGGTGGCGGTATCCGTTCATTGAACGTTGCGCTTCGCCAAGAGCTAGACCTATACATCTGTGCCCGCCCAGTACGCTACTTCGACGGTGTACCAAGCCCACTTAAGCAACCTGAACTGACTGATATGGTTATCTACCGTGAAAACTCGGAAGATATCTATGCCGGTGTTGAGTTCAAGGCTGGTACCGAAGAAGCGGATAAAGTCATCAAGTTCCTGCAAGAAGAGATGGGCGCCACGAAGATCCGCTTCCCACAGCAGTGTGGTGTTGGTATCAAGCCTGTTTCTGAAGAAGGTACTAAGCGCCTAGTCCGTGCTGCGCTTCAGTACACGATCGATAACGATCGTGACTCGCTAACGCTGGTTCACAAAGGTAACATCATGAAGTTCACCGAAGGTGCCTTCAAAGATTGGGGTTACGAAGTGGCAGCGCAAGAGTTCGGTGCTGAACTGCTAGACGGCGGCCCATGGATGACGCTGAAGAACCCGAATACGGGCAAAGAAATCATCATCAAGGACAGCATTGCTGATGCGTTCTTGCAGCAAATCCTTCTGCGCCCAGCAGAGTACGATGTCATTGCCACGATGAACCTTAACGGTGACTACATCTCTGATGCTCTGGCTGCCCAGGTTGGTGGTATCGGTATTGCACCGGGTGCGAACATCGGTGATGGTGTTGCATTGTTCGAAGCAACACACGGTACAGCGCCTAAGTACGCTGGCCAAGATAAGGTTAACCCTGGTTCATTGATCCTGTCTGCTGAAATGATGCTTCGCCACCTAGGTTGGACTGAAGCGGCTGATCTAATCATCAGCTCAATGGAAGCGGCGATCAGCAACAAGACGGTAACCTACGATTTCGAGCGTCTAATGGACGGTGCGACACTGCGTAAGTGTTCAGAATTCGCCGATGACATGATTGAGCAGATGTAATTCTGTTTCATCATTGCGATAAAGCATAAAAAAGCCCACGCCCTGCTGGGCTTTTTTTGTGTCTTAAATTTTCTAAAAATAACCTGCTAACTCTTGAGTTGTAATATTATTGTTAACTCTTGGTTCGTGAGATAGAACGTCGCTTATGCATAAGTTATGCATTTTGGTTTGGTGGTGTGACGAGGGGGGGAAGAAAGGTGGTAGGATAAATAAAAAAGACGAGCAATTACTCGTCTTCAGAAAGAGTCGTATTGGTCAAGCACGTTATTTTACGGCTTCACCTTCAACGGGAACGATCTCCTTGGCATGGAACCCTTTTGGCCCTGTCTCAACGGTATAGTTGACCTGTTGACCAGCCTTGAGTGTACGGTAACCATCCATCTGAATAGTTGAATAATGGGCGAAAATATCGCCTTCGCCTGTCTCAGGGCAGATAAAACCAAATCCCTTAGCGTTATTAAACCATTTAACTGTACCTGTTGCCATGCTTACATCCTTCTGTGCATTCAAGTTCCATTTTGCATTAGTCTGCTATTTCCTTTTTAACACGACTTGCATACTAATGCTAATTTGATGCAGTCAATATCCACTACAAGTTACACTTTAGTAAAAAGAATTAGGCAGTCAAGCGGGTTGTATAACATTTTGTTAAAATGCGATGTTGTGTAATATTTTTAGCATTTTTTTACATGCCTGCTTTTTTCTGGCACGTAATTTATGAAGGCGGATTCTCGCGGCTACTCCTTTGTGTTGGGGAACAAATAGAGGGAATTGACCCGGATTGTTGGCTCAGTCATAGTCATCTCTGATTTGCTGGAATACAATGTGTGCATTAGTCTGAATATAGGGATAGGAAAACGGTGGTCGGATAAACCTTGTAAGCATTATTGAGTGATAACTCATTGTTTCTTGGTAGACTATTCCTATCGTACTGGTAAGTTAAGGTTATGAGTAAGTTATACGAGTGGATTATTCCCGACTCTGATGTATTGGAAGAAGAGGAAGTCCAGGTCAAACCACCATCGATGTACAAAGTAATTTTAAATAATGATGATTACACACCGATGGATTTTGTGATAGAAGTGTTACAGAAGTTCTTCTCCATGGATCTGGAGAAATCAACACAGTTGATGCTAACTGTGCATTACGAGGGGAAAGCGGTGTGCGGAACCTTCACTGCCGAGGTGGCCGAAACCAAGGTGGCCCAGGTGATGATGTATGCGAGGGAGCATGAACATCCGCTACTGTGTACGATGGAAAAGGCATAGTCTTTTCCGGCACGCCATAATTGAGTGGTATTTAGGGGAGGTGCCTTATGCTAAACAAAGAACTTGAAGCGAGCTTGAATGCTGCTTTTGCGCGGGCGAGAGAGAAACGTCATGAATTTATGACGGTGGAACATTTGCTGCTGGCATTGCTGGAAAACCCAGCGGCTCAGGAGGCGCTGTTGGCTTGCCGAGCTAGTATCGATACGCTGCGCAAAGAGCTTGATTCGTTTATTGAACAAACGACCCCACTGATCCCAGTGGATGACGAAAGCAGGGAAACTCAGCCTACACTCAGCTTCCAGCGTGTATTACAGCGTGCTGTATTCCACGTTCAGTCTTCTGGCCGTAGCGAAGTGACTGGTGCTAACGTACTGGTTGCCATTTTCAGCGAGCAGGAGTCTCATGCGGCTTACTTACTCAAGAAGAGTGACATCAGCCGTTTAGATGTAGTCAATTTCATTTCACACGGCACCGTCAAAGATAGCGACAATGACGATATCAATGGGTCGGATGTCGGTGGCGAAGAGCCACGCTCAGAGCAGAGTTCCGAAGATAAACTGGAAAACTTTGCCACCAACCTTAACCAGCTGGCCCGTGCGGGTGGGGTTGATCCGCTGATAGGCCGGGATACTGAGCTTGAACGAACGGTGCAGGTGCTGTGCCGTCGCCGTAAGAACAACCCATTGCTGGTCGGTGAAGCCGGTGTGGGTAAAACCGCGATTGCTGAAGGTCTGGCTTGGCGCATTGTCGAGGGCCAGGTACCCGATGTGATCAAGGATTGCGTGATCTACTCACTGGATATTGGCTCGCTGCTGGCGGGCACCAAGTACCGTGGTGATTTCGAGAAGCGTTTCAAGGCTATCCTCAAACAGCTAGAGAAAGAAGATCAGGCCATCCTGTTTATCGATGAGATCCATACCATTATCGGTGCCGGTGCAGCCTCCGGTGGCCAAGTCGATGCAGCCAACCTAATCAAGCCGTTGTTGAGTAACGGTAAGTTACGTTGTATGGGATCGACCACGTATCAGGAATACAGCAATATTTTCGAGAAAGAGCGTGCCCTATCACGTCGTTTCCAGAAAATCGATATCATTGAGCCGTCACTGGATGACACCACCAAGATTTTGATGGGTCTGAAGCCGAAGTACGAAGCGCACCACGAAGTTCGCTTTACCAATAAAGCGATCCGTGCTGCGGTTGAGCTGTCAGCGAAATACATCAATGAACGCCACCTGCCGGATAAAGCGATTGATGTTATCGATGAAGCCGGTGCGCGATGCCGCCTGGCTCCAGCCAGTCGCCGCAAGAAGACTGTCAATGTCAGCGATATCGAGGCGATGATTGCCAAGATGGCTCGTATCCCTGAAAAATCAGTTTCCTCGAGTGACCGCGATGTGTTGCAGAAGCTCGACAGCAAACTCAAGATGCTGGTGTTTGGTCAGGATCCGGCGATTGATGTGCTCACCGAGGCGATCAAGCTGAGCCGCGCCGGTCTAGGGGCCGAGAACAAGCCTGTAGGCTCATTCTTGTTTGCCGGTCCGACCGGGGTGGGTAAAACTGAGGTAACGGTCCAGCTAGCCCGTACCCTGGGTATCGAGCTGCTTCGCTTCGATATGTCCGAATACATGGAGCGCCACACGGTGAGCCGCCTGATCGGTGCGCCTCCTGGCTATGTAGGCTATGACCAGGGCGGTTTGCTGACCGATGCCGTTATAAAGCATCCGCATTCGGTGGTACTGCTTGATGAAATCGAGAAAGCCCACCCGGATGTCTTCAACCTGCTGCTGCAGGTGATGGACAACGGTACGCTAACGGATAACAACGGCCGCAAGGCGGACTTCCGCAATGTGATTTTGGTGATGACCACTAACGCCGGTGTGACCGAGACAGTGCGCAAGTCGATCGGATTGATCCAGCAGGATCACAGCCATGATGCGATGGGCGAAATCAAGCGAGTGTTTACGCCTGAATTCCGTAACCGTCTAGACGGTATCATCTGGTTCAACCATCTTGAGAAAGATGTTATTTCCCAGGTGGTCGACAAGTTCATTGTCGAGCTGCAGGCACAGTTGGATGCCCGCGGCGTGTCAATGGAAGTGTCGTCGAAGGCCCGCGAGTGGCTGGCCAACAAGGGCTATGACAAGGCTATGGGGGCCCGTCCGATGGCCCGCGTGATTCAGGATAACCTGAAAAAACCGATGGCTAACGAGTTGTTGTTCGGTAGTTTGGTCAATGGGGGCTCGGTCCGGGTTGATATCGTCAACGATGAGCTGGACTTCCAGTTCAGCAGCGACCTAGAGCCTGCGCACTAAGCCAAAAAACGCTTTAGCCATAAATGAAATAACCGCCCGAGGGCGGTTATTTTTTTGCGTCGGCATGCGGCTTGAGGTACCGCGCGAGAAGGAAAATCGCTTATCGCTTATCGCTTATCGCTTATTAGCTGCGAATAAATGCAGTAAATCCGTGGCGATAGTGGCCGCAGCCAAGGCCGTCATGTCGGCATGATCATAGGCCGGGGCCACTTCGACAACATCCATACCGATCAGGTTGATACCCTGTAAGCCTCGAATGATCTTCAGTGCCTTGTCCGATGTCAGCCCGCCGCATACCGGGGTACCCGTACCCGGTGCAAAGGCGGGATCCAGGCAGTCGATATCGAAGGTGAGGTAAACCGGCATATCGCCAACAGTGTGTTTAACCTTCTCGACAATTTGCTCAACCGACCAGTCGTTGGCGGTGCCGGCATCCAAGACACTGAAGCCGAGTTTGTTGTCATAGTCGGTACGGATCCCGATCTGGATTGAGTGCTGCGGGTCAATCAAGCCTTCGTTTGGGGCATGGTAGAACATGGTACCGTGATCGAACTGGCTACCCATATCATAGGTATCGGTATGGGCATCGAAGTGGATCAGCGCCATTTTGCCGAACGTTTTCGCATGGGCGCGCAGCAGCGGCAGGGTGACGAAGTGGTCACCGCCGAATGTCAGCAAGGATTTGCCGGCTTCAAGCAGTGACGTCGCATGGTTTTCCAGGCGTTCACACATCTGGGCGGCATCACCGCTATCAAAAACCAAATCCCCACAGTCAGCGATGGTAATGGCATCTTTAAGTGCAAACGGCCAAGGCCAGCGTTTGCCTTCCCAGGCAAGGTGGGTTGATACCTGGCGGATTGCGTTCGGGCCCATGCGGCTGCCTGAGCGACCGGTGGTGGCCATATCGAACGGTACACCGGTGATAATGACATCGGCATCGGTGGAGTGTGGTGCAAACTCTAGCGGCTGGCGCAAAAAACCAAAGGCATTGGCCGTCAGCGAATAATCAGGGTGAGTTGCAAGCGTTGCCATAGTCGGTTCCTCGGTTTTCAAAATGGCCACCAGCGTGCTGGTGGCCTTGTTCTGTTATTGGGTTGGCTTTATCGGCTGAACCGTTCTCTAAAGCTGGCTTTGGACATCTTCCAAGTAGGTGTAGCCATTTAGCCCTTCTTCGAGCTCGCTCAAGATGGCGCTGTGCTCGTGTTCAGGCAAGTGTTGCTTGACCATCTGTTCGTACTGGGCCAAGAAGTTGGCGGAATCAAGGCGGACGCTGCGTAGGACATCTTTGACGCTGTCGCCGTGCTCGACACGCTCAATCTCATAGCCGCCGTTTGGCTGAGTGCGAACAATCGCGGTATCGGTATCACCGAACAGGTTATGTAAATCGCCCAAGATCTCTTGGTAGGCCCCGACAAGGAAGAACCCCATGCGGTATGGCGATTCATCGCTCCATGCCGGTACCGCCAATGTACTTTCTATGCCTTGGCCTTCAACATATTGCTCAATGGCTCCGTCTGAATCACAGGTAATGTCCAGGATCACTGCGCGGCGCTCTGGCTCCTTGTCGAGGTTGCTCAGCGGCAAAATTGGGAAAATCTGATCGATTCCCCATGCGTCTGGCAATGACTGGAACAGCGAGAAGTTGACAAAGAATTTGTCAGCAAGGCGCTCGTGCAGCTCATCCAGCAGCGGACGGTGGGCCCGGTTCTTCGCCGACAGCATTTTCTCTAGCTCGTAGCAGAGTCTCAGGCTGATTTGTTCAGCCCATGCGCGTTCAGTAAAGTTCAGCATGCCAAGGGCAAATTGAGTATGGACTTCAGCCAGATCGCTCTGGTTGTCGTGGTAAATCTCAATCAGCGAACGAGAGTCGGTCAACGTCATCAACTCCTGCCACGAATGCCACATGTTGTGCAGGATCTGCGGTGCCGTTGTCTCCGGCGGGTTAACCGACTCTTGTTTATAGCTTTCTACACCAATCACGTCAGTGATCAGTACCGCATGGTGAGCTGTCAGGTTACGGCCCGATTCGGAGATAATTCTCGGCATCGGGATACTGTACTCTTTACAGATATCACCCAGGGTGTAGACCACATTGTTGGCATACTCACGCAGGCTGTAGTTCATCGAACAACTGCTCTGGCTGCGGGTGCCTTCGTAGTCGACGGCCAAGCCGCCACCGACATCGACGGTGGTGATCCCGGCACCCAGTTTCTTCAGTTCGGCATACACCCGGCCTGCCTCACCGACACCGTTGCGGACATCGCGGATATTGGCAATCTGCGAGCCGAGGTGGAAGTGAAGCAGCTGCAGGCAGTCGAGCATATCGTTGTCGCGAAGCTGATCAACCACTGACAGCACTTGCGATGCCGACAGGCCAAACTTGGATTTCTCGCCACCACTGGCTTGCCATTTGCCCTTGCCTTGAGAGGCCAGGCGGGCACGCAGACCCAGACGCGGCCTTACCCCGAGCTCGATGGCTTCTTGCATGACGGTTTTTAGCTCGGACAGCTTTTCCAGCACAATATATACATCATGGCCGAGCTTTTCGCCGATCAGGGCCAGGCGGATATATTCCCGATCTTTATAACCGTTGCAAACAATCACTGAGCTGGCTTGCTGGGCCATCGCGAGTACCGCCATCAACTCAGGTTTGCTACCGGCTTCCAAACCGAGCTGGCGCTGCTGTTTGGCATACTGGCTAGCGAGTATCTCGCTGACCACCGCCTCTTGCTGGTTTACCTTGATAGGGTAAACCGCCAGATATTCACCTTGGTATTGGTAGTGGTCGATCGCCTGGTTGAATACTGTGCACAGCGTATCGACCCGATGGTGGAGAATATCGGGAAAACGAACCAATACCGGTAAAGATGCGCCTTTGGCTATTAACTGATCCGCTAACTGTGACAGGGCAATGGTGTTAAACGGGTTCTGGCTGTCGGGCCTCGCCACTACCTCACCTTGCGGGTTGATATCAAAGTAGCCTTGTCCCCAATAAGGGATATTGTAAACGTCACGCGCATTTTTAGTCGTCCAATCACTCATTACTTTTTCCTCGGACAGTGATTGGGTACTGACAGTGTATCGACAGCTGTGGCAAGGCCCAGCCTCAAGACTGTAAGCACCAGGTTAGTTAATATTCATCAGGCAGATGTGTGAAGCGCTGGGAATGCAATGGGCCTCAGCACATCATGGTGAATCAAAGGGGTTAGACGCCGCTAGACAGCGTCCTTTGGCTCCGCCTTTGCGATATTCTTTTTTTACGGCGCTCAAGATGCGGCGACGTGTTGAGCGGTCGGTCTTTGGGATGGATAGTAGCTGCGATGTCGCAAACGTTCACCAGGCTTAATTGCACCAGCGCATCATGCATTGCGATAGGTTTCATTGTCATTCCTAAACGGCCGTGCTGCAGACAGATTTCACGGTATGACAGAGTAAGGTGAGGGCATCTCCCTCGTATACACCTCGTTCGCCTTGGGCCTTTGGGTGCAGGGAGGATTAGACAACTGAACGTGGGTTGTGGCAAATAAAATAAATTTGCAGCGACGATAAGGGAATCTTATTGGCCGTGGCAACGTACAACGGCCGCCTTTTACGGCCGTAGAAAAAATAAAACCCGGCACAGTGCCGGGTTTTATTTGTATTCTGTAATCTTGATTAAAGATTAACGGGCGCGGAAGACGATGCGGCCTTTGGTTAGGTCGTATGGAGTCAGTTCCACAGTTACCTTGTCACCAGTAAGAATACGGATGTAGTTTTTACGCATTTTGCCAGAAATGTGAGCGGTAACAACGTGACCGTTCTCAAGCTCTACGCGGAACATAGTGTTAGGTAGTGTGTCAAGCACAGTACCTTGCATTTCAATTACGTCTTCTTTTGCCATTGAATCCTCTTAGGCTACCAGCCATTCATCTGATCGGGCCGGATAATGCCTTGAAACTGTTTGAGTGTAAAGTTTAGGCCGCAATTTTACATCTGCGAATGTGCTTTGTCAGCTACTCTGATGCATTAATCCGTATTTTATCGTATTTCCCTCAGGCAGTGGTGAAAAATGCAGCTCAGTTTTCATCAAAACGTTGCCATCCATGTGCTGTTAGCTTCTCGCAGGGCCTGAAACGAATTTTATAGTTCATCGCTTGGCACTGGTCTATCTGGTAACCCGGATACAGCCAGCGGCGTCCCGAGCGTTGGCAATATTGGATTTGATACAGGACACAGAGCGTACCCAGTGACAGTGTGCTGTCGGGCTCGAAGAAGCTGTACACTGCACTCATGGCATCTTCGAAGACATCGGTGACGGCAATGGCTATCAGTTGTTCATCCTGGTAGACATGCAGGAACCGGGTATCCATCCATGGGGCGGTGCAAAACTCAAAGAACTGCGCCTTGTTGGGTGGGTACATACTGCCATCGGCATGACGCTGGGTAATGTAGCGGGCGTAAAGTGGGTACCAGCCTGGATCTAACTCGGTCTTGAACTCCCATCGCAGCCGTGCCATCTGGTTGCGTTGGCGCTTTTGACTCTTCGATGGACGAAACGCGGGGCAGTCAACCCGCAGCGGAACACAAGCGCTGCATTGCTGGCACATTGGCTTGTAGACGGCGTTGCCACTGCGGCGGTAGCCCGATGCCAGCAGCACGCCGTAGCCAGCCGGTGTCAACCAGTGGTGATCCATCACCACGCCAAGTTGCTCGGTTTGGTCTGGGAGATAGCTGCACGTGGATTCCGGTGTTAGCCCGATACGCAGCGGGAGCTTGTTAATACTGGTCATGTGGTGAGAAAGTTAACTCCTGGCTGTGGTAACATTCTTCACTCAGTATGGCATCTCTTTGCTGGTGGAGGAAACGCGTGAACAGGCTTCGTTCCATTTCACCGGCCCCCAAGGAGGCGAGGTGATCATTCATCATCTGGCAATCGATGAGCTGGCCACCATGGGCGTTGAAGTGTTTGCAAAATAGCCAAAGGGCGATTTTTGAGGCGTTGTCAGCTAGCGAGAACATGGATTCTCCACAGAATATCCCGCCGACGCTGATACCGTAAAGTCCGCCAACAAGCTTGTCCTGCTGCCACACTTCTACCGAATGGCAGTACCCGAGGTCATGCAGTTGCTGGTAGGCCTGGATCATTTCAGGTGTTATCCAGGTTTCTTCTGCTTTTCGGGTGGTAGCGCAGAGCTCGATAATGTCGTGGCAAGCATGGTTTAATGTGACCAGATAGTCAGATTTCCTGAAGAATTTGCGTAAGCTCTTACTGGGTTGAAACTGGCCGGGCAGGAAAACGGCCCTCGGTGCCGGGCTCCACCACAGCAGTGGTTCGCCCTCGGAAAACCATGGGAAGATCCCCTGACGGTATGCGCTGACAAGGCGTTCAGGGCGCAGATCCCCGCCAAAGGCCAGCAGGCCGTTTGGGTCGGCCAGTGCCGTTTCAGGAGCAGGGAAGTCAGTATTGACCGGATCAAGTTCCGGAAGATAAATTGCCATAATTACACTAAATGTAGCCGATCTCTCCCCAAGTCGTTCGACGTTACTGTGGGGGGAGCCTAGGGTTGCCGGGAAAGAGGATTATATGATGAGAAAATGGTTAGTGTTATTGTTTATTTTACCACTGGCACTTTCTGCGGCGCCCTACAACAGGAACCAGGCACGAACAGTGAACAAGGTGGTGTTTGGTGTGGTGGACAGTGTTCGATATATCACCCACCAGGATGTGGTTGATTCGCAACGCAATGGTTGGGAAACCTTACTCGGTGGGGTTATCGGCGGCTTGATTGGTAATCAGTTTGGTGGTGGCTCTGGACGGGAAGTCGCGACGGCGGTTGGTGCTGTCGCTGGGATGGGGATAGCCCACAACCGCCAGCCGACCCGGCAAATTGTCCACTATCGTTTGGTTGAACTGCTTATCAGGGCAGAAGATGGCACCTTGATTGACGTGATCCAGGATGTTGACGCGAGCATGCTGTTTCAACCCGAAGACAAGGTGAGGATTTTGTATTTCGATAATGGGGTGCGAGTGGACAAGACCTATCCGTGAGGGGGAGCATAGACGAAGCTAAACAAAGCGTGATGGCAACACCATCACGCTTGGGTCGTTTCGGTTGTCGATTACTCGACGGTTAGGATACGCATGTTGTTGGTGGAACCAATGGTATCCATCACGTCACCCTGGGTGACGATCACTAGATCGCCGCTTGTCAAGAAACCTTTCTCTTTCAGCGTTGCAATCGCGTGTTTTGCCGCTTCAAGGCCAGCGTCGCTGTCACGATTGAAGTAAACCGGTGTTACACCGCGGTATAGCGCTGCTCGGTTTAGCGTATTTTCGTTACGAGACATCGCAAAGATAGGCTTGCCAGAAGAAATACGAGACATCATTAGCGGCGTACGGCCGGACTCAGTCATCGCGATCATCGCCTTTACGCCTTCCATGTGGTTTGCCGCATACATGGTCGACATGGCAACTGTTTCTTCCGCCGACTCGAAAGTACGTGCTAGACGGTGGTTAGAGACGTTGATGCTCGGCTCTTTTTCCGCACCCATACAAACGCCAGCCATTGCTGTTACTGTTTCCACAGGGTAGCTACCCGCAGCCGTTTCAGCAGATAGCATTACCGCATCGGTACCATCAAGCACGGCGTTGGCCACGTCCATCACTTCAGCACGGGTTGGCATTGGGCTGGTGATCATAGTTTCCATCATCTGGGTCGCCGTGATCACGGTGCGGTTCAGGCTACGTGCACGACGGATCAGTTTCTTCTGCACACCAACTAGCTCTGGGTCACCAATTTCAACACCTAGGTCACCACGGGCTACCATTACCGCGTCAGAAGCCATAATGATGTCATCCATCGCTTCAGTGGTTGCAACGGCTTCAGCACGCTCTACTTTTGCCACTAGTTTAGCTTCAAGGCCAGCTTCCATCGCAAGACGACGAGCATATTTCATGTCTTCGCCGTTGCGTGGGAAAGAAACGGCTAGGTAGTCAACGCCCATCTGAGCGGCAGTGATGATATCAGCTTTGTCTTTGTCTGTTAGAGCTTCAGCTGAAAGGCCACCGCCTTTCTTGTTGATACCCTTGTTGTTTGACAGTGGGCCACCAACGGTGACTTCGGTGTGAACCTTGTTACCTTCAACGGCGGTGACTTTTAGCTGAACACGACCGTCGTCAAGTAGCAGGATGTCACCTGTTTCAACGTCTTTTGGTAGCTCTTTGTAGTCAAGACCAACAGCCTGCTGATCGCCTTCACCTTTTGCCAAGTCGCTGTCTAGGGTGAATTTGTCGCCGATCGCCAATTGAATCTTGCCGTCTTTGAAAGTAGACACACGGATTTTCGGGCCTTGGAGATCGCCTAGGATAGCGACGTGCTTACCTAGCTTCGCGGCGATTTCACGTACAGTCTTGGTGCGCTGGATGTGATCCTCTGGGCTGCCATGCGAGAAATTCATTCGCACAACGTTTGCACCGGCTGCGATAATCTTCTCAAGATTGTTGTCGCGGTCGGTAGCAGGACCCAAAGTAGTAACGATTTTAGTACGTCTTAGCCTTTCAGACATCGGAAACTCCATCTGTATCATTGGTTACCAACGAAACGATTGCTTGTGGAAATCTGCTTCATTGAGTTGCATGAAATTTTACAACATGTAAAGGAAGAAAGAAGCTGTTCTTTATCAACAAACTGTAAGAAAAAAACATATTGTCGGACTAGTCATGCATAATTTTTCATCATGCTTTGGATTTGTTGCGGAAATTTTTATAGGCAATATCATGCATATCTGCAGAGAATTGCTCTCTTGGTTGGGGTAAGTGTAGTTGATGGATAGTGCTTCAGAGCGACAAATCGAGCGTGCGGAAAGATAAAAAGGCACAGCCGAAGCCATGCCTTTTTCGTTTGGTAACGATGCATACCCAAAGGGAGCCGCGTAGAAGGTTATATGATCCCTTCCTTGGTGAAGCGGGAGTCTTTCAGAGACTCTTTGACACGCTTTAGGTTCTCGCGGAAACCTGCACCACGGCGCAGGGTAAAGCCCGTAGCTAGCACATCGATGACGGTCATCTGAACCACACGGCTTGCCATTGGCATGTAGACGTCGGTATCTTCCGGTACATCCAGGCAGATAGAAATTGAACACTCACGATCAAGCGGTGAATCCTTGGCTGTAATACCAATTACCGTTGCACCGTTCTCTCGGGCCATGCGGGCGACTTCGACCAAACTCTTGGTACGGCCGGTGTGAGAAATCATCACCACCACGTCACCATCACTGCAATTGATCACACTCATGCGCTGCATCACAATGTCATCAAAGCAAACAATCGGGATATTGAAACGGAAGAACTTATTCTGGGCATCATGAGCGACAGAGGCGGACGCACCCAGACCGAAGAAGGAAATTTTCTTGGCTTGGGTCAATAGGTCAACGGCACGGTTCACTTGCATTGGGTCGAGGCTGTTCTTTGCCACGTCCAGGCATGCCATGGTGGACTCAAAGATTTTCGATGTGTAGGCATCCGGGCCGTCATCTTCTTCGACATTACGGTTCACATACGGGGTACCGTTGGCTAGACTCTGGGCAAGGTGCAGTTTAAAGTCTGGGAAGCCCTTGGTATCTAGGCGGCGACAGAAGCGGTTAACGGTCGGTTCACTCACATCCGCCATTTTTGCCAGAGTTGCAATGCTTGAGTGAATGGCTGTCTGTGGCGAGGCAAGGATAACTTCAGCGACTTTGCGTTCTGACTTACTGAAGTTATCAAGATTCTTTTGAATTTTCTCTAGGGTATTCATGGCGGTTACCGCTCGTTACTGAATTTCGTTACTGGCTTACTTATCATATAAAGTGCTTAAAGCCATTTTGATGAAACTATACTACTTTTCATGGATCTGCTCCTAGTAAATCCATGAATATCGCTTTCTCTTTTTATTATAGTTTGACAGGGATCGAGTTTTTTCTTTCAGAACTGAAAAGATTTTTACTCAAAATTACGGTTTGGAGGGCTAATATCGTATTTTTCTGTAGCTAATTTTCAAATGGCAGGAATTAATTTACAGGTTGAAATAAATCCAGCGACGGATTTGTGCTGCCAAGTGAAAATGGTTTTCATGCAGCGGTAACGAAGGGAGAGGTTATGACACAGAGCAAAATGAGTAAGGTCAGCATATGTGGTTGTGGGTGGCTCGGTCTGCCCTTGGCCAAGCACTTCGTCCAGTTGGGGATAGAAACATGGGGAAGCAAGCAGGCGGTAGGGCCAGCGTTGGAGCTGGCGGAGTACGGAATCCACGGTGTGGCACTCTCTCTTCCCCTGTCATTGGAGTTGCCAGCCCTTTCTCCGCCTATCACATCATTTTTTGATACCGATTTGCTCGTCATCAATATTCCGCCCGGTCGTTACGCAGGAGCTGTGGAGGAGTGGGTCGCTAAAGTGAAGCGGTTATCCGCGATGGCTAAGCAGGTTGGCTGTCGCAAGGTCATTTTTATCAGCACCACGGCGGTTTATGGTGAATGTCAGGGAACCGTTGATGAATGGACGGAACCTCGCCCTAATACGCTGTCGGGAAAGGCCCATTTAGCTGTCGAACAATATTTGCGAACTGAATGGGGGAATGAGGTGGTGATCCTGCGGCTTGCAGGGCTTATTGGTCCAAGACGGCATCCGGTTCGGTATCTATCGGGCCGCCAAGGGATCGAAAACGGTAAAGACAGAGTGAACCTCATTCACCAAGAGGACTGTATCGCTGCCATTTCGCAGATGGCTGTCCGCTGGCCCCATCATCCGGTCATGCATTTAGCCGCTCCGCAGCATCCAAGCCGAGAAGACTATTACCAACAGATGGCCCAATTGGCAGGTTTGCCGCTGCCGGAGTTCATTAATTCGCCGGAGCGTAACAGTAAGGTCATTGATGCTGGCAAAACCTGCGAATGGTTGTCGTTGCGAATCCGGCATGCCGATTTGCTTTCTGAGAGGCCTGACATATAGCGCGTACAGCCCGTGCAGGGGAGGTGGGTGAGTTGGTGGTCGAGCTGTTAATTTAAATAATAGTCAACGCTGTATGGTATTTTGGGCTAGGGCTTGTTTATTGCCCATAATTATATGATTACGAATAAAAAAAAGCCCACTAAAAATCAGTGGGCGAAGCTCTATATACAATTAGGAGTTAAGCAGCAGTGGCATTACATATTAAAGAAGGGATATACCCATTGTTTTTCATGAACCGCGTCATGAACCACATCTTTAATCTGAATCATGTATAGTCAGACTGGTAAGTTTTCGAATAGTTCAAAAAAAATTAATTTTCTTCAGATAAAAAAAACCCACTGATAGTCAGTGGGCGAAAGCTCTATATACACAATTAGGAGTTTAGCAGCAGTGGCATCATAAATTAAAGCAGCGGAATGAGTAGGAAATTAATCTGCTTACCGCGGCTTTAATGTGAATGTCACTATATATGACTGGCCCAAATTCAAATGGTTCAAAAAATTATTCTTTTTTTTGAAAAAAGAAGTGCGGTTGGAAAATGGGCTATGGGCTATGGGCTATGGGCTATGGGCTATGGGCTATGGGCTATGGGCTAAAGAAAGTCATGGTGGAGCTTAAGCAGGAAGTACCGGGCGACCACTGAGCGAGAAGAGATCTCAGGGGAATGCTTTGCGGAAAAAAAAAGCCCACTTCAATTGAGTGGGCAACACATCATAAAACAATTAGGAGTTTAGCAGCAGTGGCATTGTGGGATTAAAGAGTAAATGCAAGTTGCGGCCAGCAATTTGTGAAAAGTCTTTAATCTGAATGTCATTATATATGACTGGCTATTTTCAAGATGGTTCAAGAAAAATGAAAAAAAAGTACTTTTTTTCTAACTGTTTGATTTTAGGCTTTAGTAAAGGAAAGTGGATTAAGCGGGAAATAAAGAAAACCCGTCTCCAGTGGCGGGGACGGGTTTCGAAGAATGTCTTCTAAGAAAAAGCAGTGGCAATAGTTATGACCCACAGATGTCGACTTTGTTCCAATTTTTTTTCACTTTCTCAGGTTTTTTTTGTTTGGTTAAATCTCAAGCCGTTTTCACGAGACAGGATTGAGACGTTTTTCACCCGGTTGGAGTTACGAGAGCTGCGAAGGAAAGATTGATCATCTTCACGACTTTTATATTAAACAGCGAAAATATCAATATGTTACAACATGGGGTATATTTGTGACTTGTTAAAAATGTTTCTTGAATGTAAAGTTTAAACAAGTGTTTAATACGGGTGAATGAATATGGCTGGAAAGGGAGAAACCAAGGCACGTATCCTGGATGCTGCCGAGCTACTCTTTGCCGAACACGGCTTCAAAGACACATCACTGCGCACCATCACCAGCAAAGCTGGGGTGAACTTGGCGTCCGTCAATTATCACTATGGCGACAAGAAAACCTTGGTCAGGGCAGTGCTTGGTCGCTATCTCGAGGCATTCATGCCCTCCCTACAATCAGAACTGGAAGTGCTGCTGACGCGCGACGATTTTTCCATGGAAGATGTCTTTCGCTGTCTTAAAGATCCGCTGTTATCACTTAATGAATACCGTGCCAACGGGGCAACCGTGTTCATGTCGCTGATTGGCAGGGGGTATACCGATGTTCAGGGGCATTTGCGTTGGTTCATCATGACTCGCTATGAGCAAGTATTAACTCTATTTACCACCGCGGTATGCCGTGCCAATCCATCTTTAGATCCTGAAACCTTATTTTGGCGCTTGCATTTCACGCTTGGGGCATCGGTTTTCACCATGGCCTCGTCTACCGCGCTGTGTGAGATTGCGGCGAATGACTTCTCCCGCCAGGTTAAACCTGAAGATTTGATCGAACGTTTGGTGCCTTATTTGGCAGCGGGCGTTGCTGCACCGATAGAACAATCGCTTTCGCTAATTAGCGAACAGTCAACAGGAACAAGATAGATATACCCAAAAAACCAATAACGATAAAAGTGACAAAAGGACCTGAAACATGAGTACGTTAACCAAACTAAGAAAACGCTATCTCAGTGATCCCGCATTCAAAATGTTCAAGAAAGTGCTGCCGCCACTTTCCGACACCGAGCGAGAGGCCATGGAGGCCGGCAGTGTCTGGTGGGATGGTGAGCTGTTCGGCGGGAACCCTAACTGGAATACCTTGTTGACCTACCCGCAGCCTAAATTGAGTGACGAGGAGCAGGCGTTCATCGACAACAAGCTAGAGCCGCTGTTGGATATGCTGAACGACTATCAGATTGTCCAGGAAGATAAAGATCTGTCGCCGGAGGTGTGGGAGTATCTGCGCAAAGAGAAATTCTTCTCGCTGATTATCGGTAAAGAGTATGGCGGTTTGGACTTTTCCGCCCACGCCAATTCAACCATCGTTACCCGGATTGCCACCAAGAGTCTGAGTGCCGCGGTATCGGTCATGGTGCCAAACTCGCTGGGCCCGGGTGAGCTTCTGACTCACTATGGTACCCAGGAGCAGAAAGATTATTGGCTGCCGCGCTTGGCCCACGGTGAAGATATTCCTTGTTTCGCCCTTACCGGCCCTGAAGCGGGGTCGGATGCCGGTGGTATCCCTGATTTGGGCGTGGTGTGCTACGACGAGTACCAAGGCGAGCAAGTGCTGGGGATCCGCGTGAGCTGGAACAAGCGTTATATCACCCTGGCACCGGTAGCCACCGTGCTGGGGTTGGCCTTCAAACTGCATGATCCTGATGGTTTGATTGGCGACAACAAAGAGCTCGGCATTACTTGTGCCTTGATCCCGGCAGATCACCCGGGCGTTGAAATTGGTGAGCGCCATGATCCGCTGAACCTTGCCTTCATGAACGGCCCGACCCGCGGTAACGATGTCTTTATCCCGATGGATTGGGTGATTGGTGGTCAGGATTATGTCGGCCGTGGCTGGCGTATGCTGGTGGAATGTTTGTCGGCAGGCCGTGGTATTTCCCTTCCGGCACTGGGGACTGCCGTTGGTCATTTAACGGCAAGAACCACAGGCGCTTATGCCTATGTCCGAAAGCAGTTCGGGATGTCTATCGGTAACTTCGAAGGTGTTGCGCAGGCGATGGGG
Organism: Photobacterium gaetbulicola Gung47; assembly: GCA_000940995.1. Lineage (NCBI taxonomy): Bacteria > Pseudomonadati > Pseudomonadota > Gammaproteobacteria > Vibrionales > Vibrionaceae > Photobacterium > Photobacterium gaetbulicola. The sequence continues at coordinate 1,520,091 of CP005974.1, forward strand.
CGTATTGGTGGTTTCACTTATATGTTAGAAGCATCACGAACTCTGACGACGACGTCTCTTGATATGGATGAAACTCCGGGGATCGTCACGGCCATTGCCAAATACCATATGACAGAAATGGCTCGGACCATCCTCAATGATGCGATGGATGTCCACGCCGGGCGCGCGATTCAGCTCGGGCCAATGAACTATATCGGCCACCATTATTTCGGCATGCCGGTCGCCATTACGGTAGAAGGGGCGAATATCCTAACCCGAAATCTGATGATTTTCGGTCAGGGGGCCACGCGTTGCCACCCGTACGTGCTTAGCGAGATGGAGGCGGCGGCAAACCCAGACAGTCGCGAAGGGGCGAAAGCGTTCGATAAGTTGCTGGCTAGCCACATCAGTTTTGCGGTAGGGAATGTAAGCAAATCTTTGCTCAACGCCTTCAGTGGCTCGTACTTCAACAGCTCGCCGGTCAGTGGAGAAACGGCTAAATACTACAAGCAGTTGTCTCGTATGAGTCGTGCGTTGGCTGTGGCCGCTGATTTTGCCATGCTGAGTCTTGGCGGTGAGCTGAAACGTCGTGAAATGGTTTCTGCCCGCTTGGGCGATATACTAAGCCATTTGTACCTGGCTTCTGCGGTACTCAAACGTTACGAGGACGAGGGGCGCCAGCAGCAAGACCTGCCATTTGTCCATTACGGTTTGCAGCATTGTTTGCACCAGTGTGGGGTTGCGTTCGATGAAGTGTTAGCCAATTTCCCACGCAAGGGGGTTGGTCGTTTGCTACGTACCTTGTTGTTCCCGCTCGGCATTCACTATGCAGCACCAAAAGATGAGGTGGCGGTGAAGATTGCCGAGCTTCTGATGCGGCCGGGCAAGCAGCGTGATAGGCTGACCCACCTTTGCTATGTCGGTAAACAAGAGGACGATCCGGTTGGGTTGATGGAACGCGCGTTTATTGCCATGTACGAAGTAAAAGATCTCGAGCGTAAAATTGCCAAGGCGGTTAAAGCGGGTACGATCCCACGCAAGGCTTCTTTAACAGAAAAGCTACAAATTGCTCTTGATGAGGGGATCGTCACAGACGCCGACGTGAAAAAAATGCAAAATGCCGATCAGTTAAGACAGAGGGCGATTCAGGTGGATCACTTCTCTGCTGCCCACTTCAAAAAAGGCGGCTTGCAACCGGGGAAAGCAGCCTAAGGCGTACGCCTTGTGAACAATAAACCTGGTGTCTCCCATGTGCCACGCAATTGCGTGGCACTTTTTTGCGCTAAATCTGTGATTTTCCGCGCGGAACACCTCCAACCACTGCCAAATTTAGCGTTTTCGCTCATAAATTTAATGCGAATTTGTCATTTACCTTTTATCCTACTGTCAATTGTGTAAGGGAAGTTGAAAATGATCATCAAACCTAGAATTCGTGGATTTATTTGTACTACGACTCACCCTGTGGGTTGTGAGGAAAACGTCAAAGAGCAGATTGCATACACTAAGGCACAGGGTCCTATTGCCAATGCCCCTAAGCGTGTACTGGTTGTTGGTTCATCAAGCGGTTACGGTCTGTCTTCGCGTATTGCCGCTGCATTTGGTGGCGGTGCTGCAACTATTGGTGTGTTCTTCGAAAAGCCGGGTACTGAAAAGAAACCGGGTACAGCAGGCTGGTACAACTCTGCCGCATTCGACAAGTTTGCCAAAGAAGAAGGCCTATACTCCAAGAGCTTGAATGGTGATGCTTTCTCTCACGAAGCAAAACAGAAAGTGATTGACCTGATCAAAGAAGATCTGGGTCAGGTAGACATGGTGGTGTACTCGCTGGCCTCTCCAGTGCGTAAAATGCCAGATACAGGCGAAGTGGTTCGCTCGACGCTTAAGCCAATGGGCGAAACCTACACCGCAACCGCAGTTGATACCAACAAAGACGTATTGATTGAGGCAAGCATTGAGCCGGCTACTGAGCAAGAAGTGGCTGATACTGTTACCGTTATGGGTGGACAGGATTGGGAACTGTGGATCAATGCGCTGTCTGAGGCTGGTGTGCTGGCTGATGGCTGCAAGACCGTTGCTTACAGCTACATCGGTACCGAGATCACTTGGCCAATCTACTGGCACGGTGCTCTGGGCCAGGCGAAAATGGACCTTGACCGCGCAGCTACTGAGCTGAACGAGAAACTGGTTGCGACGGGTGGCTCGGCCAACGTTGCCGTACTGAAGAGTGTGGTTACTCAGGCGAGCTCGGCCATTCCGGTTATGCCTCTATACATCGCCATGGTGTTCAAGAAGATGCGTGAGGAAGGGGTTCACGAAGGGTGTATGGAGCAAATCCACCGCATGTTCACCCAGCGCCTGTTCAAAGAGGACGGCAGTGCACCTGAGGTAGACAGCAAAAACCGTCTGCGTCTTGATGACTGGGAACTACGTGAAGATATCCAGAAGCACTGTCGTGATCTATGGCCGAACGTAACCAACGAGAACCTGTTTGAAGTGGCTGACTACCAGCAGTACAAAGATGAGTTCTTGAAACTGTTTGGTTTTGGTATCGAATCGGTGGACTACGACGCAGATGTGAACCCAGCTGTTGAGTTTGATGTTCAAGATATCTAACTTCACGCAGAAAGCGTAAATAAAAAAACCGCCGGCTACGGCGGTTTTTTTGTGCTAGTGGTTTTTGTAATTGCTGAAGGCCGGGTTTAATGCTTCGGCAATTCAATCACAAAGGCCGCGCCTTCAATCGATGCCGACTCAACATGAATTGTGCCCTTGTAACTCATCACTATCTCGTGGCAAACCGACAGGCCAATCCCTTGTCCAGGGTTGAGCTGATCTGCTCGGACGCCGCGTTGGAATATCGCTTCACGCATCTCTTCCGGCACGCCTGGGCCATCATCCTCAATAACGATGATAAACCGGTCAGGTTTTTCCTTTACAGTGACCCGAACCTCGGTAATACAGAACCGGTAGGCGTTTTCCAGCAGGTTACCGAGTAGCTCCATTAAGTCACTTCGGTTGACCGGCAGCGTCAGTTTGTCGTTGAAGAAGCAACGCAGTGAGACGTTTTTCTCTGTATACACTTTACTTAGCAAGCGGCTGAAGCTGTCCGTCAGTGGCTTTAGCTCGGTTTTGTCTTTCTGCAGCCCCTGCTGACCCATCATGGCACGCTTTAGTTGGTATTGGACAAGTTCGTCCATTTGGCTGATCTGCTCCATCACCCGCTGGTTCAATTCGAAGCGGGGAATGTCCTTGTCATCCAGCAGCGCGTTGGTTGCAGCCAAGCGTGTTTTCAGGCTATGCGCCAAGTCATCCATAGCATGGCGGTATCGGCCTTTCTGGGCGTTGCTGATTTCAATCAGGCGGTTGAGTGCCAAGGTCACATCTTGCAGCTCCATAGGGAAATCATCATCAAGCTTGTCACGCTTTGAATCGGTCATCTGATCCAACTGCGATGCCATCTTGCGCAGTGGCTGGAAACTCCAGTGGAATGCGGCAATCAAGAATGCAATTGCGATAAGGACAAACAGACCGAGATAGAAAGTGGTCCGTTTGTGCAGCTGATTGAGCGAGGACACATAGGAATCACCGGAACGGAGTACCACCAACTGGTAGACACTTCCTCCTTCCCGTTCCTGGCTCATGTTATAGGCGATATAATTCTCACCCTCCTGGGTTTCAACAAGGGTAGGCACAGGGATACTGTCGGGGAGCTCGCTACATATATTGCCAATATTGGCTTCCTTGGCTTCTTCGGAAAGCCAAATAGTGTGGTCGGTTTTGTCACAGACCACCGACATGTAGTCAGTATCAGACGGGTCGACCGAGTCTATCCATTTGTCGACATCTTTGATCAGGCCGGCACGGTTGAGCTGGGCAACGACCATCGGCATTTGGGCGACTAGTTCGGAAGAGTACGCGGCCATATAGCTTTGGCTATAAAGCTGGTTAATCACCCCAGCCAGTGCTGAGGTGATCAGAACAATGATCGCGACGGAGGTGACAAGAACTCGGCGGCGCAGCCGCGGTTGGATAATTCTCTTCATTACTGGGCTTGAAGTTCGAAAATATAGCCTTGACCGCGGATGGTGGAGATTGGGTTTTCCTGGCCATTATTGGTGAACTTCTTGCGCAGCCGGCTGATCATCACTTCGATTGTGTTCGGATCGCCTTCCTGATCTTCGTACAGCACATCCAGCAGGCGCTGTTTAGAGACGACCTGACGGCTGTGGCGCATCAGGTATTCCAGTAAGTCGTACTCAAACGCGGTAAGCTCGAGCAGGTTATCCTGAATAAACACTTGCTTGGCCAGCAGATCGACACGGATGTCTCCGGCCGTCATCTCGGGTTTGACAAAGCCAGCACTGCGGCGGACCAACGCACTGAGTCGTGCCACCATTTCTTCTTTTTGGAACGGCTTGACCAGATAGTCATCGGCGCCCGCCTCAAGCCCGGTGACCTTGTCTTGCCAGTTGGAACGGGCTGTCAAAATCAGGATAGGCAAGCGCAGTCCTTTTTCGCGCATATCTTTGATCAGGCTGATGCCATCACGATCAGGCAGGCCGATATCAACGATTGCCACATCGTTAGGGTAATCCTGAGCAAAGAATAGGCCCTCTTCTGCTGTGCCCGCGCACTGAACCTGGTGGCCCATTTCACTTAGCTGGGATTTTAGGTGGTGACTGAGGATCGGATCGTCTTCAACAATAAGGATACGCATAGTTTTGATTACCAATAGTTTTTCTACCTATTCAGTCAATATACTGAATAGCGTGTGAAGTGGCGAATATTTCCTAGCAATTTGTGGTGCTAATCAGGGATATACGGTGAATTTTAACTCTTTATAGCTTAGATGAAATGGACTGAATCTGTGCTGACTCGACAGTGCTGTGTTAAGCAAAAAAATGCCCCCTGTTTATCTAGGGGGCATGTGGTTGAGTCGGGTAGGCTTGCTGCCGTTAGCTGAGGATCACATACAGGGTGCCGGCAATTGTCAGCAGCACGTTGGCAATGGCATAGGTACCGGCGTAACCCAGGGCTGGGATCGTACTGCGGGCGTGTTCGTTGATCATATCCATCGCCGGCGCGCAAGTACGGGCGCCGATGATGGCCCCGAACAGCAGGGCACGGTTCATTTTCAGGACGTAGGCTCCGAACAGGTAGGCCAGCACTACAGGGATCACGCTTACCATTAAACTTGCCGAGAACACGGCCAGGCCAACTTGTGACAGCGAATCAAACAGGTTGGAACCAGCACTCAAGCCGATACCGACCATAAAGACCATCAGCCCGAGATCCTTAGTCATGTTCAGCGCTCCTTGCGGCACGTAGCCGAAGGTCGGGTGGTTGGCCCGCAGGAAACCCAGCGTAATGCCTGCCACCAACAAACCGGCCGCGCTACCCAGACCAAAAGCAATCTGGCCGAAGGTCATGGTGATGGTACCGACCAGCAAGCCAATGATGAAGAAGCAGCAGAACGCCAGCAGGTCGGCAATTTGGCTGTGGACCGAGATGAAACCAATGCGCTCGGCCAGTCCCAGAACGCGGCTTTTCTCACCACTGACCTGAAGGATGTCCCCCTTGCTCAGCAGGATGTTGTGATCCATCGGCATTTCGATCTGGGCGCGGACGACCCGGTTGAGGAAACAGCCGTATTCTGACAGGTTCAGCTCGGATAGACGTTTGCCGGCAATGCTGTCGTTCTTGACCACAATCTCTTCTTCAACAATACGCAAGTCCAGCAGATCGCGGTCGAAGACTTCTTTACCATTGCGGAAGCTGGGATCAAGCCGGGCATGGCTGTCAGGGTAGCCTACCAAAGCGATCTCATCCCCTTCCTGCAAAATGGCGTCACCGTCGGGGTTGGCCAGAATGCCGTTTCGGCGAATGCGCTCAATGTAGCAGCCGGTTTGGCGGTAAATACCCAGTTCACGCAGGTTGCGGCCATCAATCCAGTTGATCAGTTCTGGACCAACCCGGTAGGCACGGATGATTGGCAGGTATACCTTTCGCTGGGCACTCTCACCGATGCCTCGTTCACGGGCGATTTGCTGCGATGATTCGGCAAGATTATGTTTTTGCAATTTGGGCATCAGCTTGGCCAGCACGATAACACTGACGAGGCCAATGAGATAAGACATGGCATAGCCGACACTGATACTGTCGATAATTTGCTGGATGCTGTCTGGATCGGTAATGTTGGACAAGCCACTGGCCAAGGCATCTTTTGCCCCAACCAGTACCGGTGTCGCCGTTAGTGAGCCAGCCATGAGTCCGGTGCTCAACCCAAGCCCGAGGCCGAGGTAGTTACTCATGGTGACCGTGATGAAAATCGCCGACAGGATCACGACCAGTGCCAACAGCAAATAGTGTTTACCATCGCGGAAAAAGATCCCGAAGAAGTTAGGCCCGGCCTCAATCCCGACACAGAAGATAAACAGCATAAAGCCGATGTTCAGCGCGTCGGCGTCAAAGGTAAAGCCGGCATTGCCAAACAGGAGGGCAGTAATGAGAACTCCGATGGAGTTTCCCAGTTGCATGTTGGCAATGCGAATTTTACCGGCCGAAAGGCCTACAGCAAGTACAACAAAGAGCAACAGAATATCATTCTGATGTAGGAGGGCGGCGACATCGATATTCACAACAGTTTTTTCCGCGAAGAGAGACCAGCAACAAAGTGGGGAAATTCTAGCTGATTTTATGTTTATGGCATACCGAAAATCATCGTTATTAACAGAAAAATTTCGGATTGATTTGCTGAGAAATAGACCAGAAGCTAATAAAAAAGGCTGATATTTCAGCCTTTTTAAGAAAATGTTACTAAACGGGTTGCTCTGCGCTTACTGGAACAGGCCTAGGTTTTCTTTGGCGTATGCTTCGAAGTCTGTGCAGCCGCCGATATGTTCTTGGTCGATAAAGATCTGAGGTACAGTTTCGACTGGTTTACCCACTGTCTTTTCTAGGTCAGCTTTGCTGATGCCTTCTGCGTGGATATCGACATAACGGTAGTTAAAATCTTCGCGCTCTTCTTTTAGTTTGTCGGCAAGATCTTTTGCACGGACACAGAACGGGCAGCCCGGGCGGCCAAAAATAACAACGAACATAGCATCTCTCCTTAAATTTGATGGGTTTACTATATCGTGACTGGCAGGGATGAGAAAGAGGGATTTATCTCTTGCTGTGATAGACAAAACCGATTGCAGGAAAATGCAGCGATGCTTTTGGGCGCGAAGGCGAGAGGCTGGATGGGATGTATCAGCCGTCTGGAATGAAATGTGACTGCTCGCAGGTTCTCGTGTCGACAGTTTTATTCAATGGTGAAAAGTTGCTCAGAATCAAAAACAGGAATCAGCATCGGGGCACACTCGATAATAATTAATTATAAAATACGGAATGGAGTGCCTATGTTTCAGTTTATGACGGCCACTCGGATAATCTTCGGGGAAGGCGCACTGAGTAATTCATTGTCGACATTAAACCAGTTCGGCTACAGCGTGCTACTGGTGACAGGCCGGGACAGTTCCCGAGCCCAGCCATTGATCAGTTACTTCAAGCAGCAGGGAATGCGCTATCAGCAAGTGGCCATTCACGACGAGCCGCTCATTGCGATGGTGGAGGAGATGGCGGCAATGGGGCGGAAATTCCGCCCTGACATGGTACTGGCCATCGGTGGCGGCAGTGTGCTCGATGCGGGTAAGGCGCTGTCTGCTCTGATCCCTAATCAGGGCAGTGTATACGACTATGTCGAGGTCGTAGGGCGCAATGTGCCGTTGCAAGCCAAACCGATCCCTTTTATCGCCGTTCCTACTACAGCAGGGACTGGCTCGGAGGTTAGCAAGAGTGCAGTACTGCGCTCGGCACAGGAAAATGTCAAAGTCGGGCTGCGAAGCCCCGATATGCTGCCGGACCTGGCCATTGTCGACCCGACCCTTACCTACGGTATGGATCCCGTCATGTCTGGCTGCTGCGGTATGGACGCCTTTACCCATCTTATGGAGTCGTATGTCTGTGGCGAACCCAACCCGTTGACCGACATGGTCTGTGAAGAAGGACTGAGGCGCTTGTCCGGGGCCATTCTTGCCGCGTGCGAGGACGATGACCCACGGGCCCGTTCTGATATGGCCTTTGCCGCCATGCTGGGGGGGATGGCGCTGGCCAATGCCAAGCTTGGTGCCGCTCATGGCCTCGCCTCCTCCCTAGGTGGTAGGCTTCAAGCTCCACACGGGCTCATCACTGCCCAGTTAGCCCCTTATGTGATGCAGGAAAATGTCTTGGCCGCGCGGGAGGCGGGGAGGGCCGATGTACTCAACCGTTATCGTCAGCTAGCGTGCATTTTGACTGGCCGGATGAATGCCGAGATTATTGATGGTATCGCTTGGACCAAGCGGACATTAAAGCGACTGAGCCTGCCGCCGCTTACAGACTATGGGTTCTGCAATGTGATGTTTGATGAAGTGGCGGAAGATGCCTTGCTATCGAACTCGATCAAGGGAAACCCGCTGCCGCTGAATAAGGATCGGCTGCTGAGCATCCTCGAGCAAATATGCCAAGGTCAGGTTGCCAGTTCTACCTCAGAAGATGGTTTGTACAGCGAGGAAAATTAGCGGACGGGCAATATTTCTCGATGCCATATAACAGTGGGTCAACCCGGACGCCTGTGCTAGAGTGACTTATACCCAAGCTACCTCAAGAGGCAGGTTCAGCGAGAATTTATAAGCTTATAGACAAGGCATTGTTTTGAAGATCTAGTGGCTCTAAATCAAGAAACAATAACGCCGTATATGAGCTTAGAAAACTCGCCCTTCGGGAGGGTGTCAGCCCATTCACTCCTTTGTTGAAGATTTTTGAAAGGGAATGCCATTCCTGCAAATCTTCGCCTTGTATTGAATGCGCTGACAACCCTCTGAATCCTGCACCTTGAGGTAACTTGGGTATATATTTAGGCTCACTGTTATAGGGAAATGTATGAACCAGACGATTGATACCATTTTGCACCATCGCTCAATTCGTAAGTTTACCGCTGAGCCGATAAGTGAAAATTTGCGCACTACTATTCTGGACTGTGCTATTGCGGCGTCATCGTCAAGTTTTATCCAGTGTGTCAGTATTATTCGGGTTACCGATTGCGAGAAGCGGTTGCTATTGGCCGAGTATGCCGGCGGGCAGGAGTACGTTGCCAGTGCCGCGGAGTTTTTTGTATTTTGTGCTGATTACAATCGCCATCAACAAATTTATCCTGACGCAAAGCTGGGATTTACTGAGCAGACCTTGATCGGTGCTGTTGACGCAGCGTTAATGGCACAAAATGCCTTGCTGGCGGCTGAGTCCCTGGGGCTGGGTGGGGTATATATCGGTGGCCTGAGGAACAACCCCGACAAAGTCGCGGCCTTGCTGTCATTGCCTTTGCATGTGCTGCCGTTATTTGGTCTCTGTCTTGGCTATCCAGCACAGTCGCCCGAGGCAAAGCCCCGTCTTCCGCGTTCTGCGGTGGTTCATGAAAACAACTATACCCCACTAGATATGGATACGCTGGCTCGCTATGACCAGCATGTACGGCAATACTACTTGAACCGTACCGGGGGAAATAAAGATATGTCCTGGAGTGAGCAAATTTCTGGCACCTTGAATAAAGAAGCGCGTCCATTTATGAAAAAATTTATCGAAGGGCAAGGTTTCAGCTTGAAATAACGGAAGGTGGCAGCAAAACTTCATTATGGAACGGACGCTTTCTGACTTAAATTGACGGAAAAAAGGGCGAAAAAATAGACCTTTTGTCAAGTTTTGTTCAAAATACGGCAAAAGTTACCGATGAACTTTTTATAAAACTGTGAGTCAGATAGAATATCGTTAGACAAGACAATAATAATCGGCCTGAAAATATTCCCTCTGGCCGGAAAGAGAATCGGAACATATATATGAAGTATGTTGGGAAAGTTGCCAGTATGGTTGTATTGGCGACTTTGCTCGCGGGTTGTGCCGGCACACCAGACAGTAACAACGAATTATCCACAGAAGTGAATGTTGAGAGCGTACTTCATTCTGCCAATAAAGTTCATCGCCATTGGCGCAACACCCTCGTCGATGCCGGGGGTTTAAAGCTCTATGCGCCCGATAAATATGCCACCATGATGGAAAGCTGGCAGCGTGCTGATAATCTTTTCAAAGACATTCAGTCGACGCCGGATCTCGCCACGCAAAGTTATTCGCTTTTCTCTTCGGTGACCTACCTCGACCGTTTTTACAATGATATCGAGGTGGTCGAGAGCAACCATGCGGAATTGATGGGGCTAAAGAAAATTGCTGATAAGGTCCTGGAACCTGCCATGACCCAGTTGGCCTACCTCAACTCGATTGATGCTAATGCTCACTACCGCAGTGAATTTGTTCGGCTCAACCGCTTTTATAGCAACTTGTTCGCGTTTGTGGCCCGCGGCGATCTCAACCGGGCCCGCGAAGAGCAGACCGAATTCCTTTCCCGCGCGCACAGTTTGGAAGTGAGGGTGATCAAGCGTATTTATATCACCCCGCAGGAAGAAGCCCTGCGCCAGTTACGTCGTGAAGACGTGCGCTATTATGCGCCACTCAGCTATACCAAGGTTGAAGAGGAAATCAAGGCTGGTAAGACGTTGATAGATAATTCTCCCCGGGCCTTTGATGCGATCAACCAAGTGGTGTCAGCCATAGAGTTTGAGCTTGCCCACGCGGCGCATATTGCCGAAGAGGTGAAATACCTGCGTGACCGTAACCGTGATGAATACGAAAGCTATATTCTTACCATTGAAGCGAAGTTGCTCAGCATCTCCCAGGCGCTGAATGATTCAGATTTGCGCGACCAGCCATTGGCTGAGCAGGCCAAGCAATTAAGCTCGCAGGTGGCAGGTACGCGTCAGCAGCTTCAGTTGGCCAGTCGCCAGACCCAGCCTACCCAGCAGCAGGTCCAGCTAGATACGCTCAAGGGGTTGCTCAAAGAGCAGAACCGCCAAATCGCTAAACTCCAAGCACAGCTGTTGAGGATGGCTCCGGCACCTGAAGCGCAGATCCCTGCGGATGAACAGCAGGCCGGTGAGACGCCGTTACCCAATATCATCGAAGACATGCCGGCCCAGCAGGAGCTAGCCGCCGATGAGGTAGAGCCGATCAATAGCGCCGTGTCCATGGCCGGAGATGAAGCGGGGGATGAAGCGGGGGATGGACAGGAAATTTGATTGCCGGTCTGGTTATATAAAACAATCATGAATAAAAAAGCAGCATATATGCTGCTTTTTTTACATCTGTACCCCAGAGCTAGCCGCAAGCTGGGCCAATAAGAGTTAAAAACGACTTGTGAAAACTTATGACAATAAAGGTGGTTAGTGCTTGTGGTTAAGTTGTTGTTTTGTATCGGTATTTTATTTTTCGTTATGTTCTGGAGTCTTTGGTTGATTACATTTGCTAACAGTTCACCACGCTTTGAGGAAAAAATTTGCTTTACATGTCGGTGCTAAATTACAACTTTTTTTGAGTTTGGTTAAGTTTTGTGCGGGTTTTGGCTTGATTTGCCTGTCAGCGTCCTTTAGAATTCGCCGCGCATTGATTGATGCACCCAAATTTTAATCTTTATCATTTTTGTTGAATTACTCCTATTTGAGGAAAACATGTCTACGAAACTAGCTAACCCAGCACCACTAGGTCTTATGGGCTTTGGTATGACTACCATCCTTCTGAACATCCACAATGCGGGCTTCTTCCCAATTGATTCGATGATCCTAGCTATGGGTATTTTTTACGGTGGCTTGAGCCAGGTTATCGTAGGCATGATGTGCTTCAAGCGTGGTGACACGTTTGGTACGACTGCATTTACTTCTTACGGTCTGTTCTGGCTGACGCTTGTTGGTCTAATCGTAATGCCTTACATGGGTCTGCCTGCAAGCCCTGCAAGCTTCATGGGTTGGTACCTACTACTATGGGGTATCTTCACCGGCTTCATGTTCATTGGTTCGCTATGCTACCCTCGCGCCAAGCAGTTCGTATTCGGCTCTCTAACTGTACTGTTCTTCCTATTGGCAGCGCGTGACTTCACTGGCAGCGCACTAATCGGCACTATCGCTGGATTCGAAGGCATCATCTGTGGTGCAAGTGCTATCTACTTTGCAATGGCACAAGTACTTAACAACGAGTACGGTCGTACCATCCTGCCTGTAGGCGAACTGAAGAAAGCAAAAGCATTTAAAGCGGCTGCTTAATTAAAGCCCATCGCTGATTGTTTACTATAACCCGCCTTAATGGCGGGTTTTTTTATTCTTGTTCAGCCAGTTCGCGGGAATGGGTATAAGCTTATTTCATCGTTTGAGATCGTGAAAGGACAAGACAATGGCACAACGTTATGCAGCCCTGATGGGGGCGCTGGTGGCCGATGCTGCCAGTATGGGGACCCATTGGATCTATTCCCCGGAGCGTATCCGGACCCTCCAATCTCTTCCGCATTTTCCTTTTATCGAACCGGATGCCCATCATTATGAAGGGGTAGAAGGTTACTATGCCCATGACAAGCTCACGGCAGGGGAGCTGACCATTTATGGTGAATGGCTAGCCCTGTATATTCGGCTGCTCAGTGAACCCGATGTCGAGACTCATCGTTTGCAGCAGGAAATCTTGGATTACTTCGGCCCCGGCGGCGAGTTCATCGGCTATGTCGATAGTCCGACCAAAGCCTTGCTGCTGTCTCTGTTTTCCCTGTTACCAGAAGATTGGCCGGAAGACTCTGGCTGTGATGACGACCAGACCCCTGCCTTGTGTGCGGTACCGGCATTGGTGGCGCTGAAAATGCCTTCGGAGAAACTGGAAAGCGAAATTGACCGTATTGTCGGGGTGACTCATCAAAATGAATTGGCATTAGCTTGCGCCAAGGCGTTTGCCAGCGCTCTCAACGAAGCCTTGCGCTCACGTCGCATGGAGCCGGTGCTTAATGTGCTGAAGGTCAAATGCCCTGAGTTGGTACAGGAGAAAATCGAGCAGGTCAGGGTGCTCAGTGGTGATGTTAATGATCTTTCCCATGTGCTGTCGATTGCAAATAGTGCCTGCCACCTTGCCGATAGCCTACCGATGGCGGCATGGATCCTACAGAACAGCTCAAGCTATACCGAGGCGATACTCACCAATATTGCGGTAGGTGGTGACAGCTGCGGCCGGGGAATAGTGGTCGGGGCGATCGCCGGGGCCTGCTATGGTTTTGGTGATACCCGGGGGATCCCTATTTCGTGGATCACCACCTTGCAGTGCGGCGAGGCGCTGGCGGAAGACATTGAGCAGCTGCTGCACAATGCGGGTGGGGCATTCTAAGCAATGGCCCTGCAGGCGACGGGCATAAAAAAAGCTACCCGAGTGGGTAGCTTTTCTATTACTTACTGGGCAATTAGCAAATTACTTTGATTGCCAGGCCACCCTGTGAGGTTTCACGGTATTTTGCGTTCATGTCTTTACCGGTTTCAAGCATCGTCTCGATAACTTTGTCCAGTGATACGCGAGGCTCAGAAGAGCGGCGAAGTGCCATACGTGAAGCATTGATAGCTTTAACCGCTGCGATACCGTTACGTTCGATGCAAGGAACCTGTACCTGGCCAGCAACAGGGTCACAGGTTAGGCCCAGGTTGTGTTCCATCGCGATTTCAGCAGCCATACATACTTGCTCAGGGCTACCGCCCATAAGCTCAGCAAGGCCAGCCGCTGCCATTGAACATGCCACACCAACTTCACCCTGACAGCCAACTTCCGCACCAGAGATAGACGCGTTACGCTTGTAAAGGCCGCCGATAGCGCCAGAAGCGGCGAAGTAACGGGTGTACTCTTTCGGGCCAACTGGCTGGATGAACTTGTCGTAGTAAGCCAGAACCGCAGGAATGATACCGCAAGCACCGTTAGTTGGTGCGGTAACCACACGGCCACCGGCTGCGTTCTCTTCGTTCACCGCGAAAGCGTACATGTTAACCCAGTCAACAACGGTCATTGGGTCGTTGCTCAGCTTTTCGGTTGTCATTAGCTGCTGGCGCAGAGCCGCTGCACGGCGAGGAACGCGTAGAGGACCCGGAAGGATACCTTCTTCGCTCATGCCACGCTCCATACATTCGCGCATGGTACGCCAGATGTTGGCAAAGTAAGTGCTGATTTCGTCTTCCGCGTTCATTGCGCGTTCGTTAGACATAACCAGTGAGCTTACTGACAGGCCGTTTTCCTTACACTGGTTTACTAGCTCTTCTGCGGTAGTAAACATGTAAGGCACTTTTACCGATGATTCGCTTGATTTGCCGAAGTTCTCTTCGTCAACGATGAAACCACCACCGATAGAGTAGTAAGTCTTGGCGTATGCTTCTTCCTCGCCGATGAAAGCGTGAATAGTCATACCGTTTTCGTGAAGAGGAAGGTTAGTAGTATGGAAGTTCATACCGCCTTCACGAGGGAAATCGACAGTGTGGCAGTGCATGCCAACTGGTAGGCGCTCTGTTTCTTCAACGCGGGCGATAAAGCCAGGGATGCTGTCGATGTCAACATGCTCAGGGCTGTTACCAGCCAGGCCCATAATAATTGCGATATCAGTGTGGTGACCTTTACCGGTTAGAGAAAGCGAACCGTAAACATCCACGGTAATTTTAGTCACGTCACGAAGCTTGCCCATGGCACGCAGGTCATCGATGAACTCTTTACCTGCTTTCATTGGGCCGACAGTGTGCGAACTGGAAGGACCCACACCGATTTTATAGATATCAAAAACACTGATCATTGCTAATACCTCAGTCAGGGTAACTATCTAGTTACCGTGAGACTGTATAGTTTTTATCATTCTCGCCCCTTCCTTGGCGAGATAATCAAAACAAAAGAGCAGGGGCAAACGCGTCCTGCTCTTTAGTGGCTCTATTTTACGGAATTTGAGTCAGAAGACTATGCGTAGTAGCACATTTTCTTACAAATTCACTTAGCGCTGGTGAATTATCACTAAGTCAGTGATAAATCGCCTTATAGTGCACCGTAGATTACAGAAGTAATCGCGGCAATACCACATAGTGCTGTGAAAATCTGAGCAGGAGCTGAAGTTTTGTACTTAGCCATTGCTGGTACTTTCTGCATTGCAAAGATTGGCATGATGAATAGGATAGCGGCAATCATTGGTGCGCCCATTGTTTCAATCATACCTAGGATGCTTGGGTTTACGACTGCAACAACCCAAGTTGTTACTACGATGAATGCTAGAGAGATTTTCTCGATCTTGCTCTTTGGCATGTCAGAGCGAGACTTAACCAGACCTACTAGACCTTCGTGGGCACCTAGGAAGTGGCCGAAGTAGCTAGAAGTAATCGCAGCGAAAGCAACCATAGGGCCCATCAGGGAAATCATTGGAGACTCGTGGATGTTTGCTAGGTAAGACAGTACAGAAATGTTTTGTGCTTGTGCATCAGCTAGCTGCTCTGGAGATAGAGACAGTACTACAGAGAATACAAAGAACATTACAAAGCCCATCAGCATCATTGCTGCGCCACCAGTGATCATGTCAGTTTTCTGTACTGCGTTTTCACCGTATACACGACGCTGCTCTTTAGAGAACTGAGAGATAATTGGGCTGTGGTTGAACGAGAATACGATGATTGGGATTGCTAGCCAGATAACAGAAGGCATTGCGCTCCAGTCTGGGCTTACAGACATCATTGAGCCGTTCCAATCTGGGATCAGGTACACAGAAAGTGCTAGTAGAACGAATACTAGAGGGTAAACCATTGCTGAAGTTGCTTTCAGCATCAGTTCTTTACCGAATACTACACCTGCAGTCATCGCCATGATCAGGCCACCAGACAGGATCCAGCGTGGAAGTGATTCCATGCCTAGCTGGTTAACCATGAAAGAGTCAACAGTATTGGTAATACCTACACCGTAGATAAGAACGATTGGGTAGATGGCGAAGAAGTAAGCAAAAGTGATGATGTTTGCGCCAGCTTTACCGAAGTGTTCTTCAACAGTATCAGTAATATCTGCTTCTGGGTTTTTAGCAGAAAGAACGAAACGAGCCAAGCTCTTGTGAGCAAACCAAGTCATTGGAAGAGCAAGCAGGGCTAGAATAACAAGAGGCCAGAAACCGCCAGCACCCGCTTTGATAGGCAGGAACAATACGCCCGCGCCAACAGCAGTACCGAATAGAGATAGTGCCCATGTTACGTCTTTATACGTCCATCCTGCTTTTGCAGCACTAGTTGCTACGGTGCTTGTAGATGTTTGCATGATTATATATCCAAAGTTAATTACGGAACGGAAATTAGGAACGGGGCGCATTTTCGTGATTTATTGCAGGAAAACCTTGATCGAGATCTCGTTATGTAACGGGGCGAAATTGCAATACAATTTAGTGTGACATGGATCACGCTAAAGTCTGAGGTAATATTAGGGAAATTATCGTGTCAGATTAGTTTTGCTCATACCACAGCTGATCAGAGAGCACTTTGAGCATTTGGGCGGTGGCACCCCAGATTGAATATTTGCTGAATGGAACTGAATAAATATTGTGTGTTTTCCCTTTAAGGGTAACTTTTTGTATCCGTATATTCATCGGGTTTAATACGTGTTCGATTGGGGCTTCGAACAATTCATCAACCTCGTTTGGATCCAGCTCTGGCCTGTAATCCGGCGAGATCACCGACAAGTACGGGGTGACGATATACCCACTGATAGTAGGCAAGCTTGGCAGCTGTCCAATAATGCTATCACGGTTGCATAAAATACCAGTCTCTTCATGGGTTTCACGCAGTGCGGTATCAATTAAATCAATATCTTGAGGCTCAAATCGGCCGCCGGGAAATGAAACTTGTCCCGGGTGGTGTTTGAGGTGTTGCGCCCGGCGGGTAAAAATCATACTGAATGAGTCGTGGCGGGGAACGAGCGGGATAAGCACAGCGGCAGGTTTGAGCTGATAGCCGTCACGGATGTACTGCCTAACTCGGGTAGTATGGCTCTTATCGTAGCTGGCTTGCGGGGCAAGCAAGAAGCGGGTGATGATCTGTTGCTGGCAATTCATAAACCTTCCGTGGTGCTGCTATGACGGCATA
This sequence comes from Photobacterium gaetbulicola Gung47, assembly GCA_000940995.1. NCBI lineage: Bacteria > Pseudomonadati > Pseudomonadota > Gammaproteobacteria > Vibrionales > Vibrionaceae > Photobacterium > Photobacterium gaetbulicola. The sequence goes on from CP005974.1 coordinate 1,537,127, forward strand.
CTAATAACTATAGATGTTGAAACAGCAACTTAGCGAATTGATTTCATGAGTTGCGGGTTCGATGCCGCGGATCCGTGCAGCAATGGGTCATAAGATTATAAATAAATCCCAACAATTACAAACCCAAAAACCAACCCAACACGGTGTTGGGCTGGATTTCTGGGGTATATGTCTCCAGAGGCTAGTTTCCCAGCACTGGCAGAATGCGGCTCAGCTTATCCAGTGTTTCTTGGTACTCACTGTCAGCCTGGCTGTCGGCCACAATGCCGCCGCCAGCCCAAACATGGAGTGTCTGCTCGTTGGCAACCAGGGTCCGGATGGTGATGCTGGTATCCATTTGGCCGCAACGGCTGATGTAGCCGATACTGCCGCAATAGGCACTGCGACGATTTGGCTCTAGTTCTTCGATAATTGCCATCGCCCTGACCTTCGGTGCCCCGGTAATGGAACCGCCCGGGAAGCAGGCACGAAGCAGGTCGGTAGCCGTGTACTGCGTATCCAGCTCTGCGGTGACGGTGCTGACTAAATGGTGCACGGCAGGAAAACTCTCAATATCAAACAGCTTTGGTACCTTTACCGTGCCCGGCTTGGCCACCCGACCGATATCGTTTCTCAGCAAATCGACGATCATCAGGTTTTCTGAGCGGTCTTTCTCTGTCGTACGCAACTCTTCAGCCAGAGCAGCATCACGGGCGGCGTCGGTATCTCGAGGTCGGGTACCTTTGATGGGTTTGGTCTCAACCTCACCATGGCGATGCTGCAGAAACCTCTCCGGTGATAGCGAGAGAATCGCACTGTCTCCAGTGCGGAGAAAGGCGGAAAATGGGGCGCCATTGCGCTCTTCCAGTAATCGGTATGCCTGCCATTCGTCACCTTGGTAATCAGCTGAAAAGCGTTGGGTCAGGTTGATTTGGTAACAGTCACCCGATAGCAGATACTGCTGGATACGATCGAACTTACTGCGATATTCGTCTATATCCATATTCGCCTGCCACGGCGATGTTAATGAAAAGAGCGGCGGGTGTTGCGAATTAGTAGCCGGGGCCGCGATCTGTGCCTTTTTATGGTGCTGTTGCAGCCATTGCTTGCGATCGCCGCCTGATGGGGACACCAAATACAGCTGCTCGGTGTGGTGATCGGCGAGCAACGCCCAGTCGTAAATTCCCACCGCCATGTCGGCAGTGGCAATATCGTGCTTGGCGGTGTTGGCCACTTTTTCGATCCTGCGTCCCAGATCGTAGCTGAACAAACCGACAGCACCGCCGATAAAAGGCACATCTTTCAGAGGGGTTGTTGACGGAAGCAGCTGTTGCTGTACCGACTTGATCAGTGCGAACGGATCATCGTTGCTCGACTTTTCATCACCATTTGAAAATTTAATATGAGTTGTTTCACCATATGTCTCTAAAGTGGCTAAAGGATCAGCAACTAAAATGTCGAATCGATTATCTGGATGATCCGAAGCTGCGGAGCGTAATATCATAGCCCAAGGCAGACCCGCAAACGATTCAAACCACGTTAGCGAGGCGTCTTTGTGGTAGTCGAGTTGTTCAATACTCAGTTCTGGATGTGATTTACAAATCATTTTCTTTTTTGTGACAGGTGTACGTTTGGCGCATGGCGCGAAATTATCCGCAAGAGTATCATAAACACAGAATTTAATCCGACGCCCAAGGACGTCCTGAAGGCATTATTTTTAGCAGGTAGCAACGAAATAGGCTGGATGGAGAAACGCCATGAGGATCATGGCCGCGTGGTTGCATTTTTTCTACAGAGAATGTGAATCACACCCTACACTGGAAGCAAAAAAATCGGGCGCCAGGGAATGATAAAAAATCAACGAGGGCAGATATGACCGTCATCCGGAAACAAGATGTAATTAGTAGTGTGGCTGATGCGCTACAGTACATTTCTTACTACCACCCGCTCGACTTTGTTCAAGCTTTGGAAAAAGCCTACCACAAAGAGCAGAGCCAAGCTGCGAAAGATGCGATTGCTCAGATCCTGATCAACTCGCGTATGTCAGCTGAAGGTCGCCGCCCAATCTGTCAGGATACCGGCATCGTGACCTGTTTCGTTAAAATCGGTATGAACGTGCAGTGGGACAGTGATCTGACCGTGCAGGAAATGATCGATGAAGGCGTACGTCAGGCTTACACCAACCCGGATAATCCGCTACGAGCCTCTGTCGTAGCTGATCCTGCGGGCAGCCGCAAGAATACCAAAGACAATGCCCCTGCCGTTGTCCATATCGACATGGTACCGGGCGACAAAGTTGAAATCCAGGTAGCGGCCAAAGGCGGCGGCTCTGAGAACAAAACCAAAATGGTGATGCTCAACCCATCCGACGATGTGGCTGAGTGGGTCGAGAAAACCGTGCCATTGATGGGCGCGGGCTGGTGTCCTCCGGGCATGCTGGGTATTGGTATTGGCGGCACCGCCGAGAAAGCGGCAGTGTTGGCGAAAGAATCCTTGATGGAGTCTGTTGATATCCATGAGTTGCAGGCGCGCGGTGCGCAAAATGCCGAAGAAGAATTGCGTCTTGATATCTACAATCGGGTGAATAAGCTCGGTATTGGTGCCCAGGGCCTTGGCGGTCTGACAACGGTACTGGATGTCAAAATCAAAACGGCACCGACACACGCAGCGTCTAAGCCGGTTTGCATGATCCCGAACTGTGCAGCGACCCGCCACGTTCACTTTACCCTGGACGGTTCAGGCCCGGCAGATCTAAAGCCGCCGAAGCTTGAGGATTGGCCGGAAGTGACCTGGGAAGTCGGTGACAATGTCCGCCGCGTTAACCTTGATGAAGTGACCAAGGCTGATGTCCAAGAGTGGCGTTCTGGCGAGACCCTATTGCTGTCAGGCAAGATTTTGACTGGCCGCGATGCCGCGCACAAGCGCATTCAGGACATGCTGGCGAAAGGTGAAGATTTCCCGGTTGATTTCACTAACCGCTTCATTTACTACGTCGGCCCTGTCGATGCAGTGGGCGATGAGGTTGTTGGCCCTGCTGGCCCAACGACGTCTACGCGTATGGACAAGTTCACCGACATGATGCTCGAGCAAGCCGGCCTGACCGGTATGATCGGCAAGGCAGAACGTGGTCCGGCAGCGATTGAGTCAATCAAACAGCACAAAGCGGTGTACTTGATGGCAGTCGGCGGAGCCGCCTACTTGGTTGCCAAAGCCATCAAAAAAGCGCGTGTGGTGGCGTTCGAAGACTTGGGCATGGAGGCAATCTATGAGTTTGAAGTCGAAGATATGCCAGTTACGGTTGCCGTTGATGCCGAAGGGGTGAATGCCCACCAAACGGGGCCAGATACCTGGAAAGTGAAAATTGCTGAGCTTGAAGGCTAAGCATTCTGGTTATTAACCGTCAAAAAGGAGCCATATGGCTCCTTTTTTTATTGCTAAAAGCCAGGCCGGAACACGCGGCTATTGAGCGATGTGAAAATAGCTAAATCTACCTCAAAAAATCACCTTATCATTTCACGCATTTAGCGGGGTGGCGATTTCTTTATCTGATAATTACTGACTTCTGCTGATTTCTCGTTGTTGCCTATCGTTGTTATATCTGAGCTTTGATAACGTCATTGTCTTACTTAATAACCTGTTTTTTGTTGGTTTTTTGTTATTGGTTTCATTAATGCAGCAATAAATGAACTATAGTATTAACAAGCGTTTTAGTGTCACATCTTCGCGCCACGTGCGCTTGGTAGCTGAAATAAATACAACAAAAATTAAGAATTACAGAGGATTTTATGGGACGCGTGTTGTGGGCCCCGGCCTTGTTAGCATTGTTGGTGCAAGGTTGCGGGGATAAAGAAGTCACCATTCCTGAGCCCGATTCCAGGCCTGTCAAGTTAGAAGCCGTATCGGTAGGCAGTAGCGAAAGTTATCGAACATTTCCAGCTGTTGTTGAGGCTGGTGATAAAGCAGTCTTGGCTTTTCGGGTGTCTGGACAGCTTGACAAGGTCAATGGCAAGCCCGGTGATATCGTCAAGCGAGGGCAGGTTCTCGCCCACCTCAATACTGATGAACTCAGCCTGTTGCTTGAGCAGGCAAAGGCCGACTATGAGCTGGCTTTTGTGCAGTACAAGCGAGATAAAGAGCTGCTCAAAACCAAGGTGGTATCAGAGCTGGATTTCGACCGTTCGGAGGCTGAACTCAACCAAGCCAAAGCGGATTTGGACAAAGCTCAGGCAAATCTCAATTATGCCAGCTTGGTTGCGCCTTACGATGGCACACTGTCTTTGTCGTTGGTCGAAAACTATGAATACGTCGCGGCCAAGCAGCCCGTTATGCATATTCAAAGTGCTGGTTTGATCAATGTGACCTTTCAGTTACCGGATCAGCTGTTTGCTCGTTTCCAGCATCGCAACGATTTTGATCGGGAGCCAACGGTTACCTTCGATACCATCCCTAACCAGACCTTCTCCGCCGAGTTCAAGGAAATCGATACCGAGGCCGATGCAAAAACGTCGAGTTACAAAGTGACGCTCTTTATGGAACGCCCTGAAGGGTTCAATTTGCTTCCCGGTATGGCTGGGCATGTACGTGTGGCGATCCCTCAGAGCTCCAGCGGTTCCATTCCATCTCGTGCCATCTTAACCGAAGGGGACACCACCTTTGTCTGGCGGGTTGACGAGCAAGGCATAGTCAGCAAGGTATCCGTTCAGCTCGATGATAAACGCAGAGTCGTGAATGGGTTGAACGATGGAGACCTGATAGCCACCTCCGGAGTTCAGGAGTTGCAAGAGGGCCAGAGGGTGCGCGAATGGATAAAAGAGCGGGGACTGTAGGATGAATAAATTAACCCTAATTCCCTTGGTGCTTGGGGGAGTGACTTTCCTGTACGGGTGTGATAAAGCGCCTGTCGAGCCACGTTCCATCGTTGCCCCCGTATCGGTGGTTGAAGTGAAAATCGCACAATCAGCGCCACAGCTGACTTTTCCTGCGGTTGCCGCAGCAGCCGATAAGTCAAGTTTGTCATTTCGGGTACAGGGCGAAGTCATCCACATTGCCGTGCGCCCTGGCGATCAAGTCAAGAAAGGACAACTACTTGCCCGTCTCGATCCAACCGATTACAAGCTGGAAGTCGATGACGCCCAGGCCAAGTACAACGTTACCGATAGTCAGTACCGCCGTTCGGCGAAGTTGGTCAAACAGGGCTTCCTGCCCCAGTCGCAGTTTGATGAGCTGAAAGCGCAGCGCCGGATTGCCAAGGCCCGCCTCGATTTGGCCAAGCTCAACCTGACGTTCACGGAACTCAAGGCCCCGTTTTCGGGGGTGATCTCAAGGGTGCCAGTTGAGCAGTTCGAGAATGTTCAGGTTGGTCAGCTGGTGATGAACCTGCACCTGGCGGATCAGGTAGACATCCTTATCCAAGCTCCGGATATGATCTATTCCCAAAGTACGGCGGTTGAATTGGAGGAATCCAAACCGGGGGCGAGGGTGTTGCTAGAGGGCGGTGCTGAATACCGGGCTTTCCTCAAGGAATTCACCACCGAACCTGATCCTGATTTGGGGTCATTTTTAGTCACTCTCACCATGCCCATGCCCGAGGATCGCTTTATCCTCGATGGTATGGCGGTAGAAGTGAGAGCCGATGCCCAGAAGCTTAAGGTCTATCGGCGGGATGAATCGGTGATCCCGCTCGAGGCCATCATTAACGAAGATGGTGATGATCTTGCCATGGAGAACAAGTTTGTTTGGGTCGTTAACGATGACAGCACGGTGACCAAGCGCAGGGTGGTCACCGATAAGGTGGTGCCAGAAGGAATTCGATTACTTGAGGGGTTGGAAGCGGGCGAGCATATCGTGGTTGAAGGGGCAAATAGATTACGCGAAGGCCAGTCGGTCACCATCGTCGATAAGGAGGCAGGCTGATTATGAAGCAGGATATTGCAAGCTATTTCATTCGCAACAAAGTGATCAGTTGGATGTTGACCCTGATCTTTTTGATCGGCGGTACCATGGCCTTCTTCGGCTTGGGGCGTCTTGAAGATCCGGCGTTCACAATCAAAGATGCCATGGTGATCACCGCATATCCCGGTGCGACACCTCTGCAAGTTGAAGAGGAAGTGACTTATCCGATAGAGAAGGCGATCCAGCAGCTGATCTATGTTGATGAGGTGAACTCGGTCTCTAGCCGTGGGCTGTCTCAGATCACCGTCACCATGAAGAACAACTACGGCCCCGATGATCTGCCGCAAATTTGGGATGAAATGCGGCGCAAGGTCAATGATCTCAAGCCGTCGTTGCCGCCGGGGGTGCATGAGCCTTCGGTTGTCGACGATTTTGGTGATGTGTTCGGGATGTTGCTGGCGATAACCGGTAAGGGGTACAGCTACAAGGAGCTCAGCGACTATGTGGATTATCTGCGCCGTGAAATCGAGCTTGTCGACGGCGTCGGAAAAGTATCGGTGACGGGGACCCAGCAAGAGCAGGTGTTTATCGAAATCTCGATGCAACGCCTGAGCAGCTTGGGGATCTCGCCGCAGACCATCTATAGCACGCTCGAAACCCAGAACCTGGTCACCAGTGCCGGTGCCGTCCGCATCGGCAATGAGTATATCCGCGTCCACCCGACCGGTGAGTTCCAGAGCGTTGATGAGCTAGGCGACTTGATCATCACCGAGAGCGGGGCAGAAGGGCTTATCTACCTGAAGGATGTGGCTGACATTAAGCGTGATTTCCAAGAAGTGCCGAGTAATTTGATCAGCTACAACGGCAGGCAAGCGCTGCATGTTGGGATCTCGGCAGTTGAAGGTGTCAACGTTGTCGAGGTTGGCAAGCGTGTGGAAACGCGGCTTCGAGAGCTTAAAGAGCAGCAACCCGTCGGTATCGACATCGGGGTGGTGTATAGCCAGCCGACCGAGGTCGACAAATCGGTCAGTGGGTTTGTGATCAGCCTGGGCCAGGCAGTGGCAATTGTTATTATTGTCCTGCTGTTTTTCATGGGGCTGCGATCCGGCCTGTTGATTGGTTTGATCCTGCTGCTTACTGTGTTGGGCACCTTTGTCTTCATGAGCTGGCTGGCGATCGACTTGCAGCGGATTTCTCTTGGGGCGCTGGTTATCGCACTGGGTATGTTGGTGGATAATGCGATAGTGGTGGTTGAAGGGGTGCTGATCGGGATGCAGAAGGGCCGGACCCGGATGCAGGCGGCCTCTGACATTGTGACCCAAACCAAGTGGCCATTGTTGGGGGCGACGGTGATTGCGGTTATGGCATTCGCGCCGATAGGCCTGTCGCAGGACTCGACCGGCGAGTATTGTCGGACGCTGTTTACCGTGCTGCTGATCTCCTTGATGCTCAGCTGGTTTACTGCTATCTCCTTGACGCCGTTCTTCAGTGACTTGTTCTTCAAGAGTGTCAAAACCGGTAGCCAGGATCCGGATGCGGACCCTTATGCCGGCAAGATTTTTGTTTGGTACAAGACATTCCTTGAGTTCTGCATGCGCCGTGCCTGGATGACAGTGATTGTGCTGGTGGTTATGCTGGGGGCCAGCTTGTATGGCTTTACCCTACTCAAGCAGTCCTTCTTCCCGTCGTCGACGACACCGATGTTTATGGTTGATATCTGGCTGCCGGAAGGGACGGACATCCGGGCAACTAATGCGACCTTGAAAGAGCTGGAAGGTATCGTGAGGCAGGACGAGCGGGTCGAGTATGTCAATACCAGTGCCGGCAAGGGCTCGCAGCGCTTCATGCTGACCTATTCGCCGGAGAAGAGTTATTCCTCCTATGGCGAATTGATTATCCGGGTTAACAGTTTCGAGGATGTGATGCCGGTCATGGGCAAGCTCGGTGAGGTGCTGGACACGCGCCACCCCGAGCTGGAATACAAGCTCAAGCAGATCATGCTTGGTCCATCATCAGGATCGAAAATCGAAGCCCGTTTGGTTGGTCCGGATCCGACAGTGCTGCGGACGTTGGCCAAGCAGGTGGTGGATATCATGAATGCCGATCCGGGGGCGTTCAATATCCGCCATGACTGGCGTGAGCGTAATAAGGTGATCGAGCCTGTGTTCAACGAGAGTCAGGCCCGCCGTTACGGCATCACCAAAAAAGATGTCGACGATCTGTTGCAGATGTCCTTCTCCGGCCTGACTGTCGGGATATATCGTGACGGAACCAACTTGATGCCCATCGTCGCCCGCTTGCCAGAACAGGAGCGCGTGGATGTCAGTACGATTGAAGGGATGAAAATCTGGAGTCCGGCAACGCAAGGCTATATTCCGTTGCAGCAGGTGATCAATGGCGTCAATATGATTTGGGAAGACCCGTTGATTGCGAGAAAAGATCGCAAGCGGATGCTAACTGTGATGGCCGATCCGGATCCGTTGGGTGATGAAACGGCGGCGACGGTGCAGGCGCGGATCCAGCCCCTTATCGAAGGGCTGGACTACCCGCCGGGCTATTCGCTGGAATGGGGGGGAGAATATGAGTCTTCGGCTGATGCCAAAGCCTCGCTGTTCCAGACCATGCCGATGGGATACTTGGTAATGTTCCTCATTACTATTTTCCTGTTCAACAAAGTGAAAGAAGCCTTGATTGTCTGGGCGACAGTCCCACTGGCGGTGATTGGTGTGACCACCGGGCTGCTTTTGCTCGATACGCCGTTTGGCTTTATGGCTCTGCTTGGTTTTCTCAGCCTGTCGGGGATGTTGGTGAAGAACGGTATTGTCCTGCTGGATCAGATCGAGATCGAAATTGCCAGTGGCAAGGAGAAGTACCGGGCGGTGGTTGATGCGGCGGTGAGTCGTGTCAGGCCGGTGTGTATGGCGGCAATTACCACCGTTTTGGGGATGGTGCCTTTGCTGCCGGATGTGTTCTTCAAGCCGATGGCGGTGACCATTATGTTCGGGTTAGGCTTTGCAACTGTACTGACCCTCATTGTGGTGCCTGTACTGTATCGCTTGTTCCACCATGTCGCACTGCCAGGCAGCAGCTCTGTGGCACCGGAGCCTGTGCACAGCTAATCTTTGCTGAATAATCGCTAAGAAAAACAAAAGGGGCGCAATATGCGCCCCTTTTTTGTTCTGATGAAAGTCAATGACTGATTAAGCCGTTACTTTCCAAGTCATCTCTTCGCCAGCACGGATGGGTACCACAACATCGTTACCAAACGCCATGGTTTCAGGCACAGCCCAGTTTTCTTTGGTTAGGGTAATGGTATCTGCGTTGCGTGGCAGACCGTAGAAGTCGGGACCGTTGAAGCTTGCGAATGCTTCTAGCTTATCCAGTGCACCTGCTTGCTCGAATACCTCCGCGTAAAGTTCGATGGCTGCGTGTGCGGTGTATGAGCCGGCACAACCGCAAGCGGACTCTTTACGCCCTTGGGCGTGCGGAGCTGAGTCGGTACCCAGGAAGAACTTCGGGCTACCGCTGGTTGCTGCTGCCACCAACGCCTGCTGGTGGGTGTTACGCTTGAGGATTGGCAGGCAGTAGAAGTGTGGGCGGATCCCGCCAACCAGCATGTGGTTGCGGTTGAACATCAGGTGGTGTGCCGTGATGGTTGCGGCCACATTAGGGCCGGCGTTGCTGACAAACTCGACGGCATCTTTGGTGGTGATGTGCTCGACCACGATTTTCAGGTTTGGCATTTTCTCGACGATAGGGCCCAGTACGGTGTCGAGGAATTGTTTCTCGCGATCGAAGATATCTACTTCGTGGGTTGTTACCTCACCGTGGATCAGAAGCAGCATCCCTTCTTCCTGCATCGCTTCCAGCGTCGGGATCAACTTGTCGATAGACGTCACTCCCGAGTCGGAATTGGTGGTTGCACCTGCAGGGTAAAGTTTGGCGGCAAAGATATGGCCAGTGGCTTTAGCTTTGCGAATTTCGTCAGGGGTGGTGTTGTCGGTCAGGTAGAGGGTCATAAGAGGAGAGAAATTGCCTTGAGGCTTTTCGGCAAGGATACGGTCGCGGTAGGCCAGTGCAGCTTCTGTATCGGTGACCGGTGGGATCAAGTTCGGCATGATGATAGCTCGACCCATGTAGCGGCTGATATCGCGAACGGTATCTGTCAACACATCACCATCGCGCAAATGGGTGTGCCAGTCATCAGGACGTGTGATCGTAATAGTCGTCATTGTTGCTTCCCTCCCAAAAAAAATCGACCGATTCTAAAACCTCCGCCAGAGCTTGTAAAGCGGGTTGTTCAAACTATTGAATTAATTGATGCCGTTCGTGGCAAACGATTGCTTCTGGGGCGAGTTTTTGCCTCTTTGAAAGGGAGCGGATTAAAAAGCCAGCCGCAGGGGCTGGCTAACAATAGATTAGCTGCAAGGTAGGCGTCGCAATAAGGTATCCATCACAGTGTGAACCGGTGGACCAGATCGTTCTGCTGATGAGCGAGCCTATCGAGCTTGCCGCTGGCTTCGGCCACTTCCTCCATCGCGCTATAGTTGGAGTCTGCAATATGGCTGATATCTTCCAGCGAGCGGGCGATAGAGCCCGTGGTGCTGCGCTGCTCTTCCGCCGCCTGCGCAATTTGGGTGCTCATCTGGCTGATTTCAAGAATAATGGCTTGGATTTCTTCCATCGCACTGTTGGCCTCTGAAGCCTGGGTAATACTGTTTTCCATTTCGCTGACACAGCTCTGCATGACGTCAACAGCCTGCCCCGAGCTGGATTGCAGGCGCTGGATCATCTGCTCGATTTCAGACGTCGAGTCGGTGGTTCGCTTGGCCAGTACCCGGACTTCGTCAGCCACCACGGCAAAGCCGCGTCCCTGCTCGCCGGCCCGTGCCGCTTCGATGGCCGCATTGAGTGCGAGCAGGTTGGTCTGGTCGGCAATGTTCCTGATCACATCCAGGATTGAGCCGATATTGCTGCTCATTTCCTGCAACTCCGACACGGCATGGACTGACTTGTCTAAGCGCGTCGACAGTTGGTGTGCCGTATTGATATTGCGGCTCATGACCTCCCGGCCCGTGCTCGATGCTTGCTCGACTTCATGGACTCGTTCCATGGTGCTTTGGGCACTGTGGGACACGTCCGTAACAGACTGCTCCATCTCGGTCATGGCGGTGGCGACAGAGGCCGTTTGCTGGCGTTGCTCGTTGAGCCGGTGCTTCGCTTCGGTGGTGGTCGACTGATTCACTTCGGCGACCGAGGTGAGATCGCTGGAGGCCTGGCTCAGTTTGCCAAGGATTTCCTGCAGGTTATCGGCAAGGGTATTGATGTAGCTGCCCAACTTGCTGAACTCGGCAAACTGGTTGACCTGGCTACGCTTGGTCATGTCTCCCTTGGCTAAGGCTTCAAGCGTAGCCAGGGTTGCGTTCAGGGGTTTGCGGACACTTTGGGCGATATACCAACCAATGAACAGGGCAAACAGGGTTGTCCCGATCCCAAGGATGGTCGCATTGCGGTAGCCCTGGTTGTAGGTGCGGTCGGCGTTGGTGATCGCCGTATTCATTTGGGTCGTCGCCTGGGCGCTGAAGCTAGCAAGCAGTTCCGTTGCCTGATCGATTTCATTAGCGAGGGTGGCGATGTTGTCGTAGAGCCGGTTGCGGGCCTCGATATACTGGAAGTGGGCATCCAAGACCCCGCCGGATTGACCGATATCGACGGTGTACTGGGCAATCGACTTGTCGAAGATTGGCTTGAGCTCCGGCATGATAGCCAGCAGTGAACGATAGGCATTGTTGAGGTGGTTGATGTTTCGCCGGTTGCTTTTGATGGCGTTGTCAATGGTGTTGATATCTTCCGTTGCGAGGGCATCGGAAGTGACGACCTCGGTTTCCTGCAGTTTGACGAAGTAGTTCTTGGCAATCATCTTGAGCGAAATACTCTCTTGATCATCCACATAGTCTTTCATCCTGCTATTGAGGCTGCCATGCAACTGCTGGAAGCGCCGGGTGGACTGTTGACGTTCGGCCTGGGCAAGCAGCTGGGTTCGGTAGTTGTCCATCGCGTTGTGCGCTTCGCGGAAATAACGGTTTTCCAGTGCGATCAGGGCTTCTAGCTGGCCACTCAGCGCCGCATTGTTTTGTGAGGCGCTCGCTAATTGTTCGAAAGCCATCAGAAATTGCTGGTGGGCCAGGCCAAATTGCTCTTCGTAGCCATCCATACGCTCAAGGTTCTGGCTGGTAAGGAAGTCCTTATAGATTTTATCTGCAGCCAGCAGCCTTACGCTGACTTGGTTTGAGAGTGACACCAAAGGCATCGACTGGGTAGTGACGATCTGAAGCTGTTGGTGGATCCGGTTGGTTCCATCAAGCATCATCACCAGGGTGGCAACAAATAGCATTACCATGACGGTGATAGCGGTATACATACGTCGTATGACAGAGGTCTGTTTCGTTGTCTTCATAATATCCCTAAACAATACAAGCAAGCGACAGCAGAACTTACTTATGGCAATGTAATACGAAGTTAGAATTATGGTTTTGGTCTTCGTACAAAATGTGACGGCTCAAATTTTAGTAGCAAAAAAAGCGAACAAAATTGCGTCATTATCGACTCACCCAACCCATAAATTCCGCTTATGGGTCGAGTGCATCATGCCAAATAGTAATTGATTTGGCTTCATACATTCTTTGACGGCTGCATCAAAAAATAACTTTGTTATTCCATGAATTTATTCACCTTATCCGGCGGCGTTGGTGAGCGCTTTCGTGCTATTGGCTTGCGATAATTTGGGGGGATGGGGCAAAAAGAGCTGGAAAAGAGATTAAAAACAATGTTCAATATTGCTCTTATCAACGTAGTCGAGCATACTGCAAGTGTAGATTCGATAACGATAAATGGAGCAAGACATGGCTGAAGAAACCATTTTCAGTAAGATTATTCGCAAGGAAATTCCTGCCGACATTCTTTATCAGGACGATTTGGTGACGGCTTTCCGCGATATTAACCCGCGTGCGCCAAGCCACATCCTGATCATTCCGAATAAGCTGCTGCCGACTGTTAACGATGTGGAAGCTGAGGACGAATTGATGATGGGGCGCTTGTTTACGGTTGCCCGTAAGCTCGCTGAGCAGGAAGGGATTGCTGAAGACGGTTACCGTTTGATCATGAACTGTAACCCGCATGGGGGCCAGGAGGTGTACCACATTCATATGCACCTGTTGGGTGGTCGCCCACTGGGGCCAATGCTTGTTGGTTAGTGTAAGACTCGGCAGGCCAGTTATTGGGTAGTCGAGAGCAAGTGAACTTCTGTTCCAAATTGAAGTCTGAGTGGCGAGTATTTACGGCGTGTTTGCTGATGATAGATGGCACTCAGGCTTTGTTTTAGGATTGGCAAAAGATGTTGAAACATGCCGTCGTAGCGGTGTTGTCGTTTGGGTTGGTTGCATGCGCAAATTTATCCACCCAGAGTTTATTTAGTCACTATAGTGCGGCCAACAGCAAGGCCCATCAGGCAATGCAGCAGGGCTTGTACCAACAGGCAATGGACGTATTGCCTGATGCGCCTGCCGGTGAAATTCTGGATGGCATGGAAAGGGGGCGGGTCGGCTTCGTCGCTGGTCACTACCCGCAGAGCTTCGGTGCACTGCAGGCGGCTGACAGTGCGGTCAAAGAGCAGCAGCGCCAGGCCCGTATTCAGGTGTCGGAAGGGTTCAATCAGGTGGGGTCATTGTTGACCAATGATAATATGATCACCTACCGCCCTGCGGACTACGAGCTGGGCTTTTTACATCTATACCTGGCTCTCAATTACCTCCAACAGCGCAACCTCGAAGGGGCGCTGGTGGAAGTGCGCCGTGCCAACCAAGTGCAGGAAGCGGCAAAGAGGCAGCGGGAGGACGAATTGGCCAAGGCGGCGAAGGAAGCCCGCCGAAAGGGGTTGGATCAAAACCTGGGGGCCGTCTTGGCGCGTTATCCGGATGTGGGAAGTGCGCTGGGCAATATCCAGAACGGCTACCTGTTTTTCCTGTCCGGCGTGCTCTACGAGGCCGATGGTGATCTCAACAGCGCTTATATTGACTACAAACGGGCTTTGGCGGTCGCACCTGATAACCCGTTTGTCGCCGAGACGGTGCTGCGTCTGGCGACACGCATGCGGATGGACAATGACCTGCCTGCGCTACAGGCGCGCTACGGCAAATACCAGCCGCCCTCCGCTAGCACAGGCCGGGTCATCGTGTTTGACGAGCAGGGCGTGGTATCGGCAAGGGATGACTGGCGTTTGCCTATCTGGCTAACGGACAGCCGAGGCGATGGGGTCATATATAATCTGACCCTGCCTTATTATCGCACCCCGTCCAACAACGCTTTTACGCCGCTGCAGCTCAATGGCAAGCCGTTGGTTGATAGTACCGTGGCCGATGTCGATGGCATGGCACGCTACAGCCTTCAGGAAGATCTGCCGATGATTGTACTGCGGCAGGCTTTGCGGGTGGCGGCAAAGAACGAAGTGCGCAAAACCGCGGCCAGAGAAGCCAATGATGTAGGTAATGTATTGACCAATATCTTCAATACGCTTACCGAGCAACCAGATACTCGAAGCTGGCAGACCTTGCCGGCGTCGGTGTCGATCGCCCAGCAAGATGTGGCGGCAGGGCACTATGATTTGGCCTGGAATGGCCATCAGATAGACGTAGATGTCCAGGCGGGAAGAACAACAATGGTGTGGGTATCACGTCAGGGAAATCAGCTGACCGGTTGGTCAGTCTTATTGGGGGGTAACTAATGAGAATTTTACTTGTATTGGGTCTGGTCCTGGGGTTGACCGCGTGTTCTAACACCACCTCTGGGATCAGTATTGAGAGCAGTAACCAAAGCGTGGTGATCGGTAACCCCAACTTGGCCAGCCGACTTTCGATTGAGCAGGCCCATATTTCCGAGGTTAACGGCTTGCTCAAGGCAGGGGTGCCGGTGACCAGCCAGATTGACTCCGATCTGAACTTGCAATACCGCTTTTACTGGTATGACGCTCAAGGACTGGAAGTGAGCGGAAGCGATAGCCCTTGGCGGCAGGTCGTGCTTCATGGCAAAGATACAATGACACTACAAGCCGTTGCCAGAAGCCCTCAGGCGAGGCAATACCGGATTTATATCCGCAAAGCTGATTATTAATTGTGGGATTGGCACTGTAGCGAGTGCTGTTTGACTGATAAAGGTAAAACGATGAAAAAAAGCGTAATCGCATTAATGGGGGTAGCTGCGCTGATGGGCGGGTGTGCTCAGAAGGTAAGCTATGGCGATGCCCAGCAGGCTGAAACAACCACTATTGAATTTGGTTCGACGGACTTGCAGAAGATTGCTGAAGAGATGACTGACAGCATGCTGACATCAGGCTCGGTCGCTTACATTACCGGGAATGGCCAGCGCCCAATCATTGTTGTTGATAGCATCAAGAACAAAACCAGCGAGCATATTGATACCGAGTCGATCACCGATTCGGTCAGCACACGCCTGCTTAACTCGGGTAAGTTCCGTTTTGTCGACATGACCCGTGTGGAAGACGTGCGCAAGCAGCTCAACTTCCAGAATAATGACGAGCTAGTCAACCAGAGTACAGCGATTCAGTTCGGTAAAATGGTCGGGGCTGAGTACATGCTCTACGGTAACCTGTCGAGCATAGTGAAATCCGCCGGCAGCGACAAAGATGTCTACTACAAGATGACCATGCGCCTGATGGATTTGGAGACTGGCCTGATTGAATGGGCTGACGAAACCGAGATCCGTAAGCAGCAATCGAAAAGCCTGCTGGGCTGGTAACTTTTGAATCAGGGTGTTCCGGTACAATGAGTATGGATAGCTTGCGAGCTTTGTTTGAAGCTAGGTTACCGGAATATTGCTTAGTCAGTGCCGAACCTCTCAGTGGCGGTCTCAGCAACCGCTGCTGGGTAGTGGTCATCGAGCACAGACAGAACTCTCTACGACATACCTTGGTATGGCGGCCAACCTCCTCCTCGTCACTTGCTTTTGGTGTCTCCAGGCAGCAGGAGCACAACGTACTCCGTGCCATTTCCTCGTCTTCCCTGCATGAGATTGCGCCATGCCCCTTTGCCTTGTTTCCTGAAGGCTTACTGGTCGAGTGGGTCGCGGGACAAACCGCTCTACAGGCGCTGCCCTGCGAGACCTTAATGGCGACTCTGGTGACCATTCATCAATTGCCGGTGCCAAGCCATCGCCTTGACTGCCGACAACGAACTGCGCACTACTGGCGGAATATCGGCGGGGCTACTGATGACCCTCAGCTGAGACGTATTCATGCGTACTTTCAGGCCCGGCCGATCACGGCGTGGTTTGCCGATA
This sequence comes from Photobacterium gaetbulicola Gung47, assembly GCA_000940995.1. NCBI lineage: Bacteria > Pseudomonadati > Pseudomonadota > Gammaproteobacteria > Vibrionales > Vibrionaceae > Photobacterium > Photobacterium gaetbulicola. Next base: position 1,553,348 of record CP005974.1, read on the forward strand.
CTTGCTGCCACCATGACCTGGGGGGATACAACATCATCACCGCCCCCAACGGCCGATACTCCGTGATTGACTGGGAATATGCCTCCGCCGGTGATCCGTCGCTGGACTTGGCGCTGACGATTGCGGCTAACCAGCTGGATCTTAAGGCCGCCGTTGCCCAGTATTGTCAAAGTCGTGGGATCAAGGATGTCGCCTGTCAGGCCCGCTGGCAGGCGGCAGTCGCCTATTGGCAACCGTGGTGTGACTACATGGCGATGCTCTGGTTCTATGTCGGGGCCCAACTCTTTTCTACTTTACAACAGCCCGATGACGATTATCTTAATCAGGCCCTGGCGTTGAAGGAAAAGCTATGGGGCGGGGGGCAGTTTACTGATTAATAGGCAGTTAATTTTTCCTCTCGACTACAATTGAGGTGGCCCTTTCCCGTTTGTGCGAAATACGTTTTTATCGGTTCTGTATACTGTAGAAATGATCTCTTGGCTGGGGTTTACGCGTAATTTGGAGGGAAGAGATGAGGAAAAGAGCATGATTAAGAGGCACCTCAAGAGGGTCTTGCTCTGCATGGCCGTGGTATTGGTGGTAGGCTGCGCCACCCGATTAGCCTACAACAATCTTGACGTATGGCTGAGCTATCGCTTTTCTTCCTATGTGAGCCTGGATTCCTCCCAGGACTCGGCGTTCGACCGGGGACTTGACCGTGCGCTGGCTATCCATCGTAGGCAGGAGCTTCCCAAAATCCATCGCACCATCGATGACCTGCAGGCTGACTTGCTTACGCCTATGACCTTTAGTCAGATGCAGGAATACTATACGGTGTTTACTCGGCTGGGGCAGGACTCCGCGGCAATTCTGGCTGATCCGCTTGCCGATCTCTTGGTCTCGCTCAACGAGGCTCAAGTAGCACAGTTAGAGGGGCACTTACGTCAGCGCTTTGCTGAATATGATCAGAAACGGGCCAAGCTAAGTCAGCCTGAAAAGTTGGCGAAACGAGCGGAGCGCTTGCAGGATTTTACCCAAGATTGGCTGGGATCACTGACTAGCCGGCAAGAGGAGTTGCTCACCGAACTGGCGGGCTACCAGTTGGAAATGTCGCCAGTCTTCCGCTCGCTGCGCAACGGCTATTTTGAGCGTTTGAAGCAGCTGATGGAAAACCGCACTTCGCCCGCCTTCAAGGCCCAGTTTACTCAGCTGATGCGCGATATGGTCGCCTTGAACAGTCCCAAATACCAAGCAGAGATACGTTTCTACCTCAATCGGCGCTTTGAGCTGATGCGCCGGCTCAACCATACGATGTCACCACAGCAGAAAGCGTTTCTCAACCGCAAGCTAGTAAACTTGCGTAAGGATGTGGCGTTGCTGATTAATCAATAAGTCGATCTGATTCTCATCTGGTTGTGAAAGTAATGTCAACAAACCCCACAAAACGTGTTAGATTGATTTTACTGATAATCACAATAGGGAATAAAAATGATTATTTATCTGCATGGCTTTGACTCAACAAGCCCGGGTAACCATGAAAAAGTATTGCAGCTTCAGTTCATTGATCCTGATGTGCGTTTTGTGAATTACAGTACCCTACACCCTAAGCATGATATGCAGCATTTATTAAAAGAAGTGCATAAGCTAAAGGAAGAGTCTGCGGATGAGCACCCGTTGATCTGTGGCGTCGGGCTGGGTGGATATTGGTCTGAGCGGATTGGTTTTTTATGTGGTATTAAGCAAGTTATTTTTAATCCAAACCTGTATCCAGAGCGCAATATGGAAGGCCGTATCGACCGCCCTGAAGAGTATGCTGATATTTCCACCAAATGCGTAACAGATTTTAGGCGAAAAAATGCAGGTAATTGCCTGTGCATCCTTTCCACTAAGGATGAAGTCCTAGACAACAGTCATACCAAAGATGTGCTTAGCGATTATTATGATGTTATCTGGGATGAAAACGAAACGCACAAATTCAAGAAAATCTCTCAACACTTACAAACGATTAAAGCATTCAAAGAAGCCTCCTAACCCGCGATTCAAGCAGGCGGTACAATTATGCTGCCTGCTGCGGCCAGTCCGGGTATTGGCTATTCGTAATTTCCACTCCCCATCTCGACTATGGCCTAGACCGAACCTCAAAAACAGCCTTCTCACGGCTGAGCATTGATCTTAATCAATTATTTCTTGCCTTGAAATAATATTGGCTTATAATGCAAATCTTAACTTTTTTTGAGGTAAATCAAAAAAAGTTGAGTTAATTAAATGAAGAAGATGTCGTAAGCATCCCTCGAGGTTCTAAAGTTAAGCTGTTGAATAAAAAGAATTATGCTGGTTGGAGTTAGCTCGGGCCAGGTTAGATTTCTAAATTTTAAAATTCTAAATTTGTGGAAGGAGTGTTGTGATGACTCGAATTATTGTTGTTGGCGGTGGCGCCGGCGGTTTGGAGTTAGCAACCAAGCTGGGTCGTACATTGGGTCGTAAAGGTCGTGCTAAGGTTACCTTGGTTGACCGCAAGGCAAGTCACCTGTGGAAGCCTTTGCTGCACGAGGTGGCAACCGGTTCGATGGATGCGGGTGTCGATGCACTGAGTTACCGCGCCCATGCTAAAAACCACTCGTTCGATTTCCAAATGGGTAGCCTGAAAGACATCGACCGCGAACGCAAGGTGATCACTCTCGCGCCATTACATGACAAAAATAATGAACTGTTGATGCCAGAGCGCGAGCTTGAATACGACATTCTGGTGATGGCAATCGGCTCGACGTCGAATGATTTCAACACGCCGGGAGTGAGCGAAAACTGTATTTTCCTCGATAGCCCTGAACAAGCGCACCGTTTCCGTACACAAATGAACAACCAGTTCCTGAAACTGCATGCGAACAAAGAACAGAAAACAGTTGATATCGCCATTGTCGGTGCTGGAGCAACGGGCGTTGAACTCTCAGCTGAGCTGCATAATGCGGTGAAAGAGCTACAGAACTACGGCTTTGGTGATCTGGATAGCTCTCGCCTGAACGTCAACCTGGTTGAAGCTGGTGAGCGTATTCTTCCTGCTCTACCGCCGCGTATCTCTTCAGCCGCCCACAGTGAGCTGACCAAGCTGGGGGTAAATGTGCGCACTGCGACCATGGTTACCAAGGCAGACGAAACCGGCCTGACAACCAAAGACGGCGACCATATCCCGGCGCAGATCATGGTCTGGGCTGCAGGTATCAAGGCACCGGATTTCATCAAGGATATCGCTGGTCTTGAGACTAACCGAATCAACCAGTTGGTGGTTAAGCCGACGCTGCAAACCACGCGTGATGACGATATCTATGTCATTGGTGATTTGGCATCTTGTGCCCAGGAAGACGGTAGCTTTGTACCACCTCGCGCCCAGGCCGCACACCAGATGGCAAGCCGTTGCTTCTCAAACATCGTAGCGAAAATGACTGACCGCGATCAGAAGCCATACGTCTACAGCGATCATGGCTCGTTGGTGTCACTGAGCCGTTTCTCAACCGTGGGTAGCCTGATGGGCAACCTGACCAAAGGCTCGATGATGGTGGAAGGCCGTATTGCCCGTGTGGTATACATTTCCCTTTACCGCATGCACCAGATTGCGTTGCACGGTGTGGTGAAAACCAGCCTGATGATGCTGGTAGGCCGTATTAACCGCGTACTGCGCCCTAACTTGAAGCTTCACTAAGCCACAGCTCGATACGGGTCAATAAAGAAGAACAATGATGTTCCTGCTGTTTGATGTGTTTGGTACCAAGATGTCCGTCGTTGCTGATCCTGCTAGCTAAAGCTATGTCGTCAAATCATAAAAAACCGCCAGAAACGGCGGTTTTTTTGATCTTGTGAAGTGCTGAGTGCTAATAACAATCAGTTGATTTTAAACAGCTCAACATCAAAGATCAGTACCGAGCCTGGCGGGATCGCACCAATCGAGCGGTTGCCGTAGGCCAGTTCGGCCGGAATGAAGAAGCGTGTTTTTTCGCCTTCGACCATCAACTGCAGCCCTTCAGTCCAGCCTTTGATCACTTGGTTAAGGCCAAACTGGATAGTCTCGCCACGATCGACTGAGCTATCGAACACTGTGCCGTTTAGCAGGGTACCGTGGTAATGGACGGTAACTTTATCACTGGGTTTCGGGTGTACAGTACCTGTACCTTGTTGCAACACCAAGTACTGTAGGCCAGATGCAGTGGTTTGCACCCCTTCTTTTTCCTTGTTCTCAGCCAGGAAGGTTTCACCCGCCTTGATATTTTCAACAGCAGCTTGCTTGTTGCCTTGAGAGCGTTGCATAAAGAAGATAATGAGCGCTACAAGGGCGATACCCAGAATAATTTTAAACACGTAAGTTCCTCATATCGTGCTGAATATGTTCGATGATAGTAGCAAAGCTAATTGTTTGGCGAAAGGTCGGGAGGGGGAAGATAACGAGCAATATCACTGGGGATGAGCGAGAACAGTAAACCATCGATTGGGCCAGCCTGGGTAATGATCCGGTTTCGGGCGGTACACTCGAAACGCGCCTTGGTCGCAAGGGCTGTACGCTGGCTGGCAAGATTGCCGGTATGGGTCACGATTTCGATCCGTGTCAGGCCGACTGTCTCAAAGGCAAACTGGGCGATGGCTTGGCAAGCTTCTTTTGCATATCCTTGCCGTTGGGCGCTTGAACGGATCCAGTAACCCAGCTCGGCCGAGTTGGCGAGTTCGGATAAATTGCTCAGGGAAGTACTACCAAGAAATGCCTCCGTGCTGCGCTCGAAGATGGCAAATTCATAACTGATGTCGTATACCCAGTTCTGCTGGCTGGCATGAATCCATTCATGAGCATCATGTTGGCTGTATTGGGCGTGGCACCAAGGAAGCCAAGGGGTAAGGCTTTGCTGCGAATGGCGGATTGCATCGAGCAAATCCAGCAGATCGGCATTTTTGTAAGGGCGGAGCAGCAAGCGCTCGCTGGTGAGTTGGTAGTCTGTCTTCATCCTGTCCACAGTCTCCATCGGTACATGTTGTTAGCATAAACCGGAGTGCGGTAAATGTCGTGGATGGTGTAAGAGCAAGGCGGGAAAGTGTGAAAAGGGCTGCGTTTGCAGCCCTTGGTAATGTGCGGGTGTTAACCGTCGATGCGGCGAATTTGGATCACCATACCCATCAGAGGGTGGTCAAGGTAGTGAGTTTCGCCACTGCGCATCTTGCGTTGCTGCTGGAACTGATACGTTTTGAGGAACTCTTCAACTTTCACCTGTTTTTTGACTTCCTGCAGGTGACCGATCTGGACACTGCCTGCCGGCTCAAGGCTACCTTCTATTGGGGCGAGCGGTTCAGCACCGATAATCACTTCACGGCGGCTTGGCTCGCGCAGGGCAAAGTTGGCTTCGGTGAATAGGAAGTGCTGGACATAAACGCGCAGGGTGCCGTCTAGCTCGCGTAGGGAGCTGGTTTCTTCTTGCGCTGAAATCAGTGATTCTTCGTTGAAGCCTTCATCCATTTGTCCGTCTGCAGGCTCGGTCGGTTGTGCTGATTTCACCGTACCATCAGCGGAAAACTGGGCGGAAAAGTCTTTACCGGCTGTGAAATGGATGCGAGGCGCTGCGGCACGACTCAAATCCCCTTGGCGCCAACCGAAGTGGGCTAGAGGGGTAAAGCCAGCATGCTGCTGGAGCTTATTGTATTGGCCGTTGAGCTCAAACTGCGAGGAGGGCATCGGGGTGAGCCCTCGCGCTTGCAGGCGAGCCGTGTCACCGAAGTCAATGGTGCCATTGAGATCGACGGGCTTTTGGTTATCCGGCCAAGACTCACTCACTTGCTCAGGCGCAATGTTACGCTTGAACAGGATCACTTCGATATCAAACTGTCGGGCTGCAAGGCTTGGCCAACTAATGGCAAACAGCAGCAAATAAATGATATTTTTCAAGATAATACTCCGCACTTAAGTGCTATCTATTATAGAGCGTTTTCGGCCAACTTTGTTAGGAGACCGTCAACATACTTTATTCTGTCTTTTCTGTCACTCATCGGGGCCATGACTTTCAGTTTGGTCGGCCCTTCCATCCGGAAATGCTGCGGCTGGGACTGTAGCAGGCCAACCAGTAACCCTGGGTCGATGTTGGCATTGGGGGTGAACTCAATGAAGCCGCCTTTCTCGCCAGCTTCAATCTTGCGCACACCAATACCTGCAGCTTTGAGCTTGATTTTGTTGAGAACCAACAGGTTGGTGGTTGGATCCGGCAGCAGGCCGAAGCGGTCAATCAGTTCGACCTTGAGCTCATCGAGCGCTTTTTCGCTGTTGGCACTGGCAATGCGTTTGTACAGCGACAGGCGGGTGTTGATGTCCGGAATGAAGTCTTCCGGTAGCAATGCTGGCAGGCGCAGTTCCACCTCGGTTTGTTGACGCAGCAGGTCGTCAAGCGAAGGTTCCTTACCTTCTTTAAGGGCTTCGACGGCTTGCTCGAGCATCTCCATATAGAGGGTGAAACCAACGGATTGGATCTGGCCGCTTTGCTCGTCGCCGAGCAGCTCACCGGCACCCCGGATTTCAAGGTCATGGGTGGCCAGGGTAAAGCCTGCCCCCAAGTCTTCCAGTGACGAAATTGCTTCGAGTCGTTTGACGGCATCTTTGGTCATGCGCTTAGGATGCGGCGTAAGCAGGTAGGCGTAGGCTTGGTGATGCGAGCGACCGACACGGCCACGCAGCTGGTGCAGCTGGGCCAGACCAAGGTGATCGGCACGGTTGATCACTATGGTATTGGCGGTCGGTACGTCGATCCCGGTTTCGATAATGGTGGTACAGACCAGCAGGTTAAAGCGCTGGTGGTAGAAGTCACTCATGATTTTTTCGAGTTCACGTTCGCGCATCTGGCCATGGGCGAAGGTGATCCGCGCTTCGGGGATCAGCTTGGCCAGATCCTCGGCGGTTTTCTCGATCGAGTCGACGTCATTGTGCAGGAAGTAGACCTGGCCGCCGCGCATGATCTCACGCAGCACGGCTTCTCTGACCAGGGCATCGTCGGATTCGCGGACGAAGGTCTTGATGGCCAGGCGGCGGGCCGGCGGCGTTGCGATGATCGACAGATCACGCATACCGCTCATGGCCATATTCAGCGTTCTTGGGATCGGGGTGGCCGTCAGGGTCAGGATATCGACATCGGCGCGGATCGCCTTGAGCTTTTCTTTCTGGCGGACACCGAAGCGGTGCTCCTCGTCAACAATCAGCAAGCCAAGATCATGGTAATCCACCGAGGCATTGAGCAGCTTGTGGGTCCCGATCAGAATGTCAATCTTGCCCTCGGCCATGTCGGCCAGGATCTGCTTCTGCTCCTTGGCGGTCTTGAAGCGGGAAAGCACCTCCACCCTGACCGGAGTATTGGCAAAGCGGTCGCGGAAGTTCTCGAAGTGCTGCTGGGCCAGCAGGGTCGTTGGTACCAGCACGGTCACCTGCTTGCTGTTGTCGACGGCGACAAAGGCAGCACGCATTGCTACCTCGGTCTTGCCAAAGCCCACATCACCGCAGACCAAGCGGTCCATCGCCTTGGCCTGACACATATCAGACAGCACGGCATTGATCGCCAGCGCCTGATCATGGGTTTCCTCGAACGGGAAGCCGGTGCAGAAATCGGCATAGGCTTCACGGTCAAGCTTGAATTTGTGACCCGGCTTCAGCTCGCGCTTGGCGTACACATCCAGCAGTTCGGCGGCGACATCACGGACTTTTTCCGCGGCTTTCTTGCGCGCTTTGACCCACGCCTCGCCGCCCAGTTTGTGGATAGGGGCGGTGTCTTCCGCCCCGCCGGAGTAACGGCTGATCAGGTGCAGCGAGGCGACAGGCACGTAGAGCTTGGCCCCGCCTTGGTATTCCAAGGTGACATATTCGGTTTTCATGCCGCCGGCTTCCAAGGTCTGGAGGCCCTGGTAGCGGCCGATACCGTGGTCGATGTGCACCACCGGCTGGCCCACTTTGAGCTCGGCGAGGTTGCGGATAATGGTATCGGCGTTGACCGATTTCTTTTCGTCGCGGCGGCGGCGCTGGACCACTCGTTCACCCAGCAGATCACTTTCACAGATCAGGGCAACTTCGGGCTTTTCCAGCACAAAGCCTTGCTCCGCGGCACCGATCACCAAGCTGAACTTGCCCGGTGTGGCCAAGGCTTCAGTCAGCGTCGGGGCGACAACAGGGCGGAGCTTGATCCGGGCCAGGAGGTCGAGCAGTGCTTCACGGCGGCCCTCCGAGGCGACCGAGAAGACAATTTTACCCGGGTAGCTTTCGGCGAAGCGGCGAAGCTCGGCCAGCGGCTCTTTTAGTTGGTGGTTGATCGTCAGCTTGGGGATAGCCTGCAGAGGGAGGTTATAGCGTCCTGCTTTCTCAGGTTCATTATCCGGACGGATACGTACCTGTGGCAGTGTTTTGAAATGGCTGAACATTTCATCTTTGGTCAGCCACAGCTCCTTGGGCTCGAGTAACGGGCGCAGAGGGTCGACCCGGCGCTGTTCAAAACGGTACTCAGCATCGGCCAGGAATTGGTCGACAGCAGGCTCGAGGGTCCCGATGGTGATGAGCAGGCTATTGTCCGGCAAGTAGTCGAAAAGGGTCTCGGTTTGCTCGAAGAACAGCGGCTGCCAATACTCGATACCTGCCGGCCATGTACGCTTGCTGACCTGCTGGTAGATAGACTCCGGCTCGCGGCGCGCTTCGAAGCGCTCGCGCCAGCGCATCCGGAAGTTCTCGATAGCGATTTCATCGGTCGGGAATTCGTGGGCCGGCAGCAGGCGGATGTGTTCAATTTCGCCGGTCGAGCGTTGGTTTTCCGGGTCGAACTGGCGGATTGAGTCAACTTCATCATCAAAGAAGTCAATCCGGTATGGCTGGTTGCTGCCCATCGGGAACAAGTCAATCAGTGAGCCGCGGCTGGCGTATTCACCGTGCTCGATAACCTGATCGACATGGCGGTAGCCAGAGGCCTCGAGCTGCAAGCGCAGTTTCTCCAGCGACAGCTTATCGCCGTTGCGTACCATCAGCGCGTGCTGGTGAATGAAGGCGCGAGGTGTCAGGCGTTGCAGCAGGGTGCTGATCGGCACCAGCACGACCCCATTGGCCTGCTGGGGGAGGGAGTATAAGCGGGTCAGTCTATCTGAAATGATATCTTGGTGCGGCGAAAAATTATCATACGGCAGGGTTTCCCAGTCGGGGAAAACGCTGACTTCCTGTGCGGAAAACTGGCTGATTTCCGGCTGCAGGCGTAACGCGGTCTGGGTGTCGGGTACCACGGCCAGGATCGGGCCTTGATGATCGTGGGCCAGTTCGGCAACAGAGAGTGCCAGCGCTGCACCGGACACATTACCGATAAATCGGCTGTCACCGGTTTTGGACGGTAATGGAAGAGAGAGAATAGACTGATCTTTCATGGTTAACTTTTATTATCTGATCGCTGTTGAGCGCGTTGGCGCAGAATTTTTTGTTGGAAATACAGGGCGGCTCGGATCAGCAGATCCCTGTCGTCCTCCATTAAGCATACATACCTCAAGGTAATCTCATGACTGCCGTTTTGCTGTGGCAGGCACTGGGTTACTTCAGCATAGGCGTAAACCGCCGCAGCGGGGTTGTCGAGAAACAGCTTGAGCCTGACGTGGTCGCCTTCGCTAAGTGCAACAGGTGAGAAGTAGGAGAGCTGGCTGGCACCAAAGGTATGGGTGATGAAGCGCAGCTCGGCATCATCTTGTTGGGCAAGGACGAAAGAAAGCAACAAGTTGATTTTATTGTTCTGTGCCGTTAAGTAGTTAGCGAGCGCTTTGAACTCTTCTTTATTGAGCTGGGATAAGGAGTGCTCCAAGCCTTCATCCAGGCTGCTGCATTCACTGGCGATACGAAACAGAGGCGGGATTTCTTGCTGGAAAGCCAGCATCTCGGGAATACCTGCACCGGGAGGGAGCGGTTCTACATTGATGGTCAATCCGGCATGGACTGAAAAATACTCGTCCTGATTCATGTCGCACTCGATATAAATTAACTATCCTACGATTATCACTCAGCTATTGCCAAGGGACAAGTAAACAGGCCCTAGAGTGGTGGTTTTACCCGCTGTTTTTACATTACTTTTACTGCGCTTCATGGTAATCAGACGCGGCAACAGGTATGCTTTCGAACAGTTTTTATAAGGATGGTATCTTCTCAATCTATGTTTCATCCCGTATCGTTTTTTATCGGGCTGCGCTATCTCAGGGGACGCTCTGGTGACAGGTTCAGCCGTTTTGTTTCTTACATGTCGACCGCGGGGATTACCGTCGGGGTCCTGTCCCTTGTCACAGTATTGTCTGTGATGAATGGCTTTGAGCAACAGCTCAAGGAGCGGATCCTTGGGGTGATGCCGCAAGCCGTTATATCTACCTCAGAGGGTTACCTCCCCCGGACAGAGCAACCTCCGGCACAAGTTTCTGCTATTGCCCATGTTGATATGGTGTCGCCGCTCACCCGCAGCGAAGCTATTTTGCAAAGTGCCAAGTCATTGGCGGCGGGGATGATGGTGGGGGTGGACCCAGAGGCCTTTGAGCCTGTCGGCTATTACATCAATCAAGGCGACATCATGGATCTGGAAGCGGGCAGCTACAGGGTGATCCTGGGACAGGTGCTGGCAAACCAGCTCGGGGTGAAAGTCGGTGACAAGGTGCGCCTGATGGTAACCAGCGCCAGCCAGTATACACCGCTTGGTCGTATTCCCAGCCAGCGCAACTTTGAAGTGGTCGGCTTGTACAATACGGGCTCAGATGTCGACGGCCAGCTGATCTTGACCCATATCGACGATGCGGGACGCTTGCTGAGGCTCAAACCCGGCCAAATGACAGGGTGGCGTTTGTTTGTCGATGATCCATTTGTCGTCGCAGAGCTTGCCAACCGGCCGTTACCCGAAGGGATGACCTGGTCGGACTGGCGCGAGCAGCGCGGCGAGCTATTCCAGGCCGTGAAAATGGAAAAGAATATGATGGGCCTGATGCTGGGACTGATCATCGGTGTGGCGGCCTTCAACATTATCTCGGCGTTGATCATGGTGGTGATGGAGAAGCAAGCCGAGGTAGCCATCCTGAAAACCCAAGGTATGACGAGTCGTCAGGTCTTGCTGGTATTCATGGTACAGGGTGCCAGCAGCGGCGTGATCGGCGCCATTATGGGCGGCTTGCTGGGGGCTTTGCTGGCGCTTAACCTCAACGGCTTGCTGTCGGTTCTCGGGGTGAATTTGATCACCGCCGGTGGCCAGTTGCCTGTGGTGATCTCACCGCTCCAGGTTGTTTTAGTTATTGTCGGTGCAATTATTCTAAGTTTGCTGGCAACTGTTTTTCCTTCCTACCGGGCGGCATCGGTTCGTCCTGCTGAGGCACTTCGTTATGAGTAATGCATTATTGGTTTGTCAGGGCCTAAGAAAAGTCTACCGTGAAGCCCAACTTGAAACAGAGGTGCTAAAAGGGGTCGGTTTCCACCTCGATGCTGGTGAGCTGGTTGGTATCGTCGGGGCGTCAGGTTCTGGCAAGAGTACACTTTTACATTTGCTCGGGGCTTTGGATGACCCGAGCGAAGGAGAGGTGTTCTTCAAGGGGCAGAAACTCAATGCCATGAGCGCCAACAAACAGGCTAAGCTACGCAACCAGGAAATTGGTTTTGTGTATCAGTTCCACCACCTTCTGGCCGATTTCAGCGCGGTGGAAAACGTGGCGATGCCCCTGCTTATCGGTGGGGTAGCGGCAACTAAGGCACGCGCCCAGGCTCATAGTATTTTGGAGTTGGTGGGGCTCGGCCACAGGTTGGAGCACCGTCCTTCGGAGTTGAGCGGGGGGGAACGCCAGCGTGTTGCGATTGCTCGGGCGCTGGTGAACAAGCCGTCACTGGTGTTGGCCGATGAGCCAACGGGTAACCTGGACCACAAGACCGCGTTGGAGATTTATGATCTGATGCGCAAGCTCAACAAGGAGTCGGGCACCGCCTTTCTTGTCGTGACCCATGACAACGAGCTGGCGGGTAAACTGGATCGCTGTATGCACATGCAGGACGGCGAATTGCAGCAGGTAGAGGTGGCCTGATGTTTCGACCGCTCTCTCTTTTTATCGGTAGCCGCTTTAGCCGTGCCAAGCAAAGAAACCGGATGGTTTCGTTTATTTCGATTTCATCGACGTTGGGGATCGCTGTCGGTGTGGCGGTGATCATTATTGGTCTGTCGGCGATGAACGGTTTTGAGCGCGAGCTGCAGAACCGCGTGCTGTCGGTGATCCCACATGGCGAACTGGAGGCGGTGACTCCGCCTTTCGAAGACTGGCAGCCTGTGCTCGACGTGGTCGAACAGCACCCGCGGGTGACTGCCGCGGCACCCTATATCCAGTTCACGGCGCTGCTTGAAAAAGGCAATAGCCTCAAGGCGGTGGAAGTGCGCGGCGTTGATCCTGAGAAGCAAAAAGAAGTCAGTGTGCTGCCGCAATTTGTCAAGGACAATGCCTGGGACAGTCTGGAAGCGGGCAAGCAGCAGGTTATTCTGGGCCAAGGGGTGGCCGACACCTTGGGGATCGGTGTGGGCGATTGGATCACCGCGATGATCCCTAACCCGGACCCTAGCTTGAGGCTTAAGGCACCGCACCGAATCCGGCTGCAGGTGACCGGTCTGCTGGCGCTGGCCGGGCAAATCGACCATAACTTTGCGTTGGTACCAATTGAGGATGCACAAGGCTACCTATCCATGGAGGCGGGTATCACCGGGATCGAGCTGAACGTGGACAACGTGTTGGATGCCCAGAGTATTGTGCGTGAGGTTGGCTTTACCTTACCGGTTTATGTCTACCTCAAGAGCTGGAACCAAAAATACGGTTACCTTTATCGGGATATCCAAATGGTACGCACCATTATGTACCTGGTCATGGTGCTGGTCATTGGGGTGGCTTGCTTCAATATTGTCTCGACCTTGATGATGGCGGTAAAAGACCGTGCAGCGGATATTGCGATTTTGCGCACCATGGGGGCTCCGGACAGGCTGATCCGCTCCATTTTCGTCTGGCACGGCGTGCTGTCGGGGGTTGTTGGCAGCTTGGTGGGCTCGCTGCTCGGCTCATTGGTGGCGGTCAACCTCACGAATTTGATTAAGGGGCTAGAGGGCTTGATCGGACACCAGTTTTTGTCGGGCGATATTTACTTTGTCGACTTCCTTCCCACGTCCTTGTCGCTGCACGATGTACTGTTGGTGACCACCACGGCGGTGGCATTGAGCTTCTTGGCAACCTGGTATCCAGCGAAAAGGGCAGGCGCGCTGCAGCCAGCAATAGTACTGAGCGCAAAATAATAGCGAACGAGGCCCTCAAGGTGTGTTGTGGTGATGGCTGATGCTGATGCAAACGTGTTTTGAGGGAGCGGTCGGCAAATGAGATAAAACGTGTTTAGTGATTTTCAGTGCTCTGCCAACTGCTTCGCTTTTTTGTTAGAAATATTTGAGTTTGCCTTACTGAGTGCTATTTAATCTAAGCAATAAAAAAACCTCGCATCTGCGAGGTTTTTTTTATTGCTTGGCGCTTAATCCTTGTGGAGGCTCAGGACGCGGAACCGACGTTTTTGCCAGCTTCGCACAACGGAGTAGCGCCATAGGCCGCGGATACCGAAGTAGCCAAGGGCAGAGAACAGGATAGAACAAACTGCGCACCCCAATAGGAAAGGAGGCCCAATTTGGTTCATCTGGTGCAACAGGAATTCCCAGGACAGCTCGAAGTGGAAGGCTTGGTGCGGGGTATCCATCAACCACGCCCCGACTTTATAGGCCCCATAAAACATCACCGGCATAGTGATAGGGTTGCTGATCCATACCAAACAGACAGAAAGCGGCAGGTTGACGCTAAAGATAATGGCGGCGCCGGCAGCCATGATCATCTGGCTGGGAAGAGGTACAAACGCCATAAACAAACCGACCGCAAAAGCTCCAGACGCCGAACGGCGGTTGAGGCACCACAAGTTGGGGTTGTAAAGCACGTTGCCAAATATCTTCAACGCTTTTTGGCGCTTGATGACATCATGGCTTGGCATTATTCGTTTAATTACTTGTCTTGGCATTGTAATTCTTTTTTTCACAGGCAGGCTTGAGATGAACAAAAGCGCTGCCGGGGTTGCACTTGGACTGCTATCGCTTCATTTTTGGCTGGCGTTGCCAACCTATCATGGGTTTATTACAACCTTAATGATAGGCAGTGTAGTGTGTTTCTTTTTCCGCTGGCGACTATTGATCTATATCGGCATCGGCGCTTGTTTGGCGAATCTCGCCGCAACATCCTATCTAAAAAACGTCCAACTGGCTTTTATTGAGCCGAGGAATATTACCATAGTTGGGGAAGTTAGCAGCCTATTAAATCATAAGAAACCAGATACTTTGTTTGATTTTGTAACCTCAGAAATGCGCTCGTCAGATATTCGTGCAAGCAAAACATTGCGTGTTAGGCTGGGTTGGTCCGAGCAAGTCAACATCCCGGAGATGAAACAAGGTGAGCGCTGGCAGTTGCAAGTTCGGCTGCGGCCGCCACATGGCCGGGTCAATAGCGCCGGTTATGACCGCGAGCGGCAGTATGTCGGCCAGGGGATCCACGCGACGGGGGTAGTGCTAAGTGGTATTCGCCTGGCACCGAGTCAGCATACGCTGTCAGGCTTGCGCCAATCGATTTTCGATGCCGCGGTGGACTATACCGAGGGACTGAGCCACCGAGGATATCTGCTGGCACTGGGGTTTGGCTTTCGCGGGGCACTGGACGCCAAAGATTGGGGGATACTGCGCGATAGCGGCTTGGCCCATCTGATGGCGATTTCCGGATTGCATATCGGTCTGGCGATTATGCTGGGATGGTGGAGTGGGGGCATATTGCGCAATCTTGTCGGTGATTGGCCGTATGCAATCTGGCTGCCGCTTTGGCTGGGACTGGCCATCGGAGCCCTGTACGCATGGCTCGCTGGCTTTACCCTGCCGACCCAGCGGGCATTGCTGATGAGCATGGTGGCACTGGTTTTGCTGCGGTTTCGGATCATCTGGCCGGGATGGCAAATCCTGCTGTTGGTATTCGCAGTCAGTCTCGCGTTGGATCCGCTGGCGTCATACCGGGCGGGCTTCTGGTTATCTTTTGCGGCGGTGACGGTTATCGCCTTGGCCTATGCCGGCGGAGTGAGATTCGAGGGGCATGCCGGGCTAGGGGTCTATCAACGCTGGTATGGCAAATGGCAGGCGCTTATTTTACTCCAGCTTTCTCTGCTAGTGCTGATGCTGCCTGTCCAATGGCTGTGGTTTGGTGGGTTTTCGCCCTGGGCGCCGTTGATCAATTTGCTGGCGGTGCCCTGGGTGAGTGTGACTACGGTGCCCTTGGTTCTGGCGGCGATTGTCTTCTCGCCTATTGAGCAGATGGCCATGGTGTGCTGGCAACTGGCCAATACCGCATTGACACCGGTGCTATGGTTGGCGCAGTGGACGCAGGGGGGCTGGTGGACACTCGCCGATAGCCAAGGCAACTGGGTGGTCGGCGTGGTTGTCATGGCTGTGCTGCTGTGGATGCTGCCGGTTAGGCGATTTATCGGACTGTTGGTGACCCTGTCAATCGTAGTCCTACTGTGGAACAAACCGCTCTTCCTGTTCAGTGACCCCAAGGCTGAACTTAGTGGTCGCTCCCCGGCGGCTGACCGCTGGCAAGTTGATCTGCTCGATGTCGGACACGGTCTGGCTGTTTTGATATCTACTCGAAATCGCAGCGTGCTCTATGATACCGGTAATCAATGGCCAGGGGGCTCCATAGCCAGTGCCGTGATCGAGCCGGTCCTGAAGCAGCGGGGCCAGGCTACGCTTGATGGCCTGATATTGAGCCATGCCGATAGCGATCATGCCGCAGGGGCTGACTATCTGGAGGTGGCTTTTGACCCCGAGTGGAAGCGCAGCAGCGATTTTCGCGCGGGTTATCAGGCGTGCATCCGGGGTGAACAGTGGCAGTGGCACAGCTTGAGTTTTCGAGTGCTGTGGCCGCCGAAACAAGTCGCGAGGGCGGCTAATCCCCATTCGTGTGTGATCGAAGTAAGGCAGTTTTCCGGGATGAATGAAGGTACGGGGGTATCTTTGCTCCTGACCGGGGATATCGATGCGGTGTCCGAGTTGTTGCTAGCCAGGCTGGAGCCGGGGCTATCGCCGGATATCTTGCTGGTTCCGCACCATGGCAGCCGGAGTTCGTCGACGGCGACCTGGCTAGAACAGATGGGCTGGCTCGGCAATATGTCACCCAAATATGCGCTGGTGTCGGTGGCGCGCTTCAACCCTTGGCAACTGCCGTCGGGCGAGGTGCGCCAGCGGTATTTGGACAAAGGCATCGAATGGCTCTCTACGGCTGAATCGGGTCAGGTGACACTGGCCATTGAGGGGGGAGAGATCGAGGTGGTACGTTATCGCCAAGACAGAAAAGCAGCGTGGTTTAGGCCGGCAATACCGCCGCCTTAACGGGAATAGGTCGTGGTGGTGAGGTTGGCTGTTTGAAAAACAAGCAGTTTTACAGCCGGGGGAATGAACTTATTTGGTCTCCGGCCTTTATGCGAGTAGAATGGAAAAATTGACTTAAAGAAAAAATGGTTTCCATGACTACTTCGAACGATCAAACCACTTGGGAGACGTTTAAGCGACTGTGGCCTTCGATTAGCCTGTATAAAGCCGGTTTGGCTGTCGCTGTTGTTGCATTGATTATCAACGCCGCAAGTGATGCATTGATGCTCTCGATGATAAAGCCGCTAATGGATGAGAGCTTTGGCGGGCTTGACGGAATTGAATCGAATTTCCTGGCAATGATGCCTATCTACCTGATGGGGCTGATGATCCTACGCGGGGTCAGTGGCTTCGTTTCTACTTACTGCCTGGCATGGGTTTCGGGCAATGTGGTGATGAGCATGCGTCGCCAGATGTTCAACCACTTCATGAAAATGCCGGTCGGCTTTTTCGATAAAGAATCGTCGGGCAAACTGCTCTCGCGCATTACCTACGACTCGGAGCAGGTGGCCGCAGCAACCAGCAATGCCATGGTCAGCCTGGTGCGCGAAGGAGCCAGTATCATCGCCCTGATGGCTATCATGTTCTATAACAGCTGGCAGCTGTCGGCTATTTTGCTTGTCATTGCGCCTGTGGTTGCCGTCAGCATTCGCGTGGTCTCCAAGCGATTCCGCCGGATTTCCAAGAATATGCAGGACGCGATGGGCTCAGTCACCTCGTCGGCAGAGCAAATGCTCAAGGGCCACAAAGTGGTGCTGAGCTACGGTGGCCAGCAGGTCGAGCAGGATCGCTTCGAGCAAGTGAGTAACCGGATGCGTCAGCAGACCATGAAGCTGGTCTCGGCCCAGGCTATTGCCAACCCGGTTATTCAAGTGATTGCTTCTATGGCACTGGTTGTGGTGCTGATCCTCGCTAACACCGAAGCGTTGCGCGAGTCGCTGACGCCGGGTACCTTTGCGCTGATCTTCGGTTCCATGTTTGGCCTGATGCGCCCGCTTAAGGCGCTGACTAACGTGACCTCCCAGTTCCAGCGTGGTATGGCGGCATGCCAGACGCTGTTTGGCCTGATGGAGCTTGAGACGGAAAAAGACAACGGTAACCATGAAGCTAAGCGCGTGAACGGGGATATCCAGGTGAAGGATGTGACTTTCACTTACCCAACCAAGGATGCGCCGGCGCTGAGAAACGTCAGTTTTGATTTGCCCGCCGGGCAGACACTCGCCTTGGTCGGCCGATCGGGCTCGGGCAAGAGTACCATTGCCAACCTGCTTACCCGCTTCTACGACATCGACTCGGGCAGTATCACCATTGATGGCCATGACATTTGTGACTACAAGCTGGCTAACCTGCGCGAGCAGGTGGCGGTTGTGTCGCAGAATGTCCACCTGTTCAACGACACGATTGCCAACAACATCGCCTATGCAAGCGGTGATAACTACAGCCGGGCGGATATCGAAAAAGCCGCAGAGCTTGCCTATGCCATGGACTTTATCAAAGAGATGGACAATGGCTTGGATACCATCATCGGCGAGAACGGTGTCAGCCTTTCCGGTGGCCAGCGCCAGCGTATTGCGATTGCCCGAGCCCTGTTGCGCAATGCTCCTGTACTGATCCTCGATGAGGCGACGTCGGCCCTGGATACCGAATCAGAGCGGGCCATTCAGTCTGCACTGGACGAGCTGCAAAAAGACCGAACCGTGCTGGTAATTGCCCACCGCTTGTCGACCATTGAAAACGCCGACCAGATCCTGGTAGTCGATGACGGGGAAATTATCGAACGTGGCGTGCATGCCGAGCTGTTGGCCCAAGAAGGAGCCTATGCCCAGCTGCACCGTATCCAGTTTGGTGAATAATGGCTTCCGTTATCGAAAAAATATGGTTTGAGCACCATCCGGCTGGGGTGGTGCTCAAACCGCTGCTGTGGCCGTTGAGCAAACTATTTGGCGCGGTGAGCCGTCATCGCCGCCAGCAATACCAAACCGGTCGGAAAGCCGCTTACCGCCCGTCGGTGCCGGTCGTGGTGGTGGGCAATATTACCGCTGGCGGTAATGGCAAGACGCCGGTGGTGGTCTGGCTGGTTGAGCAGCTCAAGGCCGCAGGGCTCAAGCCCGGGGTGGTTTCCCGCGGCTATGGGGCCAAGGCACCGCATTATCCCTACCGGATCAGTGACCAGAGTACGACCGCCGAAGCAGGTGATGAGCCGGTGTTGATATTTCGCCGCACAGGCGTCCCTGTTGCGGTCTCGCCCAAGCGTGCCGAGGCGGTGCAGCTGATTGAGTCCGACGTCGATGTCATCATCACCGATGACGGTCTGCAGCACTATGCGCTGGCAAGGGATATCGAAATTGTGGTGATTGACGGCCAGCGCCGTTTTGGCAACCAGCAGCTGATCCCGATGGGGCCGCTGCGCGAAGGCTGTGAGCGCCTGCAAGAAGTGGATTTTCTCATTTGCAACGGCGGCAATGCCGAACGCAATGAAATCCCGATGCAACTGGTGCCTGCAGACTTGGTCAACCTCTGCACTGGCGAGCGCTGCGAGGCTGCCAAGCTGCAGGGTGACATTGTTGCCATGGCCGGTATCGGCCATCCCCCGCGTTTTTTTAGTACATTGCAGCAGCTCGGTATCACCCCGGTGAAGTGTCAGCCATTCGCGGATCACCAGGCGTTTGCCGAGCAAGAATTAAAACAGCTGTCCGCGCAAGGCCAGCACTTAGTCATGACAGAGAAAGATGCGGTGAAATGCCACGCTTTCGCCCAGCCTAACTGGTGGTATTTGCCGGTCGATGCCGCGATGCCCGCCGAGCAGGCTGAAAGCTTGATTAACCGGATTATTAAGGTAAAGGAAGAGTATGGATCATCGTCTGCTTGAAATCGTTGCATGCCCAGTATGCAAGGGTAAATTGAACTTCGACAAAGACAAAAATGAGCTGATCTGCAAATTTGATCGTCTGGCATATCCGATTAAAGATGGTATTCCAGTACTACTGGAGCCAGAGGCGCGCACTCTGAGTTCGGAAGAGGTGAAATAATGTCTTTTACCGTGATTATTCCGGCCCGCTACCAGTCTTCACGCCTGCCGGGTAAGCCGCTGGCAGATATTGCCGGCAAGCCGATGATCCAGTGGGTTTATGAGCAGGCGAGCAAAGCCGGTGCCGAGCAGGTTATTGTGGCGACGGACGATCAGCGGATCGCCGACGTGGTCAAGGCATTTGGCGGCGAAGTCTGCATGACCCGTGCCGATCATGAGTCGGGAACCGAGCGCCTGGCGGAAGTGGTCGAGAAATACCAATTGGCTGATGACCAAATTGTGGTCAACGTTCAGGGTGACGAGCCGCTGATCCCAGACAGCATCATCCGCCAGGTAGCGACCAACCTAGCTGGTAGCAAAGCGCCGATGGCAACACTGGCTGTCGAGATTGACCACGCCGATGAAGTGTTTAATCCTAATGCGGTGAAAGTGGTGACCGACAAAGACGGCTACGCACTTTACTTCAGCCGCGCCTCCATTCCATGGGATCGCGATAACTTTGCCAAGCGCCCGCAGGAAATCCACCAGAATCTGATGCGCCATATCGGTATCTATGCCTACCGTGCTGGTTTCATCAACACCTACATCAACTGGGAGCCGAGTGCGCTGGAGAAAATCGAAGCGTTAGAGCAGCTTCGGGTGTTGTGGTACGGTGAGAAAATCCATGTAGAAGTGGCAATTGATGCGCCGCCGGCCGGGGTGGATACGCCAGAGGATTTGGAAAAAGTACGTCAACTGGTAGGTTGAGTACTGCGAAAAAAGTAACGGGGAAGCTTAAGCTTCCCCGTTTTTTTAGCTTGGGCACCCCTTGTTGTGCATCAGTTATGGCTCAGTGATTGCCCTGCTGCGCTTGCCCTTGAGTAAGCGCTTCCAGTTGACCGGCATCATCGGTACCACTATCAGCAAGATCCCCGCTAGTGTGAGCAGATCGGGAATTTCATCGAACCACATCACCCCGAACGCTGTCACGAACACCAGCCCTGAATACTCTGCCAGAGCAATTTGGCCGGCCGCCGCTTTCTTGTAGCCAATGACCACCAAGGCATGGTAGCCCAGCACAAATAGGTTGATCGCCATGATCCAGCCGACATGGCGCCACTCTATGTCAGCCCACTGCGGTACGGCCAAGGCGAGCGATAGCGGTAGGGTCATCACGCCGGTCCAGAATAGGGTTGAAACCAGGTGCTGCTCTTGGGGTAATTTACGGATCAATATGTTACCCAATCCCATAGAAAGGGCACTGCCAAGCCCGGCAATCGCGGCCCAGTGGAAATGCTCCGGCCGTAATACCACCAGCACACCGGCAAAACCGATGCTGGTGGCGATGACTTTCGACCGGGGCGGGGTTTCCTTGAGCAGCAAGACCGACAACGGCAACATCAGCAGCGGGCCAACATAGAACATCGCATTGGCGGTCGCCAGCGGCAAGAAGGTAATTGCGATCATGGCACAGGCGCTACCCATCAAGATCAACTGGGCGCGCCAGAAGGCAATTTTGCAGCATCCCTGGTGGCGCTTTTCCCGCGGCAGTGCCAGCCAGAACGGTAATAACATGATCACGCTGAGCAACTGGCGGATGAATACATACTGGAAGGTAGGGACTTCTCCGTTGAGGATTTTCAGTGAAACGTCAGAGAAGGAGGCTAACAAGTTGGCGGCAACAAGCAGGACAATGGCCTGGTTAACTGGACTACGCATTGATACTCGGTGGCTAAATGGGCTTAGTGATAAAATAATCCTGCCATATTGTATGGCAAGTGGACGTATTCTACCGATCCATCCTGAAAATTCACTGAGTAATTTGCAATATTACCGAAGAATTGAGCTTAGTATTTGATTATCAATAAAAAAGCCACCCATATGACTTGGGTGGCTTCCAATTTAGCGTCTAGTGCCTAGTGCTAGTTTTAAGCTTTCGCTGTCTGCTCTTCGATATCGGCATCGGACTCGAACAGGGCGTTGTCGGCTTGGCCCAGTACCCGAGAAGTAATGGTACCGGCAGTCATCGCGCCGCTGACGTTTACCGCAGTACGGCCCATATCAATCAGTGGCTCAATGGAGATCAGCAGGCCAGCTAGAGCGACCGGCATATCCAGGGCTGACAGCACAATTAGAGCCGCGAAGGTCGCACCGCCACCAACACCGGCAATGCCGAACGAACTAATGGTAACAATGGCAATCAGGGTTATCATGAAGCCAGGGTCAAGCGGGTTGATGCCGACCGTCGGGGCGATCATCACGGCCAGCATCGCAGGATACAGGCCGGCACAGCCATTCTGGCCCATGGTGGCACCGAATGACGCTGAGAAGTTAGAAACAGCATCGCCGTTGCCCAGCTTTTTCACTTGGGTTTCAACGTTGAGTGGAATGGTACCGGCGCTGGAGCGCGAGGTGAATGCAAAGGTCAGTACCGGCAGGATTTTCTTCAGGTAACGGATTGGGTTAACGCCAACAAACGCTACCAGGACCAGGTGCATTACAAGGATTAAGCCCAGGCCGACGTAAGAGGCCACCACGAAGTTGAGCAGGCTCAGGATGTCGTCGTAGTTCGAGCCTGCAACAACTTTGGTCATCAGCGCCAGTACGCCGTATGGCGTTAGGCTCAGCACCATGCGAACCAAGGTACGCACGACTTCCTGGGCAACGTTGATGAACTTCTCGAAGCTTGCACCCAGCTCTGGTTGGGTGCGGATCACGGTAAGGCCAGCCACACCGACAAAGGCGGAGAAAATCACCACAGCGATAGTCGACGTTGGGCGGCTACCAGCCAAATCGGCAAACGGGTTGGCCGGGAAGAAAGAGATAATCATGTCGGCAAAAGACATGGCTTCAACCGAGGTCAAACGGGTTTCCAGCATCTCACCACGGGCGATCTCGCGTGCTCCCTGAACGATCCCCTCGGCACTCAGGCCGAACATGCTGCTAATAAGAATACCGATCAGCGCTGATGCCGCTGTGGTCGCCAGCAGGATACCGATACTCAAGCCTGAGATTTTGCCCAGCGACCCCGAGTCTTTCACCTTGATGATGGCACCGATGATAGAGACAGTGATCAACGGCATGATGATCATTTTCAACAGGCTGACGTAGCCCGCACCAACAATGTTGATGTACTCCAGAGTGCCAGCGATAACGTCGCTGCCACCGCCGTACACAAGCTGGAGCGCGCCACCGAATAGCACACCCAGCCCCAACGCGGTAAATACGCGCTTGGAAAGGGTTTGCTCTGATTTTTGTTGTTTGACCAACAGGGCAATAATGATGGCGAAGACCGCCAAGTTGAGTATCTGGAACATCGAACCTAATCCTACCGTTGTTTATAACTCGCAATTCCGGTTTGCTAAGTCATCAATCACTAATTGGCTGCAATAGTAAGATGTGAATCGCAAAACCTGAATCAGTTTTCGCCGTTCTCGTTATGAGTAATCGGTATTTAATAAAACAAAAAAGAATAAGGGTGAAAAGTTGAGCAAAGTTGCTGTTTTTATACAAAAAAACGCTCGTAAACGTTAAGAATAAGGGGGGAGGGTCGCTATTAGTGAATAGGAAATCAGCCAGTGAGGCGAGGCAGATTTGATGCGTCAGTGACTCCGCCGGCCCGGAATGTTCCGGCGGATATCTTGGGGGGAGGCTATTGCGTTGCAGCTTCTTCGCTGCTGATCACCGTGCGAAGTTGCTGCCACCAGCGCCCCAGCTTTTCGTACCAATAGCGTTCGGTCTGTTCGAGGTATTTGGCCTGAGGGCGGTAGCGCTCCCAGGGCTGCTCAATCTTGTTGCTGGCAAGGAAGTTGGTCGGGGCGGCTGACGGCGTCAATCCGATCCTATTGAATTCTTCGATGGCTCGCTTCATATGGCTGGCCGACGTCACAACGACCAATTTGCTCTCGCCGACCACAGAGACGGCCTGAAAGGCCTCTTCCCAGGTATCTTTGGCGGTTTCAAGCAGCAGGATGTCATTTTTGTTGACCCCGAGGGCGAGCGCCACCTTCGCCATCATGCGTGCTTGGCTGATATCGGTACCGCCGCCGTAGCCCGACAAAATTAATTTTGAGCCCGGGAACAGTCGGTGAATACGCATCCCTTCAGACAGACGCATTAGCGATGTGCGGGAAAGCTGTGAGGTGATCGGCATGGCGTGATCAATCACATGGCCACTGCCCAGTACCATTACATAATCCACCGCCTGACCGGACGGAACGTAAGGCGGGTAAGCTTTTTCCAGCGGGCGCAGCAGACTGGTTGCGACCGGTTGAAAAGAGACAAGGAAAATCCCCAGAAAAGCAAAGCTGATGAAAAAGGATGCCAGCCCTTTACGGCGGGTAAACCAGAGAAGCAGTAGCCCCAGCAGGCCGAGCATGAGCATTGCGGGCAGGGGCATTAGTAAAGCAGAGACAATTTTTTTTAGTTCAAACATGCAATGTAGTCCGAAAAATCAGCAGTTGAGCTCGAAAAAGCACCACAAGCCTTTATTCCTTTATCGCTTGTGAGAAAATAAGCCACATTTTTAGAACCGCTATCATAACGTAAAGCTGACGTGATCGAAGATCGAAATTTTGACGACTTAGCGCAAAAATTTGCAAAAAATATTTACGGAACTGGCAAAGGCCAGATCCGCCAAACGGTTGTTTGGGAAGATCTTGAGCAAATTTTAGCCCTACTGAAGAGTGATAAACCGCTGCATTTACTCGATGCTGGTGGGGGTGTGGGCCAACTGTCACAGAAAGTGGCAGAGCTAGGACATCACGTCACGTTGTGTGATCTTTCTAGCGAAATGCTCAAGCTCGCAGAGCAAGATATTGCTAAAAACGGCCTGCTTGAGCAGTATCGTCTGGTGCACAGCCCGGTGCAGGCGATCGGGGAGCATCTGGACAGCCAGGTTGATCTGGTGTTGTTCCATGCTGTCATGGAATGGCTGGCCGATCCGCAGGCGGCACTGGAATATCTTCTTGAGCAGGTAAGACCAGGCGGTATTATCTCCATTATGTTCTACAACTATAATGGCCTGCTGTTTAAGAACTTGATTTGTGGCAACCTGACTCATATCGAAGAGGGGATGCCGCATAGAAAGCGCTTCAAACTTCAACCTCTGCACGGGATCAAACCTGATGAGGTATATAGCTGGTTAGAAAACGCAGGTTTTAACATTCTTGGTAAAACCGGAGTACGAACATTCCACGACTATATGCAGACAACGATGGTCGGGGATTACAGTTTTGAACAGGTACTGGCGATGGAGCAAAAACTTTGCCGCCAGGAGCCTTATTTGTCCCTGGGCCGATATATTCATGTTTACGCCCAAAAGCCGTTAGCAGGCCCAGAGACGTTGAAAAACAAAAGCAATAAGGACAACGGATGAGTGAAGTAACCCAGACCGTTCCCGAGTTGGTCAGTTGGGTTAAGCAGCATGAGTTTGAGCTTAACCTGCCAACCGAGCGGCTGGCGTTTCTGTTGGCGATTGCTGTATTGAGCGGCGATCGTTTTGATGAAGAATTAGGGGAAGGTGAACTGATCGATGCGTTTCGCATTGTCAGCGATATGTTCGAGCAGACACCGGAAACCGTGGCCTTCCGTGCCAACAACGCCATTAATGAGTTGGTTCGCCAACGCTTGATTTCCCGCTTTACCAGTGAGGTCACCGACGGTGCGAGTATCTACCGTCTGAGCCCGCTGGCACTGGGGATCACCGATTATTATGCCCGTCACCGCGAGTATTCAACGCTCAAGCTTTCCATTCAGCTTGCCATGGTTGCTGATGAAATTAACAAGGCCGCCACGGCAGCGCAGGAAGGCGGCGACGAGAGACACTGGCGCCAGAACGTTCATGCGGTGCTGAAATATTCAGTGGCCGAGATCTTTGACCGTATCGATCTCAACCAACGCACCATGGACGAGCAGCAGCAACAGGTGAAGCAAGATATTGCCGAACTGCTGAACCAGGATTGGCGCGCGGCGATCAGCAGCTGTGAAACCCTGTTGAACGAAACCTCGAGCACCCTGCGAGAGCTGCAGGATACCTTGCAGGCGGCGGGTGACCAGTTGCAAACCCAGCTGTTGATTATCCAGGAAGAAATTCAGGGTAACCCGGATCTGGAGTTTGTTGATGCCATGGTATTTAACTTGCAAGCCAAGTTGGACCGCATCATCAACTGGGGACAGCAGGCGATTGACCTGTGGATTGGCTATGACCGCCATGTCCACAAGTTCATTCGTACTGCGATCGACATGGACAAGAACCGCGCCTTCAGTCAGCGCTTGCGCCAGTCGGTGAAAGACTACTTCGACGCGCCGTGGATGCTGACTTACGCCGATGCCGAGCGCTTGCTCGACATGCGTGATGAGGCCTTGGTCCTGCGTGATGACGAAGTGACCGGTATCGTACCGGAAGAGATGGAATTTGAAGAGCTGGATCTGGTCAATGATCAGCTGGCGGAACAAATTGCCGCAATGTTGCAGGCCCACAAAGAGACCGGCGCTGCAATTAACTTGAGTTTGCTTCTTAAAGATTATTTGGCTCAGCACCCTCACGCGCAGCATTTTGATATGGCGCGTCTGGTGATTGATCAGGCTGTACGACTGGGTTATTCCGAGTCGGACTTCAATGCCATCCAGCCTGATTGGGAAGCTATTAATGACTATGGAGCCAAGGTACAAGCAAATGTCATTGACAAATATTGAAGAATTTATGCCTGAAAAGCTGGCCAAGGCGATTGCCAATCCGCTTTTCCCGGCACTGGACAACGCCCTTCGTTCTGGTCGTCATATCTCCAGCGAAGATTTGGACAACCACGCCCTGCTGATTGAGTTCGAGCAGGAGCTGGTGATGTTTTACAAGCGCTATAACGCCGAATTGGTGCGTGCGCCGGAGGGGTTCTTTTACCTGCGTCCGCGCTCGACATCATTAATCAGTCGATCGGTGCTGACCGAACTCGATATGCTGGTGGGCAAGGTACTGTGTTTCCTTTACCTCAGCCCGGAGCGTTTGGCGCACGAAGGGATCTTCACTAACCAAGAACTGTTCGACGAACTGATGCAGTTAGCCGATGAGAAGAAGCTGATGAAGCTGGTGACTCATCGTGCAACAGGTTCTGATCTTGACCGCGAAAAACTGTTCGACAAGACCAAGACCTCTCTGCGTCGTCTGCGCCGCCTTGGCATGATTATCCCGATCGGTGAAAACGGTAAATTCCGCATCAGCGAAGCGGTATTCCGATTCGGTGCTGATGTTCGTGTCGGCGATGATGTGCGTGAAGCGCAAATCCGCTTGATTCGTGATGGTGAAGCAGTGGTTGTTCATCAGCAGGAGCCAAGCCAGTCAAGCTTGTTGCAAGAAGCTGATGAAACACAAGAACAAGAGTTAGACAAAGCCGGTTTGGAGGGTGAGGCCTAATGGAACGCGGTAAGTATCAATCGTTGACCATGGTCAACTGGAATGGCTTCTTTGCCCGTACATTCGATATCGATAACCTGGTAACCACGCTGTCTGGCGGTAACGGTGCTGGTAAGTCGACCACCATGGCGGCATTTATTACCTCCCTTATTCCGGATCAGAGCCTGCTTCATTTCCGTAATACCACCGAAGCGGGGAGCTCCAATGCCTCTCGTGACAAAGGTCTGCACGGTAAGCTGAAACCGGGTACCTGTTACTCGGCACTGGATGTGGTGAACTCGAAGAACCAGCGCATCATTTTTGCAGTGAAACTGCAGCAGGTTGCTGGCCGTGACAAGAAGGTGGATATCAAGCCATTTATTATCCAGGGTTTGCCATCACATGTTAAACCGACCGAAATCTTGGTCGAAACACTGTCTGATAACCAGGCGCGTGTACGTCAAATTAACGAAGTGAAAGAGCTGGTCGGCAGCGAATATGAAGGCGTAATGTTTAAGGCCTTCAACTCGGTGACTGACTACCATGTGCAGATGTTCGAATTCGGTGTGTTGCCGAAGAAACTGCGCAACAGCACCGACCGCTCTAAATTCTACCGTCTGATTGAAGCCTCGCTCTACGGTGGTATTTCCAGTGCGATCACCCGCTCGCTGCGTGACTACCTGCTGCCGCACAACAGCGGCGTGAAGAAAGCGTTCCAGGATATGGAAGCGGCACTGCGTGAAAACCGCATGACGCTGGAGGCGATCAAGCTGACCCAGAGCGACCGTGATCTGTTCAAGCACTTGATCACCGAAGCGACCAACTACGTGGCGGCAGACTACATGCGCCATGCCAACGAACGTCGCCAGAAGCTGGAAAAAACACTGGGCTTGCGCGGTGAACTGATGGGGTCGCGCAAGAGCTTGGATGATCAGCAGGCCTCTCTGACCAACATGACAGCTGAGCTGGATGAACTGACCGAGCGCGAAGGGGCGCTGGAGCAGGATCACCAGGCCGCTTCTGATCACCTGCAACTGGTCCAAACCGCAGTGCGCCAGCAGGAGAAGATCGAACGCTATCGTGAAGATCTCGAAGAGCTGACCGAACGCCTTGAAGAGCAAGTGATGGTGGTCGAAGAAGCCGCTGAACAACTTGCCATGGCAGAAGAGCAGGCGCTACTGACAGAAGAAGAAGTTGATAGTCTGAAAACCCAGCTGGCAGATTACCAGCAGGCGCTGGATATGCAGCAGACACGTGCTCTGCAATACCAGCAGGCAGTACAGGCGCTGGAAAAAGCCCGTGATATCACAGGTGAGCACCAGATGCTGGCCGATCAGGCAGTCCCTTACCTTGCTCAGTTGAAGCAGGATCAGGAAACCCAAACCACGGCATTGTTGGCCCTCAAGCACCGACTGGATATGTCATCGGCGGCGGCACAGCAGTTTGAAAAAGGCCTGCAGATTGTTACCACGATAGCTGGCTCAATCGAGCGTTCAGAAGCGGGGAGCAAAGCCCGTGAATTGATTGCCAAAGCGCGACAGCTAGGAGCGATTACCGAGCGCAGCGACCAGCTAAAAGCCCAATATCGTGACCTGGAGCGTGCAGTTCGTAACCAGCGCCAAGCGACAGAACTGGCTGAAACCTATGCCAAGCGCTTTGCGGTTGAGCTTGACGGCGAGCTGGCACTGGCTGAAGAGCAGGCTCGCCACGAGGCGACGCTGGAAGAGCTGGAGCAACAGCAGGAAATCCTGGTCGAGCAGCGCAATGACATGCGCCGGCAGGAGCAGCAGCTGACCAGTCAGATCTCGGCTCTGGAAGCGGCAGCCCCGGCGTGGATTGCCGCCTCTGATGCATTGGAAAAGCTGTCTGAGCAATCGGAGCGTGAGCTTTACGATAGCCAGGCGGTGATGGAAGCGATGCAGCTGACTCTGGACAAAGAGCGTGAAGCGTCTGCGACCCGTGACAAGCTGGCCGCCCGCAAGCAGCAGATCGAGTTGGATATCGAACGTTTGGCTCAGCCAGGCGGTAGTGATGATTCACGCTTGCGTGCACTGGCAGATACCTTGGGTGGCAGCCTGTTGTCGGAGATTTACGACGACATCACCCTGGCCGATGCTCCTTACTTCAGTGCCATGTATGGCCCGGCCCGTCACGCTATTGTGGTACCGGATCTAAAAGGCATCAAAGACAAACTGGTGGCGCTGGATGACTGCCCGGATGATTTATACATCATCGAAGGTGATGCAGATTCATTCGACGACAGTGGTTTTGATGTTGATGAGCTGGAAGAAGCGGTTTGCGTTCACCTTAACGATCGCCAGCTGCGATACTCTCGCTTCCCGAAAGTGCCGCTGTTCGGCCGTGCCGCGCGTGAGCAGCGCCTTGAACATTTGCGTGAAGAGCGTGAGCAGCTGATTGAAGAGCACGCCAAGGCGTCCTTTGATTCGCAGAAGCTCCAGCGCCTATACCAGAGTTTCAACAGCTTTGTCGCAACCCACATGGCCGTGGCCTTTAGCGATGATCCAGAAGCGGCGCTGAAAGTGGCCCGTGACAAGCGTAATCAGCTAAGCCGCCAGCTTTCTGAGTCACAGGCTCAAGAGCAGCAACAGCGCAGCCAGCTAACAGCTGCCCGCGAAGCACTTGGCCTATTGGGCAAAATCAACCCGCTGGTAAACCTGCTGGAAGATGACACCCTACAGGCACGCTTTGAAGAAGTGCAGCAGCAGCTGTCGCAGCTGGATGAAGCCCGCCAGTACCTTAACCGCCACGGTAAAGCGATTGCTGAGCTAGAGTCACTGGTTACGGCGCTGGATGCTGATCCGCAGCAGTTTGATGCCTTGCAGATCAGCTACGATGATGCCGACAAGCAGCTTCAAGCACTGAAAGCGAAGATCTTCGCTGTTGCCGACTTGGCAGAGCGCCGCCACCACTTTGGCTATGCTGATTCCATCGACATGCTCAGCAAGAGCTCTGAGCTTAATGAGCAGCTGAAAGCCAAGCTGGCCTCGGCTGAGCGTGAGCGTAATCGCTGTCGCGATGCCCTGAAACAGACGCGTTCACAAGCGAACCAGTACAACCAGCTGTTGGCGTCGCTCAAGAGCTCGCACCAGGCGAAACTGGAAACGGTTCAGGAGTTTGAGCGTGAGCTTCAGGAGTTGGGTGTTCGCGCCGATGTAGAAGCCGAAGAGCGCGCCCGCTTGCGCCGAGATGAGTTGAACGAGCGTCTACACACCTCGCGTACTCGTCGCAGCCAGCTAGAGAAAGGTATCACCTCTGTCGAGCTGGAAATGAAAGGCTTGGTGAAACGCCTACGCAAAGTGGGCAAAGAATACCAGGAGATCCGTAAGCTGGTGGTTACCGCCAAAGCCGGCTGGTGTGCGGTACTGCGCCTGGCGCGCGAAAGTGATGTTGAACGTCGCCTGCACCGCCGTGAAATGGCTTACATGTCTGCCGATGAACTGCGTTCGCTATCGGATAAGTCCCTGGGGGCGCTTCGTTTGGCGGTTGCGGATAACGAGAACCTGCGTGACGCGCTGCGGGCATCGGAAGATGTCTCTCGTCCAGAGCGCAAAGTACTGTTCTACATCGCGGTTTACCAGCACCTGCGCGAGCGTATTCGTCACGACATCATTCGTACTGATGATCCAGTAGAAGCCATCGAAGAGATGGAAGTAGAGTTGGCTCGCCTGAGCGAAGAGCTAACTGCCCGTGAACAACGTCTGGCGATCAGCTCTGACTCGGTAGCGAACATTATTCGCAAGACTATCCAGCGCGAGCAGAACCGTATCCGTATGCTCAACCAGGGTCTGCAGAATATCAGCTTTGGCCAGGTCCAGGGCGTGCGCCTGAATGTGAAGGTACGTGAAACCCACGAGCAGCTGCTAACTGGCCTTGCCGACCAGCAGGATCAGCATCAGGATCTGTTCGGTAACCACCGCCTGTCGTTCTCCGAAGCGATTGCTAAGCTGTTCCAGCGCCTGAACCCGCATATTGATGTCGGCCAGCGTTCGCCGCAGGTGATGGGCGAGGAGTTGTTGGACTACCGTAACTACCTTGAGCTGAGCATTGAAGTTAACCGTGGTACCGACGGCTGGCTGCAGGCTGAGTCGGGTGCGCTGTCAACCGGTGAGGCGATCGGTACCGGCCAAGCAATCCTGTTGATGGTTGTTCAGAGCTGGGAAGAAGAATCTCGTCGCCTGCGCGGTAAAGATATCATCCCATGTCGCCTGCTGTTCCTTGATGAGGCCGCACGACTGGATGGTAAGTCGATTGCAACGCTGTTCGAGCTGTGTGACCGTTTGGATATGCAGCTTCTTATCGCTGCACCGGAGAATATCAGCCCAGAGAAGGGCACCACCTACAAGCTGGTGCGTAAGATCTTCAAAGATCGCGAGCACGTGCATGTGGTTGGTCTGCGAGGCTTCGGCCAGGAGTCTAAGGCTCCTGCTAATATCCAGACCATGTTGGAATTGGATCCGGTGTAACCGCGAATCTGCAGTTCCTGATTGACTAAAGCCGGTCCTGTGACCGGCTTTTTTCGTCTTGAACATAAGAACTTTTTCTCATTACTTAATTACCCTAACGATAAATTTTTTGCCCTTTTATATCCGCCTAAAATTTTAACTGTCAGATTCGGCCACTTGCCAGCCTGAACAAAGCAGCACACTGCGATGAACTCGCTTTGTTTTGGCTTGGCATAAAAATACATAACCAAACACTAAGCGGCCAGCATATTGGTTTGGTACAGGCCAATTTTTATTTGTCGTAGGGGTGATGACATGAAAAAAGCAATATTTCCAGTGCTCGCCACGCTCATTGTGGCCGGGTGTAGTGATTCCGATGGGGCTGCCTCGTCATTAAACAGTGATCCGGCAGCAAATCAGGATGACGGTTCAGTGCCAGTTTCGGTGGATGTGTCCACGCCGCCTAATGAAGTGCCCAAGGGGGCAGATGATCTTCAGGCGTGC
Organism: Photobacterium gaetbulicola Gung47; assembly: GCA_000940995.1. Lineage (NCBI taxonomy): Bacteria > Pseudomonadati > Pseudomonadota > Gammaproteobacteria > Vibrionales > Vibrionaceae > Photobacterium > Photobacterium gaetbulicola. The sequence goes on from CP005974.1 coordinate 1,585,193, forward strand.
GTGGCAATTGATGCCGTACAGGTGATGGACTTGGCAGGGACGATTGTGGAATGGACAACCAAGAGCATGAGTGATCCCTATGGGGTTAACTCTACCCAGTGTATACCGGCAGATTCGGAAATCCCTGTGGATAACGACGGCTATCCAAAATTTATCGTGATCGACCTGTATGATGTGACAGGGGTAGACTTGGTCAACCTGATTTCAGAGCAGCTGCTGCCGGTGGGCGAATACACCAGCATGGCGCTTTCCATCCTGCAGGGCAGCTACGGTGATTTCTTAGATACGCCTTACTCCTATGTCGGTAACCCAGTCGATAAGACGAAGATGGATATTGTCGATGATCTCAAGTTCGACGGGTTGGATATCAACATTGAGGTACCGACTACCTTTACTATGACACTGGATCTTCGCAGCATGATCCAGCTGATTGAGCAGGCATATTATCTGAAGAATGAAGGCTTCAAGGTGGTAGACAATATCACTGCTGGGTCGCTGTTCGGTGATATCGATGTCTCATCGTGCGCAACGTCGGTCAAAGATGCGTATGTTTACCTCTATGAAGCCGATTCACCGGAGTATGGTGATTTGGGATCAGACTATCCTCCGGTCAAAACCGCCAAGGTGGGGGATGATGGTACCTATGAGATGAATTATGTGCCGGAAGGTAACTATGACGTGGTGTTGGTATGTGATGCTCTGATGGATCTGCCAAACGAAATCGACCTGGATATTGATCTCGACGGTGACTATTCCAAATACGAAAACCAGTATATCAGCGCCGGTGATCAGCATTACCGCAACCTTTAGCCACAAACAGTAATACGTTCGAACTGCAGCCAGGTATCAGCCTGGCTGCTTTTCTTTGTGCACAGGTGTAACCTGGCGACATATTGTTCTGCTATCCAGCCTATATTCAGCTAATAACCGTACCCTATAGCGGATGTAAATCGGATCTATCTCTCATTTTTGATTCTGGGCTATATTTTCTTGTAAGCGATAAGTGGCTGACAGCAATAATATTAACCGCCAATGTCCTCATTTCTGGTCTCCATTGCCTGGTCTTTTTTGGTTGTTTTTTGACCGCTGCTTCTTTAAATTTCCTACCCAACAACCGCAAATGCTTTGAAAGAGACCGAGATATGCCAGCTACCATGACCCTGAAAAAAATTGTATTCGGTGCCATTTTCGGCCTAGTTGCTTTCGGTGCAACAACTGCCCATGCTTCGGTTACGACTTCTCCCGAGCACCACCTGCTTTCAACCTTGAACTACGTAGAACTTGAAGCTGAGCAGGGCGACAAAAACATGCAGCTGTTCCTCGGACGTGCTTACCTTGAAGGCAGTAACGGCTTGCAGGCTGATCCGCTGAAAGGCATGTACTGGCTGGAAAAAGCAGCAGTAGATATGCCAGAGGTCAAGACTCTGATTGGCGATCTGTTCAAGAAAGGTGAAGTGCTGCCACGTGATCACGAGCAGGCAGTACGCTGGTACACCGAAGCGGCCAATGAGGGTGATGTGCCGGCAATGGTTGAACTGGGTATGTACTATGCGTCAGGCGCAACCGGTTCGGTTGACTGCGGCAATGCCATCAAGTGGTTCAACGAAGCGGCCAACGGCGGCTCCCTAGAGTCAAAGCGTAACCTTGTATGGCTGTATGCCACTTGCTCCGATGATCGTATGCGTGATGGCGAGCGTGCGCTGAAGTTGGCGAAGCAGGTGCTAAGCCGCAATGGCACCGGGGATGCGGGCGACTATGATAACCTGGCCGCCGCTTATGCTGCATGTGGTGAGTTCCGCCGTGCCGTTGAAGCTCAAGAAACGGCAATTGGCAAACTGGATGAATCAAACGGCCAGCGCTATGCAAACTTCGAGCAGCGTTTGAAGCTGTACCAGCAGAACCAGACAATCTATAGCGCTTCCCTGTAATTTGCTGAAAAATTTGAAAACACTATAAAAGGTGCCGATGGGCACCTTTTTTGTTTTCAAAAAGCAGTACACCAGCCGAGCCTCCCGCTAACGACGTCATAACAACTTCCAGTCCAGTTTCAATCCTTAACTATACTTACAGGAATTAGCTCTTAAGAGTGATACCAACCTGCATAAGTACTTGATCAACCTTTTTTCCTGCACAACCTATAGTTCAACTACTTATCAATGCTGGTATTTGGCAACTGCCTACTTGAGAGCAAAAATAACAAGATAGGTAAAAGGAAAGAAGCAATGAGCAACCCGGAACCCGTCAGTGATAAAGAGAAAGCCAAGTATGAATGGCGCTCTTTTTTGTTTATCACCATTTTCCTATTTCCCATTCTAGCCGTCGCCATCGTAGGAGGTTATGGCTTTATCGTGTGGGCGATGCAAGTGTTTTTCCTTGGGCCTCCTGGCCATGGGTAATTTCTATTGCCGAGATATGAACGCCAGAGTAAAGCTGCGAAGGTATAGGTAGAGCACTATGATGAATGCTTTGAAAAAGCTGTGGGCGACATTTTGGCGTCCAGCAGTACATATTAGCTTGGGCGTATTGACGCTCGGCGGATTCCTGGCAGGGATCATTTTCTGGGGGGGCTTCAATACAGCCCTTGAAATGACCAATACTGAGAAATTCTGTATTGGTTGCCACGAGATGCGTGACAACGTCTACGAGGAACTACAGCAAACTGTCCACTGGTCAAATCACTCTGGTGTCAGGGCCACTTGCCCAGATTGCCATGTCCCCCATAATTGGACCGATAAAATTGCCCGTAAAATGCAGGCCAGCAAAGAGGTATACGGCGCAATTTTCGGAACGATCAATACCCGTGAGAAATTTCTCGAAAAGCGGCTTGAGCTGGCTAATCACGAATGGGAACGTTTTTCTGCCAACGGGTCGCTGGAATGTAAAAACTGCCACAACTACGACAGTATGAACTGGGACGAAATGTCGGATCTTGCCCGTACACAGATGCAGCAGGCTGCTGAGCGGGATCAGAGCTGTATGGATTGCCATAAGGGGATTGCTCATGAGCTGCCGGGCAACATGGAACTCTCGGGCGGCATGGTCCAGCAGCTGGTCCAGAAAGCGGGCAACACCTCCTTCAAGGAAGGGGAGAGCTACTTCAGTGTCCGTTACCTGCCAATGTATGAAGACGAAGCCCTGACCATTGATGGCGGTCAGCTCAACCCGGCCTCCGAGGTGAAGGTGGTGCAGGTCAAAGACAATGCGGTGCAGGTTGAGATCTCTGGTTGGCGTAAAACCAAAGGTTTTGGCCGGGTGATCAACGAGGACTTCGGCCTGAATATCCCGACGGCGGCCCTGAGCAAAGATGCTGCGCTCAGTGATACCCTGGTTGAGAAATTTGAAGAAAAAGAAGACGAATTAACAGGCTTGGGCTGGCAGCGGGTCACAGCGAAACTGTGGATGCCGAAAGAGTCACTGCTTGATGATGTGGAAGAGATCTGGGCCGAGGCAAGGCCAGCCTACAATAACAACTGCAGTATTTGCCATACCCAGCCAGCCGAAAATCACTTCGATGCGAACACTTGGCCGGGCATGTTCAACGGGATGTTGGCATTCGTCAACCTCGACCGTGATAGTGAAGCCCTGGTGCTGAAATACCTACAGAAACACTCATCAGACTTTTCTGATGCCGGCCATTAAAAGAAACGAAGCGAGGTAAGAACATGTCTCTGAGTCGTCGTCAATTTTTATCCGGGCTGGTTACCACGAGCGCGGTAGGGGTCATCGGTCCGAGTCTACTGACTTCTGTTGCCCGTGCTGCCGAAGAGGTGTCCTCACCGTATTCGGCTGATGGGGTTTGGAAAACCACGGGCTCCCATTGGGGGGCATTTCGCGCCAAGATCTACAACGGTAAGGTTGTTGAGATCAAGCCACTGGAGCGTGATAAATACCCGACAGATATGATCAATGGGATCAAGGGGATTATCTACAATCCTTCCCGAGTCCGGTATCCGATGATCCGCCTAGATTGGCTCAAGAAGCACAAGTACAGCGGGGATACCCGGGGCAACAACCGTTTTGTCCGGGTGACTTGGGACGAAGCGCTGGATATCTTTTACAACGAGCTGGAACGGATCCAAAAGGATTATGGGCCATGGGCACTGCATGCAGGGATGACGGGCTGGCGGCAAACCGGCCAGTTCCATAGCTGTGGTAACCATATGCAACGGGCCGTTGGGATGCACGGTAACTTCATGACCAAAGTTGGGGACTATTCGACCGGTGCTGGCCAGACGATCATGCCGTACGTGCTGGGCTCGACCGAGGTCTATGCCCAGGGCACATCCTGGCCTGATATCTTGGCAAACAGCAAAACGGTGATCTTGTGGGCCAATGATCCGCTGAAGAATACCCAGGTCGGCTGGCAGTGCGAGACCCACGACTCCTACATGTATTACGAGCAGCTTAGGGACAAGGTGGCCAAGGGCGAGATCAAAGTGATCTCGGTCGATCCGGTGAAGTCGAAAAGCCAGAATTACCTGGGGTGCGATCAGCTCTACGTGAACCCGCAAACGGATGTGCCTTTTATGCTGGCCATCGCCCATACCTTGTACAAGGAAGAGCTCTACGATAAGGCCTTTATCGAAACCTATGCCCTCGGCTTTGATGAGTTTATGCCTTACGTACTGGGCGAAGCCAAGGACAAAGTCGAGAAAACCCCAGAATGGGCGGAACCTATCTGTGGCGTCAAGGCCGAGGAGATCCGTGAGTTTGCCCGTCTGTTGGCGAAGGACCGTACCCAGTTGATCTTCGGCTGGGCGGTGCAGCGCCAACAGCACGGCGAGCAGCCATACTGGATGGGGGCTGTTATCGCGACAATGCTGGGCCAAATTGGCTTACCCGGTGGCGGTATTTCTTATTCACACCACTACAGTGGGGTGGGGATCCCACCAACCGGAGCCGCAGGCCCTGGCGGTTTCCCGCGCAATGTTGATGAGGGTAAGAAACCGAAATGGGACAATACTGATTTTAAAGGTTATAGCCGGACGATTCCGGTTGCCCGCTGGGTCGATGCGATTCTCGAGCCGGGCAAGGAAATCAACTACAACGGGTCGAAAGTGGTGTTACCTGATACCAAGATGCTGGTAGTCAGCGGCTGTAACCCCTGGCACCATCACCAGGACCGTAACCGGATGAAAACAGCTTTCCAGAAGCTGCAGACTGTGGTGACGATTGATTTTGCCTGGACCGCAACCTGCCGGTTCTCTGATATTGTGCTGCCAGCTTGTACCCAGTTCGAGCGCAACGACATCGACCTGTACGGAGCCTATTCGGGCACCGGTGTCCTGGCGATGCACAAACTGGTTGATCCGCTTTACCAGTCGCGAACCGACTTTGATATCTTCACCGATTTCTGCCGGCGTTTCGGCCGCAACAAGGAATATACCCGCGGTATGGATGAAATGGAGTGGGTGCGCTCGCTCTATGATGAGTGTCGTGAAGCCAACAAAGCCAATTTTGAGATGCCGGAATTCGACGAGTTCTGGGAGGTGGGCCAGGCCGGCTGGGTTGACTTTGGCGAAGGCAAGAACTTTGTCCGCCATGCCGATTTTCGCGAAGATCCTGAAATCAACCCGCTGGGCACGCCATCCGGGTTTATCGAAATCTACAGCCGAAAAATTGCCAGTTATAACTACGAGCACTGCCAGGGGCACCCAATGTGGTTTGAAAAAGCCGAGCGCTCGCACGGTGGGCCGGGATCCGACAAGTATCCGCTCTGGTTGCAGTCGTGCCACCCTGATCAGCGGTTGCATTCACAGATGTGTGAGTCGGATGAGTACCGGGCGACCTATACCGTTCAGGATCGCGAGCCGGTCTATATCAGTCCGGAAGATGCGAAAGCCAGGGGAATTAATGACGGTGACTTGGTGAGGGTCTTCAATGATCGCGGCCAGCTATTGGCCGGGGCGGTGGTATCAGGCGATTACCCCCAGGGGGTGATCCGGATCCATGAAGGAGCCTGGTATGGCCCGCTCAACGAGAAGCTCGGGGCGATTGATACCTATGGCGACCCGAATACCCTGACCATGGATGTCGGCTCCTCCGAGTTGGCCCAGGCGACCAGTGCCAATACTGTGGTGGTGGATATCGAGAAATTCAAAGGCGAGGTACCGCCGGTAACCGCATTCGGTGGGCCGATTTATGAGTCCTGACCGGCGTGGCGGTGGCTCGTTGGGTCCATAGGTTTCCGGTGGGAGTATTGTGACAACGCCTGAAGGTATACCCCGGTGCCTTCAGGCGTTGTCGTGTCATCCTGGTACTGTGGAACCTTTGGCTACCTTTTGCTGAGACCTTGCGACGAGGCTCTCGACTCAGTCTTCGTTTGTGATAGCTCGCGCAGCGCCAACCGGGAAATCTGCCGTATAATGACCTATTGATATATGTCCAAGTTTTAGCCGATGGTTGTAGATAGAGATGAAGCCTTACAGACCCAATGATTACAGCGTACGAGAAAGAACAGCGCCGGATTACACGGTAGGGGAGAATGCCTTCAGGGCCGCAGGCGGTGAAGAAGGCATTCGGGCTTTGGTGGAGTCCTTTTACCATCATATGGATAGCTGGCCGCAAGCAAGGACAGTACGTCAGATGCATGATGATGATCTCAGCGAGTCGATCGATAAGCTGACGACGTTTCTGGTGGGCTGGTTCGGCGGTCCTGCGCGTTATGAAGAGAAATTCGGTATGTTGAACCTGCCAGGGGCCCACCGTCATTTGGCGATAGGGGTGGCAGAGAAGGATATGTGGTTGCAATGCATGCAAAAAGCCTTGGACGATCAAGACTATGATGAGTTGTTCAAGCGCCATGTTATGGTTCAGCTGTCATTCCCCGCAGAGATGTGCCGTAACCGTACCTGACTACCTGACTACCTGACTACCTGACTACCTGACTACCTGATTATCAGTATAAAGGGCGTCGCAACACGCCCTTCCCCCGAAGTCCTCTCAGAGCCAGCGATAACGCTGCAAATACCGGCTAGAGATCGTCAATGATCACGTAGGTGGCATGGATCGGGCCATGAACACCAACCACCTTGATCAGCTCAATATCGGCAGTGGAGCTCGGCCCGGAGACAAAGTTCACACACGAAGGCAGCCGCTCTCCCTGCTGGGCTTTTCTGTGCAGCTCGGCAGTGGCCTGAGTCAAGCGGGCGACCAGTGCGCTTTTGGGCACGACAAACACCGAGGCTTCAGGCAGCAAGCTGATCGCCCGGCCTTGTGCCGGTTGGCTGTAGAGCACCATGGTCCCCGATTCGGCCAGTGCCTGCTCGGCATAGACGATCCCCACCTTTGCCCGTTCGGCGATCTCGATATTCGGTCCATAGCCTCGCTGGGGATCCCAGACATGGACCCTATGGTCGTTCGTATCGAGCTGCTCGGGGTCAAACAGTGCCAGTAGCCGCGTATCGGCGGACACCAAAGTTTCGCTGGGGGCCCGGGAAGGGCTGGCTGCCGTTTCGTCATTACAGTAACCGGCGCAAACTTGGCGCAATGATTCGGTCAGTCCCGCCTGGGTTGTGACTAAGACCTGGGCGCCCAGAGCCTTGCGGGTATAGTCAATCAGTATCTGTTTGAGTTCGTCGCTGCTTTTTCCTGCCATGATTTCGTGGTGGCACGCATAGCGCAGCGGCGGACGCTCAACAGGTGTCGTTTGTCGCGGACGCCCCAGCTTGGCGGCGATGTTGTCGAGAAAGCGTTCGCGGTTGATGATGTCGCTCATGTTCAAGACTCCGGGGTAGATTGTCTGTTTTTAAACCAGCTACGAAACGATGGGCCGTCAGGCTGGGGCAGATCCCTTGCTTGTGCCCACTCACCGATCGCGCCGACCTGCAGTGGTAGTTTGCCCTTGCGGATCAAGCCGCTGGCCAGGGTGGCACCGACCTTCACGGTTTTATCCCACAGCAATGGCCGCGCATTGATGATATTGAACGTTGCCACGCTCAAACGTTCTGAGAGCGGGGTCAGGCCCTGCTCGGCCATTTTTTGGCGGTGCTTGAGCAGCAGGTCAGATAACGGGATCTTGACCGGGCAGACATCATGGCATGCCCGGCACAGGCTGCAGGCATAGGGTAGCTCCTTGAAGTCTTCATACCCGCCGAGCAGAGGCGACAGCACTGCACCAATCGGCCCGGAATAGATCGACCCGTAGGATTGCCCCCCGATATGGCGGTAGGCTGGGCAGGTGTTGACGCAAGCCGCACAGCGCACGCAGCGCAGGATATCTTTAAATTCTGAGCCTAAGATATCAGAGCGACCATTATCGACGATGACTAAATGGAACTCTTCCGGACCGTCTAGCTGGTCGTTTTCTCGCGGGCCGGTCAGCGCCGTTACGTAACCGGTTAGCGGAAGGCCGACGGCACTGCGGCAGAGCAGGCTGATCACAATATCCAGCTCTTCAAAGGTGGGCACGATGCGCTCCATGCCCATGACCGCAATATGGGTTTTGGGCAGGCTGGTAGCGAGCCGGGCGTTCCCCTCATTGGTAACCAGGGTCACTGTGCCGGATTCGGCGACGGCAAAATTACAGCCGGTGATCCCGATGTCGGCTTGCAGGAAGTCGTGGCGAATATACTCCCGCACGTAACGGGTCAGAGCTTCAGGCTCCTCACTGCCCTGGTAGCCGATTTTATCGCGGAAAATATCACGGATCTGGTAGCGGTTCTTATGCAGTGCCGGTACCACGATATGCGATGGGGCATCGTAGTCGTCAACTTGCAGTATGTATTCGCCGAGATCGGTCTCGACAACGTCACAGCCGTTGCGCTCAATCATCGCATTGAGGCTGATCTCCTCGGTCACCATGGATTTGGATTTAACCACTTTCTTGGCATTCTTATCCTTGATGATGGATTCGATATAGGCGGTGGCCTCTTCGGCAGTTTGGGCAAAGAACACCTTGCCGCCGTTACGACTGACGCTTTCGCTTAATTGGTGAAGGTAGTAGTCCAGGTTTTCCAGAACATGGTTGCGGATCTCCATCCCCATTTCGCGCCACTGCTCCCAGTTACCGAGTGTGTCAGCCGCGATTTGGCGGTTGGTAAACATCCGGGTTTGCGCATTGGCGACGGATTCACGCATGAAGGTATCTTGCATCTGGACTTCGATGCGCTGCTTAAATTGGGTGTTGCTGGTTTTCATCGACACGGTTTGGACCTCCCTCAGCGGCTCATTAGTACATCGACAATGTGCATGACCTTGATGGACTTGCCCTCGCGGCTGATGCGGCCGCCGATATTGATCAGACAGCTGATATCCGCCCCGATCAGGTAGTCGGGCTCGACCGCACTAATATGGCTAACTTTTTCTTTGACCATCTCACCGGAGATTTCAGCCATCTTGACCGAAAACGTCCCGCCGAATCCGCAGCATGTTTCCTGGTGGTTGATCGGCTGTAGGATCAGGCCTTCGACTTGTGCGAGCAACTTGAGTGGCTCCTCGCGTACATTGAGCTTGCGGATCAGGCTGCATGACGGGTGGTAGACTGCACGGCCATCCAGCTTGGCGCCAAGCTGGGTAACGCCCAATTGGTTGACGATAAACTGGGTCAGTTCAAAAAATCGGTCGGCAATCTGCTGCGCCCTCAAGGCCCACTGAGGCTCATCGGCCAGGTATTCCGGGTAGCGTTTGATGGAGGCAACGCAAGAGCCAGCAGGGGAAACAATCGGGTACTCATTCGCTTCAAAGGCCGTGATGAGATTTTTCATACCATTCTTGCTGGCGTGGATGTAGCCAGAGTTGAGTGAAGGTTGGCCACAACAGCCTTGCTGCTCTGGGAAGATGACTTCACAGCCGAGTTGCTCCAGCAGTAATACACTCTTTTTGGCGACGTCCGCCTTGACGGTATCGCACAGGCAGGTGGCGAATAGGTTGACCTTCATACTTGCTCCAGTGCTTGGGGTGAAGTGGCTAGCAGGCTAACGCTTCACTCTTTGTAATTTTGTTTACAGGGTGTAACGAAATGTTGTTGTAGGAAGAATATTGTAGGGAATCGCCGGCTGGGCGCTACGCTTTTTTATTAGTATTAATGCTTAAATCAACGCAATGATGAAGAGGGAGCAGAATGGGTGAAAATTGAATAAAAGAATAATATTAATATAAAATAATCACTTAGCGTTTATTATTGTTGGGGTGGTGAGGCTGCATTTATCAACTTTTGGAAATAATTATTTTGTATCCTTGCCCAAATCCACGCGGCAGATCTGCCATGATTTTCCATGCTTAAACCGTCTGTTGTTTTGGTTTTACATCGGCCTTTGGCACTAATGTTTGTAAGATAACGACAAATTGGACTTTTATAATTGGAAAATGAAAGTTAGTTACCGAGCTGACCTATAAAAAATGGGAATAGGTAGGTATCCGTTTTTTCATTTTTCTTTTGCCGGCCAATCCGTATTCTATCGCCGCCTCTGCGAAGCTGTCGTTCCAGGGGCGTTTGTCTTTTGCCGTGTATTATTTTTGTGTTGGAAGTGGAATGGAATTTTCGTGGGAAATTATCGGGGCCCTGTTTGTCGTTGCTAGCCTGGCCGGCTTTATTGATGCCATCGCAGGAGGGGGAGGGATGCTGACCGTTCCCGCTTTGCTTGCAGCAGGGATCCCTCCGGCCCAGGCGCTGGCCACCAACAAACTGCAAAGTTCGTTCGGGAGTTTTTCTGCCACCCTGTATTTTGTCCGCAATGGCTTGGTTCAGCTCAACGAGATGCGCCTGGCTATCTTGTGTACTTTCGTCGGCTCTGCTGCTGGGGCCATGCTTGTCCAGTATATGGATGCCGGAACCTTAACCATGGTTATTCCGGCCTTGTTGGTGGCGATTGCGCTGTACTTTCTCATCGCGCCTGAAGCCGGTGACGGTGGTGGTCAGCCCAAGCTGGGCCAGGCCGGTTTTGCCTTGACCGTTGGTACCGGGATCGGTTTTTACGATGGCTTTTTCGGCCCGGGGACAGGGTCGCTGTTTGCCATTTGCTTCGTTGTCATCGCCCAACTCGGGATTGTCGAGGCCACGGCGAAAACCAAGGTACTGAATTTCACCTCCAACTTTGCAGCCTTGCTGTTTTTCATTGTCGCCGGTCTGCCCATTTGGGAGATTGGCTTGGTGATGGCGCTTGGCGGCTTTATGGGGGCGAGGCTCGGCGCAAAGGTGGTGGTGACCAAGGGGCGTAAATTGATACGCCCTCTGGTTGTGATGGTTTCTATGGTAATGGCGGTCAAGCTGCTTGCCGAGCAGCATCCGCAATGGCTGGAAACCATCGTGTCCTTTGTATAGCGCCGCTTGCTCCGGCTGGCCCATTGTGTTTGGCTTGCTATCAAGCAACCAGTTCGGCAGTGTCGGCCGTGGCCCACTCAATACAGGCCTTGGCCAGGATATCAAGTGAGTCGAGGCACTGCTGTGGCTGGTGGAAGACAGTTTCTGCAAGCGCAACTGGGATTTCCGTGCAGCCCAGAATAACGGCCTCGGCACCGTGTTCTAGCAGGGTATCAAACACCGGCTTCATCAAACGGTGACCTTGCTCGACATTACCGGCCTTGACCGCATAGATCCCGTCCATCACGGCTTGCTGCTGGTCCTGTGTTGGGGCAACCGCCGCAATTTGCTTCTGCGCCAATTTGGTCTGGTACATCCGGGTTGTCATGGTTGCGGTGGTGGCCATAATACCGACTTTACGGTAGCCACGCTGCTGGGCTTCGTCTACAACACTGTCTAGTATGCTGATCATGTGTACCCGGCAGGTGTTGCTTAGGCGGGGATACCAGTAGTGCGCGGTATTGCACGGCATCACGATACACTCGGCCCCGGCTTGTTCGAGTTGCTCCATGCCCTGTTTGAGGACCGGGTAGGGATCGTCGCCGTTGCTGATCAGGAAGGCGGTACGATCAGGAATTTGGGGGTTATTACTAACCAGCATAGGAATATGCTGCTGATCGCTGCAGGCCGGTGTCTGCGCGATAATTTTTTGCATGAACTCGACAGTGGCTAGTGGCCCCATTCCGCCCAATATACCTAATTTCCTGCTCATCTTATTGTTCCTACAGTATTTTCCACTGAGTTCACTATAGGGTAGCGCTGAGGCGGTGAGAAATGCCGTTGCCGAGCCGGTCATGCACAATCGGTATGACTAGATGCGAAAACTGTGATCAGAATAGCTTGAAACTGCTCTGTATGTGCAATGCGTTTCGCTATACTGCCGGTGCCTTTGGTTCGGGATAAAGATGTTGTACGGATATGAATATTGAAAGTAAGTGGCTGGAAGATTTTCTGATGTTGGCGGAAGTGAGGAACTTCTCGATGGCGGCGGACAAACGCAATGTCACCCAGCCGGCATTCAGCCGGCGTATCAAAGCGCTGGAGCAGACCGTGGGGGCTGAGCTGATCGATAGAAGCAAGACGCCGATAGCGCTGACACCCAGTGGCCGGCTGTTCCGGATCACCGCAAGGACATTGATCAACCAGATGATGGATGGGATTGGCCAGCTCTCGGATCTGTCGAAACTGGGGGGCAACAATGTCCGTGTGGCGGCTGCCCACTCCTTGGCCACCAGCTTGGTTCCGTTGATTCAATCTGAATTGATGACCGGCAAGCACAAGCCGATATTGAGTGTCGAGGCGATTGATGTCGATGATGCGATTGAGGAGTTGCAGGAAGGTGGTTGTGACTTGCTGTTGGCCTTCGATGATGAGTTGCTGCGCCTGCCACCATACCAGTCATTGCAAATCGGCCAGGCAGAGCTATTGCCGGTGTGTGCCTGCGACGGAGCGGGCAAGCCGTTGTTCAGAATTACCAACCATAAAGAAGTGCCCTGGTTGGCCTATAGCCCAAGTTCCTACATGGGACGGCAAGTAGAGGCGATTCGGAATCAGGTGAACTTGCAACCCGTGTTCCTCTCATCCATGACTGATCTGCTAAAAACGCTGGCGCTGCAAGGATTAGGCGTGGCCTGGCTTCCCGATTATGCGATAAAACAAGAGTTGGAAAATGGCCAGGTTGCGATCGTTGGTGATGCCTCACTGCGGTTGCCCATCACCTATTATGCCTACCGTTATCAGGCCCGCTTGCACCCGGCGGGGGAGCAAGTCTGGCAAGCCCTGCGGTTGCATGCTGAAAAGCAGGTGTAGCTGAACCCAGGTATAGACAAACAGCGAAGCGCCCTCAGGCGCTTCGCTCGGTTTGCAGGGATTACACAATCATAGGCGCCAGCAGGAAGCCACAGACTGTCGAGACCGCGACACCGATTAAGCCCGGCATCAGGAATGGGTGGTCGAAAATATTCTTGCCCATGCGCGTTGAACCTGTGGAGTCGAACTCAATTGCGGCCAACGAGGTTGGGTAGGTCGGAAGCACAAATACCCCAGTGACCGCAACGAATGAAGCCAGGATCGCCCAGTGTGGCACTTGTAGGCTCAATGCCAATGGAATGATCAATGGCGTTGTCGCGCCTTGCGAAAGTAATAGGGTGCAAGTACCGAACAACACCAGTGACAGCAGCATCGGGTAAGATTGCAGCAAGGAGCCGGCAAACTCTTTGATTTCAGGCAGGTAGGCATTCACCATGGTTGAGCCCATGGTCACAATACCAAGGATAACCGCGACAGAGCTCATGCCGGAGCGGAAAGTGGTGGTACGGATGATCTTCTCCGGATCAACCTTACACATAGGGACCATCAAGCAAGCAACGGCGAACATCGAAACAATGATGATATCACGGGTTGACATCATGCTGCCGTCGGCAAAGTGTGGGCGCAATACAGGGAAAGCGGCATAGATAACAATGGCAATGGTTGCAAGAAGGAACAGCATGACAGAGTATTTGGCTTTCGGGGCCAGGGCGATGTTTTGTTGTTGCTTTTGCTCCTGAGCCTGTTGTAGGCGGGTAAGGTAAACAGGATCATCTTTCAATTCACAGCCTTGGCGTGACGCAATGAATGCACCAACCATCGCGGCGATAAAAGATGCAGGTAGGCAAACTGCCATGATTTCCAAGAAGCTGACACCGATCGGCTCCATGATCGAAATCATGGCGGCCATGGCTGCAGAGATAGGGGAGCCCGAAATCGCTACCTGTGAAGCAACCACCGCACCGGCCAGCGGGCGGGAAGGGCGCACGCCGATCTCCTTGGCGACTTCCGAAATGACCGGCAAGGTCGAGAACACGGTGTAACCGGTACCGGCCATGATGGTCATCAGCCAAGTGATCATCGGGGCCAGAAAACAGATATATTTCGGGTTGCGGCGCATCAGGTTACCGGCATGGTGGACCAGCCAATCCATCCCGCCTGCCGCCTGCATGGTTGATGCTGCGGTAACCACCGCCATGATGATCAAAATAACATTGACGGCGGGGGCGCTGGGCTCCAGACCAAAGCCGAGGGTCAATATCGCCAGTCCCAACCCACCGGCTAGGCCGACGCCGAGTCCGCCCATTTTTAATCCCCAGTATATGCAGCCTAATACCACTAACAGCTCTATTGCTACTAACATAGTTTTTCCTGTCCGTTTGAAATGATAAAACCTTGAAATATTTGCGGGTATAGTGCGGAAATGGTTTTGGGGTGTTAAATGCCAAATATTGCTTCGCGATACCGAATCGGCATAGGGGCTACGCCAAAACTGGGACTGAGTTAACAGACCTGTGAGGTCAGGCCTTAATTCTGCACAAAATAGCAACGACTTTCGATGGCAAAGTAGCCACTGTTACTGGCGCAGTGAAGGAACTGGCATCGGTTTTTTTGTGACTTGGGTATGACCGATTCCAAACTGGAATGGGTTGTGGTCCGTCGTTTCGCTGTTCGAATTCTCACTGAAATGATACTTTTCTGAGCCTTAACTCAAGCACTTAACCGAAGAGAAATAAACAAATGGAGTTGTCATTTGACGTATTGGGGCTGCTTTTCCTGGTTGCAGCACTGGCAGGATTTATCGATGCAATCGCAGGGGGGGGAGGGTTGCTGACAGTCCCGGCCCTGCTGGCAGCTGGCGTGCCGCCCACCCAAGCGCTGGCAACCAACAAATTGCAGGGCTCATTCGGCAGCTTTTCTGCCTCGCTGTACTTTGTCCGCAATGGTTTGGTCAGTTTGGGGGAGATGCGCAATGCGATTGTCTTTACTTTTCTCGGTGCCGCGACAGGGGCCGAGCTGGTCCAGCGCATCGATGCGGGGGTGTTGACCCAGCTAATTCCTATTTTGCTGGTGTGCATTTCCCTGTATTTCTTGTTCGCGCCGCAGGTCGGGCAAGGGGGAGGCACGCCGAAACTGTCCGATAACATTTTTGCCTTGGTGGTGGGCACCAGTATTGGCTTCTACGACGGTTTCTTTGGACCGGGGGCGGGGGCACTCTATACCATCTGCTTTGTGGCCATTGCCCAGTTTGGTTTGGTGGAAGCCACGGCGCGAACCAAGATCCTCAACTTCACCTCGAACTTTGCGGCCCTGCTGTTTTTCATCTTTGCCGGCCTGCCGGTGTGGGAAATCGGTATTATCATGGCTGTCGGCGGGTTTATTGGGGCGAGAATGGGGGCCAAGGTCGTCATTTCCAAGGGGCGCAAGCTGATCAGGCCGATGGTGGTGATCACCTCGATGGGCATGGCGATCAAATTGCTAGTTGAACAGAATCCGCAATGGTTTCAATAAGCCGGCGTGTCCGCGGAGACTGGAGACTATTTGGGCGATAGCAGAGTTGGACCGGACGCGTTAACTCATCCAAGAATGGAAAGTGGTGGCAGTGGTGAGGGG
Source organism: Photobacterium gaetbulicola Gung47 (assembly GCA_000940995.1). NCBI lineage: Bacteria > Pseudomonadati > Pseudomonadota > Gammaproteobacteria > Vibrionales > Vibrionaceae > Photobacterium > Photobacterium gaetbulicola. The sequence continues at coordinate 1,600,914 of CP005974.1, forward strand.
CAATGTTGAGCGTGTTGACGATCGAAATGGGCACCAAAGCCGCTGCGACACCGCTCAGGGCAAGTTGGGCGGCGGCAGTATAGGAATCCATTTCCATGTAGGGGACGATCCCTGCCTTCTGCAATGAGCTGGCCTGATTGGCATTGGCCGGGTTTTTCAGGTCATTGACCAACATTTTGCTCGGTGGCTGGGTAAGGAGCTGGTGGCTCACCACTGAAAACGGTTCATCAAACAGGTGGGTCACCGCCAATCCGTGCTGGGGCGGCAGGTGACCGGCGCAGAAACCGATGGCGGCATCGCCAGCCTGGACCCGCTCGACAATGATCGGAGTATGGTGGGTACTGATGGCAAGGAAAGGATCCTGCTGGATGTATTCCCCCATCAAAGGTGCCAGGTAGCCTGCAACCAAGGTTTCAGAGCAGGCCAAATGGATAACCGTGCGATCATCGACATCAAGTTGATCGAAAATTTGTCCTTTCAGGGCCTTGAAACCGGGCTCGACGGCAGCGATCAGCTGCCGGGCATCGGCGGTCAGCTTGATACGCCGACCGTCAGGCTCGATAAGCTTTTTTCCGATCCGCTGTTCCAGTTTGGCAATGCGCTTGCTGACGGCACTCTGGCTGAGATACAGGCGGCTGCCTGCTTTGCTCATGGTACCCTCTTGGGCCAGTACCAGCAGCGTTTCAATCCCTTCAAGTAACAATCGTGGTTTCCTGTATTCGTAACCGTTTACCGATCAGTTTCTTGTTTGGTAATGCTGCCAACTTCCAGCATGGCGGCAACATCAAGGTGCTCTGCATTCATCATCGAAGAAATTCGCTGTACAGAAGACAGCAGCAGCGATTGCTCCCATTCTTCCAAACGGTGGAAGCGGGCAACAAAATCTTCTTGCAGCGGTGGTGGTGCTTTTGCCAGCAGCTCTTTTCCTTCATCGGTTAGGTAGGCGTGGACTTTGCGCTTGTCCAGTTTGCTACGCTCACGGATCACCAAGTGACGCTTTTCCAACCGGTCGAGAATCGTTGTGGCTGTTGCTTGGCTCATGTTGGTGTTGTTGGAAAGCTGACGGATAGTCACTTCGCCGGAGTCGCGTATTGCGCGCATCAACACTAGCTGGGGGCCGGTTAAACCAGCAAGCTTGTTTAATTTGCGCGAATGCAGATCGATTGCTCGGATGATTTGGCGCAGGGCAATCAAGACTTCTTCGTGCTTGTCCATATTACTCTCCTAATTAGTGCTCGGCGAAATTACAACAAACCGGCGAAAGTTGGAAGCCTTACTTTTCATAATGTTGTCTCGATCTGATTTGTTCCCGGTGAAAGGTGAAGCTCATCGGTAAAGAAAAAGCATTTACATTTTCTTACAGCCATAGTTATCACATTGGAAATGAAAACGATTCCCATTTCAATTGCTGTTTATGGGTGTAAAATAGCTTTCACATGGATGAATATATGATTAAGACACAATTCTCTCGTAATTTGATTATGGCTGCTTTTTGGGCGGCTCCCGCTGACATTTCCAAGCAGCAAAGGGGCATCGGGGTCTATGCGCCGTATACTGCTCAATCTTGGTTGATGCGTCTGGCGTCGGTGTTAAGGACGGTAAATGGCTTATCGGCACGGGAGCCGGAAAAGTTATATCAATTAATCTGCCCAAGTCGATGCTGTCGGTATAAAGCACGGTGATGTGGGACAATCACTGGAATATTGTCTGAAATGAATGGGCTACCGGTTTTGCACTAAATTGGTGCTGGTAGATTGTTGTTCTAATAATCGCAAAATATGTCAAATATCCTGACAACTGTCAGGATTTGAAACATTACTAACTGGCAATGGCGGCTAAATTTAGTCCGTCGTCACAGAGCAATTTGCCATAATTATGATAACGGCAATGAGGAGTCAGTTGGTAATGTTAAAGCTCAGTCGTATGGGGCTTGTCCTGATGTGTGTCTTCTCTCAGGTGAACCATGCTGAAGAAGATACCTGGCCGGTACAGCCTTTGTCTGCAAGGGATCAGCTGGAGCAGCAGTTCTCGGATGATATTCTGCAGCAAAAGAAAGCCCGACAGTGGGTGCATGAAGTCGCCAATAACATCGCGGCCATACGCTATGTTGATCAGCTGGCCGATTTGTACCAGAGCATCGGCTTCGTCCCGCTGTGGCAGGATACCTTCACTGCCAGTGATTTTGAACAGCAGCTACGCATGGTGGTGCTATCGAATATCAGCAGTGATTTCAACCGCCGCTATTCACTTTTAAAACACTACAAACAGGCAAATGACTGGCGCCAGTACGATCTGCTGGCGACCGATACCCTGTTTGCCTACATGAGCTACGTCGAGGGGATCCCGTCGTATGGCCGGGGGTGGTTGTTTGGTGCCGGGGTTGATCCCCAGCTGCCAGTGCCTTCCCAAGCTAGCCTGTCCCGTCTGTATAACGCGATCGATACAGAGCGGCTGCGGTTTTATGTCAACAGCCTCAAACCAGACGACGAAAACTATACCCGGCTGCTGCTGGCCATTGATGCCCTTGAGCCTGCGGCCAGCGGTGACTGGCCCGGGTTCTACCAACCGGGGATCATCCGGATGGGGACCCGGCTGCGTGATCCGGATGCGCTGATCACTATACTTGAACAGCTTGGCGATCTGCGGGATTTCGAGGCTGATCAGATCCGGGCTGCAGGTATACGTACCTACAATGTTGATCTGGCTAATGCGGTTAAGAGCTTCCAGCGCCGCCACGGACTGAAGGAAGATGGGGTGATCGGCCCGCAGACTCGGCAATGGCTGGCGATCTCACCAAGATCACGTATCCGTGTTCTGGCTCTCAATGCCCAGCGCACCCGGTTATGGCCTTCGGATGCCGCATCACTACTAGTGGTGAATATCCCCAATTACGCACTCAGCCTGTGGCTTAATGATCGGCATGTGCTTGATAGCAAAGTGATTGTAGGCCGGCCGAGCCGGAGAACGCCACTGCTGACCACCAATGTGTCTTCGGTGGTGTTCAACCCATACTGGAATGTACCTATGTCGATTATGCGCAAGGATATTTTACCAAAGGCGCAGCGAGACAGAGGGTACCTGCACCGTAATGGGTTTGCGGTGATAAGAAGCTGGCAGAGTTCCGAGCAAATTCCTATCCATACCATTGATTGGCGTATCGTCAATGCTAAGTCGTTCCCGTACCGGTTGCGGCAAAAACCGGGCAGGAAAAATGCCTTGGGTAGGTTCAAGTTCAACATGCCCAATGACCATGCGATTTATTTGCATGATACCCCCGCCAAGAGCCTGTTTGCCAAAGAGACCCGAGCGTTCAGCTCTGGTTGCGTCAGGGTAGAGCAGGCAGATAACCTGGCGATGATTTTACTCAATCACTCTGGGGTGCCGGAGCAGCGGGTCAATGAGCTTAAGTCACGTACGAAAACCAAGACAGTGGGGCTGTCCAACAAAGTCAAGGTCCAGGTGATCTACCAGACAGCCTGGGTGGATAGCGACGGCTTGGTAAATTACCGTAACGATGTTTACGACTATGACAAGTTCGTTGCCATGTCTCAAAACCAAGAATTATTTACATCTCTTTACACTGAATAAACTGCTTTTGCGTCAATAATTAGGCGATCTTTGGTGGAAAGATCGCCGAGTTTTTGTCATTTCAAGGTTTGACTGAACAATATCTGAACGCTATCTTGCTTCTCCATTGAGGAATCCCGGTAAGGGTTGCGTTATCGTGCCCGGAGTAGGCCAGAAGTTAGTTGTTGTTGAGTTATGTCTGAAATTGATTACAAGCGCCGTCAGCTTCTGGCGGCTGGCGGAGTGGCGCTTGGCGCGTGTTTGCTGCCAAGCTGGGCATTAGCGAGTCCGTACAAAGCAGGAAGTGCGCGTCAGATATCGTTGCATAATATTCATACCCGTGAAGAGCTCGAAAGTGAATTCTTCAACGGGAAACTGTATGTCAAAGAAGAGCTGCAGAAAATAAACTACATTTGCCGTGACTTCAGGCGCAACGAAGTCGCGAACATGGACCGGCGTTTGTTCGATGCAATCACCGAGATCCAAGCGGGGCTGGGCCACAAAGGCCAGGTTCGGATTATTTCAGGCTACCGCTCGCCAGCGACCAATAAAGCACTGCAGAAAAATGGCGGTGTCGCGACAAAGAGCTATCATATGAAAGGTCAAGCGATTGACTTCAACCTAGAAGGTGTCTCTCTGTCACGGATCCGCAATGCTGCACTTGATTTGCGTCTAGGTGGTGTAGGATATTATCCACGTAGCGGGTTCGTCCATATAGATACTGGACCGGTTCGTCGCTGGTAATGGCTAGTTTGCCTAGCTGCGTGCCCTAACCCAAACCGAATAATTTCAAAGCCGACACTTCCTCCCTCTCTTGGTAGCTGTCGGCTTTGCTGTCTCTTGCGTCCGCTGTCTTTCCCCCTGTTGCTGCACTGCGGTTTTTGCTATTCTGCGGCAAGAACTGAAATCGCTAGGAATTATCAATGAGCCTTCAATTTGAAATTGTGCCGGTCACTCCGTTTCAGCAAAACTGCTCCATCATCTGGTGTGATGAAACCAAGGAAGCCGCAATGGTTGATCCGGGAGGTGATATCCATCTTCTGAAAGAAAAAGTGCAGCAACTGGGACTGACTGTCACCAAGCTGATCTTGACCCACGGTCACTTGGACCACGTAGGTGGCACTGCACCGTTGGCTAAAGAATTGGGTATTCCGGTGGTTGGGCCGCACAAGGAAGACGCCTTCTGGCTTCAGGGCCTGCCTCGCCAGAGTGAGATGTTCGGCTTTCCATTAACCGAAGCGTTCGATCCTGATCAGTGGCTGGAAGACGGCGACACCGTTGCGGTGGGTAACCAGACATTGTCGGTACTGCATACCCCGGGCCATACGCCAGGCCATGTGGTGCTCTACAGCAGCGAGGCAAACGTGGCGTTTGTCGGTGATGTACTGTTCAAGGGAGGCATTGGCCGTACCGACTTCCCTAAAGGTGACTACCAGACCCTGATTGATTCAATCAAGGGCAAACTGTGGCCATTGGGCAATGACGTGACGTTTATTCCGGGTCACGGTCCGATTTCGACCTTTGGCAGTGAGCGTGCCTCGAATCCATTTGTTGCCGACGAGATGCCGCTGTACTGATGACAAAGCAGCCCAGATTAGTCTGGGCTTTTCCCCCTTGTTTTTTGTGACTACTTTCACGTTTCTTCTCTCCTCTGGCTGGAAATAGGAAATTTTCCTAACTGTCCTAAGTCCGGTTCTCAAGCCACCTTTTATCAGCCTCCCTACAATGCCTGCCAATGGTCTTCTTGCAGTTTGCTTAACTGGCGAGTAGGGGCTGTTGAAGCTTTACCTTTCTCGGTGCCGATTGCAGCGCTTTGTGAGGTTTCAACAGACCCTATTCGGCAGGAGAAAGCCAGAACGCGCAGCAGTTGCTGCAGATAACGTCGAAAAAGTATTGAGGGTGACACATGCTTAAACTCCTTGATCAGGTGAGAAAGCCAACACTGGATCTGCCTGTAGAAGAGCGCCGTAAAATGTGGTTCAAGCCATTTATGCAATCTTACCTGGTTGTGTTTATTGGCTATATGACCATGTATCTGATCCGTAAAAACTTCAACGTTGCTCAGAACGACATGATTTCTACCTACGGTTTGTCGATGACAGATCTGGGTTTGATCGGTCTGGGCTTCTCCATTACTTACGGTATTGGTAAAACAGTCGTTTCTTATTATGCCGACGGAAAGAACACCAAACAGTTTCTTCCTTTCATGTTGATTCTTTCCGGTATTGCGATGTTGGGCTTCAGTGTCAGCATGGGAGGCTCGAGCGCCAGCCTGTTTATGATGATTGGCTTTTACGCGCTCAGTGGTTTCTTCCAGAGTACCGGTGGCCCGTCAAGCTATTCGACCATCACCAAATGGACGCCGCGCAACAAGCGTGGTACTTACCTAGGCCTGTGGAACATGTCCCACAACGTGGGTGGTGCGGGTGCGGCCGGTGTTGCGCTATTTGGTGCTAACTACCTGTTCGACGGCCACGTGATCGGTATGTTCATCTTCCCGTCAATCATCGCATTGGTAGTGGGTTTCTTGGGGCTGCGCTTCGGTAGTGATTCAC